>NZ_JBFRGD010000003.1:0-465642 GCF_052115165.1 Paenibacillus sp. 2TAB23
ATTCCGTAGAGCCAGCCGCTTCCTTGTACCAGCCCTCGAAGGTAAAGCCAGCTCTCGTTGGATTCGCTGGAGCCGCGATCTTCGCTCCCGCGCTAATATCGGTCAAGTCCGCAACCACGCTGCCTCCCTGCGAATCGAATGTCACCGTGTACGTCGGATCCGGCGTCCACTTCGCGTACAGCGTCACGTTCGCCGTTACCGTATCCGTGCCGAACTGCCATTCCGTAGAGCCAGCCGCTTCCTTGTACCAGCCCTCGAAGGTGAAGCCGGCTTTCGTTGGATTCGCAGGAGCCGCGATCTTTGCTCCCGCGCTAATATCGGTCAAGCCCGCAACCACGCTGCCTCCCTGCGAATCGAACGCCACCGTGTACGTCGGATTCTGCGTCCACTTCGCGTACAGCGTCACGCTAGCTGTTACCGTATCCGTGCCGAATTGCCATTCCGTAGAGCCAGCCACTTCCTTGTACCAGCCCTCGAAGGTGAAGCCGGCTTTCGTTGGATTCGCAGGTGCCACGATCTTTGCTCCCGCGCTTATTTCGGTCAAGTCCGCAACCACGCTTCCTCCCTGCGAATCGAATGTCACCGTGTACGTCGGATCTGGCGTCCACTTCGCATACAGCGTCACGCTAGCTGTTACCGTATCCGTGCCGAATTGCCATTCCGTAGAGCCAGCCGCTTCCTTGTACCAGCCCTCGAAGGTGAAGCCGGCTTTCGTTGGATTCGCAGGTGCCGCGATCTTCGCTCCCGCGCTAATGTCGGTCAAGTCCGCAACCGTGCTACCTCCTAGCGAATCGAATGTCACCGTGTACAAGTCAGGAATGACCGCTTGCAAGACGAGCCCGCTAAGTCCCACAGCCACGAACGCGCCGCTACCGTAGCTGACGTCCGCCAACTGCTTCGATGTCGTGAGTGTCTGGGTCGTCCAACTCGTGCCATCCGTGGATTTCGCGATTTTATTCGGTGATCCTACGGCCACGAACTCGCCGTTGCCATAGGTAACGGCCATAGGATACCCACGGGCGCCCGTCGATGAGTTCGTCCAATCGATGCCATTCGAAGATGTCACCACGGCTCCGTCGGACACGCCCGCCATGAACTTTCCGTTACCGTATACGACGCTATAGATCCCGTCCGAAGTATTCGAAGTCCGGCTCGTCCAAGTCTCTAAATCGCCGGAAGTCAAGATCGTACCGCCGATGCCGACGGCCACGTACATGCCGTCGCCGTATGCGATGTCCCAAAGATTTTGCGAAGTGCCAGAAGTTCGACTCGCCCAGCTTACGCCGTCGTCGGAGGTCGCCAGCGCACCTGCAGCACCCACCATCACGAACTTGCCATTCACGAACGAAACGCCGTATTGCGAGCTACCGAACGTACGGCTTGTCCAACTCGCGCCGTCGCCTGATGTCAAGATGGATCCGTCGCTACCCACGGCCACGAACGTACCATTGCCGAAGCTCACGTCGTATAGCGATTGCCAAGTACCTGAAGTTCGGATCATCCAGTTTGCGCCGCCGCTTGAAGTCATAATCGTCCCGACATCGCCCACCGCCACATACGTACCCTTGCCATAAGTAATGGCATTAAGATCATGACTGGTTCCCACTGTTCGGACAACCCAACTCGTCCCATCGTTGGAAGTCAAGATCGTTCCCCCGTAGCCTACCGACAAGTATGTGCCATTTCCGAATACGATCCCATTCAAGATCGAAAGCGTGACCGCATCGCGTTTCTCCCACGCCACTCCGTCGACGGAGGCGTAGACGAGTCCGTTATGGCCCACTGCCACAAAATCACCGTTGCCGTAAGTGACGTCTTCCAGCGTTAGTCTATTATCCAAATGTTGCTTCGTCCAACTCGCGCCGTCGCCTGAAGTCACCATCGCGCCAGCAAACCCCACCGCAACATACGTGCCGTTACCGAAGGCAATGCCATAGAGATCCGGAATATTGCTGGGCGAGGCGTCACTCCAGGCTACTCCGTCAGAGGAAGTCAATATCGTCCCCGATTCCCCTACCGCCACAAATTTGGCCGAACCATACACGACGTCCGTCAGGTTCTCATCGGTACTCGAAGTACGATTCGACCAATTCTCTCCGTCAGCCGAAGTCAAGATCGTCCCAGCGTCTCCTACCGCCACGTACAAGCCGTTGCCGAAGCCGACACCCTCTAGAAATTCCGAGGTTCCCGACGAACGGGAAGTCCAGTTCAATCCATCGCCCGAAGAGACGATTACGCCTCTATCGCCAATCGCCACGTACTTTCCATTCCCATATACGACGCCATTGAAATAAGGAATTCCCGGGCCTGACCAACGATTCGTCCAGTTCGTTCCGTCGGCGGAGGTCAGCAGAGTACCGTTCCCCCCCACTGCCACGTATGTACCGTCGTTGTAAGCAACGCCTTGCAGATCCTCGGACGTCGGATAGGGACTCCGAATCGTCCAATCGTACGCGGCTGCCTGGTCCGCATAAGTCGGAATCATTCCTGTTAACAAGAGCAATGCCATGAATATCGTCACGTAGCGCTTGATCATCACTTCGAAAACACTCCTCTACCATTAATGTCGTCGTTAACTATAACAGGAAAATAGCGCAGTATTCTTAATGAAATCTTAATAGCGCCATCATTCGACCTTTTCCTAGCGCTCTTTTCCCGTTATGATGAGGAGAGTATTAGGGAAGCAATAGAATCGGAGTGTGGTCGTGACATGCATCAAATTCTCGTTGTCGATGATGAGCCGGACATTCGCACGCTAATCCGCATGCACTTGGAGAGAGCGGGCATGCGCGTGATCGAGGCTGCCTCGGGGCGACAAGCTATCGAAACGTTGCGGGAGCAGCCCATCGAATTAATGATATTAGACTTAATGATGGATGATGTGAACGGCTTTGAAGTTCTTCAATATGTGAGAGCTCGCGGAACCGACGTGATCATCATCGCATTAAGCGCTAGAAGAGAGGTACAGGACAAGATCGATACGTTAGGGTTGGGAGCGGACGACTACGTCACCAAGCCGTTCAGTCCGATGGAATTGCTTGCCCGCGCACAGGCGCAACTCCGAAGGCATCGTCCCGGCAGCACGTCGCACCCCTACGGGGTCATTCGGATGAATAAGCTGGCGCTCGACATCGATAATATGGTGCTGGCCAACGGATCGCAACGTCACGAATTGACGCAATACGAATGCGAGCTGCTGCAATTGTTCATGAAGAATCCGGATCGCGTGCTGACCAAGCGAGACATTTACCTGCATGTCTGGAAGCACGATCACGTGAATGACAACAACTTGAGCGTATTCATGAACCGGTTGCGCGCCTTGCTCGACGACGACTCCGATACCGCACCGCAGATTCATACGGTAAGAGGCATCGGTTATCGATTCTCAGGAGACGGCATATGAAAAGTCGCACGAAGCTCTGGCTTGTCATGCTGATCAGCGCTGCAAGCAGCCTGATTTTATTCTTGTTGTTGTCCTTCATTGTCACGAAGATATGGAATGATGGGTATAATCTGAATCAATTGGAGTCGATCGCGCACGAGACGCTGCTGACCGTCGAAAGGCATAGTCTTGACGGCGTTCGACCGATTCTGGATGCGGTTCATGACCGGCATCCGGCGATACGCTTGGAATGGGTCGCGTCGGACGGCTCGAGGATCTACGATACTACCGGCGGAACGGCCCGATACGACTTCGGACAGTTGGCCGGACGCTTCGTGAATATGCCGGACAACCTCTGGGCCGAGCATGAAACGGCCACTCTCGTATATTCCCTGGCCCGGAACGGACAATCCGAATATCTGTTGTTAAGCTTGCCTAGCGATGAGATGAAAACGGGGCAAGTCTACTTCTTTTCACGATCATTCAAGCTGTTGTACGCTCTCATCCTGCCAGTCCTGCTATCCGCCCTGGTCCCCTATTTCCTGTCGATCTGGTTCTTCTCCTCCATTAATCGTCGCATCGGCAAGCTGAACAAGGCCTTGGGCCAAGTCGGCTTAAGAAGCGACGTCCTGGTGCTAGAGGACAAGTCGAAGGACGAAGTCGGCCAGCTCACCCGTCATTACAACGAGATGGCTCGCCGGATTCAGCAACAGGCCGTTCAAATCGAGCAGTTCGATAAACGACGCCGACTGCTGCTGTCCAATTTGTCCCACGATTTGCGAACGCCGCTAACCATGATCCTGGGCTATGCCGAGACGATTCGCACGAATTCGTTCCATGACGACGGAGAGCTTCGCAAAAGCGCGAAAATCATATTGCAACGTTCCCGCTACATGGACAAACTGTTGGATCAGCTGCTGGACATCTCTCGGCAAGACTCAGGTGTGTTCGAGATTCATCCCACCCCGACCAACTTGTCCGAATTGATGCGAAAAATCGTGTCCGACTATCTGTTGCTGTTGGACGGGCAAAACTATGCGGTCGACATTGAGATCCCGGAGAAGGACGTCGAGTCGGATCTCGACGCTTCCCTCATGGAGCGCGCCGTTCGCAACTTGCTGGACAACGCTTTACGTTATGGCAGCGACGGGGAGTATCTAGGGATCGGACTCGTCCAAGAAGACGATTGCGTGCTTATCATCGTGAAGGATCGGGGGAGAGGCATCGACCACGCCGACCGCGACCGCGTCTTCGAACGATTCTTTCGCGCGAACGAAGGAAGGCAAGGCGAAGGTCTCGGCATCGGACTTTCCATCGTGAAAGAAGTCGTCGACCTGCATCAAGGCCACATCCGCTTGACCAGTACCCCGTATGGGGAAACCTCGTTCACGCTCCTACTGCCGCAGCGTCGATTGCAGGAATAATCGTCGAACGGCCAGACTCCTCCCAAAATAAGACAAGCCTCCGACCCAACTGGTTTTACCCCCGTAAAATAGACAGTGAGAAAGAGTATTCATTTATGCGGCGATCGCGATTCGGTATTCAACCGGAGTACGGTCGCCGAGTTTTTCTGGAAACGTTAGTGTTTTTAAAAGTCTATATATTCCGTATTTACAATTAGCCGACGGATGAAGCTTTAACAACCCGAAGCTAGGAAGCAACGAGCCAACGTAGTTTATAGATGTTTGTGCCTACGTATTCAGCTCTTTTCTTTAAGATAAGCTCAAAAAAAAGACCGAGAATAAAACGGAATTCAGGAATGGCACGGGAAGAAGTCCTGGTCATTAACTCTTGTTCCAACACGTTTTGTAACCACCGTAAAAGACAGTAGCGAAACCCCTGGATCTCTTTAGCATTCGCGAAGCATCACTCTATCGTTTCATTTCGTTTGCGATAAAGCCATCCTCCCGACTTACTTAGACAATTCAGTCGAACCATCATCTTGCTATTTTCCCAGATATGCCGAATCACTAATTAGTTTACTAAAGAAAAAAAGCTACCTAGAAAGGTAGCTTAGACTCAAAAAGAGTGCAAAAGTATAGCTAGGAGTGGAGAGTCCTGTCCTGAACCTGTAGGTTTTAAAAGTATATTTTCATACTAGCCCTCTAATTATCTATTCAATTTACACATACGTATCCTCATTAATAAACCGAGCCGTTGAAGGATCATACCACCGTGCTCTTAAATATTGAAGATTAACGCTATCATCCCAATATTCTCCTGAGTAACGGAAAGGATTATCCACAGATCCCGTTTCTTGTAATGGTTTACCCCAAATGTCGTAAACATATTGATTCTGCACGTTACCTTCCATATCACTCATTTCCACGACATCGCCGTGGCCATTCAGGAGATAAGAAGAACGGCTGCCATCGATACCAATAATCCGCTCGAGCAAACCAACACCATAGACGTAAGAGGCTTTTTCGAATGTATGGTGATGGGTCCGATTAGTGTTTAATTAGAACCAATAGGCAAGATTCACTTGATGTTACAGCCTGGCATGTTGCTCACCCTGTCTCAGACAGAACTTTTGTCGAAACGCTTCTGCACAAAGCTTTAGCCGTACGTAGGCATCCTAGCTACATGGGGGCTTGGACACTCCCATGGTCGGACTTTCACCAGCTAGAAGATGCGTGCCTCTGGGCACGCGCTAAAAAAAAGCAGGCCACTTTGCCTGCTCATCTATTACGTATTATTTCATTCCCTGTTCATGGAGTGAAGTTATCTAACAGGCATCCTATAAATGGTAAATAAGCTTTATTACTATTAAAAGACCCGGCATCTCCAGTCATCCTGGACAAGCCGGTTTCCTTTATTTACTATACTATTATGTCAGCGTTAGCTTAGTTACACGTCCATCGAAAATCCATTCAGCAACATAAACCGATCCCTTGGAATCTACACAAATACCATGTGGTGAACTGAATTTATTATCTGTGTAGTATGATTTAGGCAAATTCGGCCAGCCTTCTTGTTTGTAAGCCTGCTGATCTTCGCCTAAATGACAGATCAACCGATCATTTTTGTCGAAGATCGTAATTCGACTGTTTAAGTCTGGGAAGAAGAGATCGTCCCCATGATAATAGAAGCTGCAGGGCTGATCCATATCATTATCGATGACTCTTTTGAAATCGCCCTGTAAGGTAAAGACTTGAATACGATGATTGCCACGATCAGCTACATAAACCTCTTCTACACCACTGCGTATATCAATGGAAATACCATGTGGACAGTTCAATTGTCCCAATTCCGTACCTTTTCCACCCCAGGAACGGATATATTCCCCTGATGCCGTATATTGATGAATCCAGCTTTGACCATAGCCATCAGATACATAAATATCACCATTTGCCGAAACGGCTACATCTGTAGGGATATATTTAAGCTCCTCGTTATATAAATCAGGACGATCAGGTGTTCCCAATGTCAGCAAGTGCTTTCCGCTTAAATCCATTTTTACTACATTACCTCGAGAGGTGTCAGTAATAAAGAGGAATTCATTGTTTTGCTCCTTATGGAGATAAAATCCGTGTGCGCCACCCTCGAACTCTTCGCCCCAGGCCGCTAGAAATTCCCCTGTCTGATTAAATTTGAAAATGGAGGGTTTACCTGTATGAAAGACATAGACGTTATCCTGATGGTCTACGACAATCCCATGTGTATAGCCAAACTCTAAGTGACCAGGAAGCTTTATCCAGCCTGGAACAAGATCATAGCTTCGTGCCGTATTTCCTAATTGCGGAATTTTGTTTGCTATCATAATTAATTCCTCTTTTCTTTAGTAAAGTGATTGGTTATTGTTCTTTGTTTTCAAAGAATCGAGTAATTTTATACTTTCTACTCTAAAAGTCTATTCGTGATGGCATATTCTTTTATGATAAACTCCCAAGCTATATTAATCTTTGAATTAACCGGACATAATTTTGCACTATGCGGACATAATCCGCTTGTTCATACGTACTCCAGTTCGGAATTATGGCATCCTCTGCTGCAACACTAGAAGGCCAATCGGCCGACGATCAACCCGTCGGACAATTGGCCCTCATCAAAAAGCTCTTTTCACGGTTTAAGCATAACATCCAGATAGTCAATCTCCGCGTAATTAGCGCCTTTGGTAAACCTGATTTTATTATGTCCGGCCGTTAAAGTTTTCTCAATTGCAGTTGTCCCCCAGTTTCCCCAGCCGGAATACGAAATGTCAACTGATTGACTCGTTCCTCCATTGACAGTCACACTGTAGGTCGAGGTCGGATTGCCGGTCATTCCGTTAGCCGTTCTTGCCAACAGGATATAGGAACCTGCAGAAGCGACGGTAACATCAAATTCGATATAACTGTTCGCATTATCGATGTATCCAACCTTTTTGCGGCCTGAGGCCGTCTCGTCCTGAACTCTCTTTGCCCCGTTCGCAAGCTTCGCTTCCTCGGCTTCATACCGCTTCCTCTCGGGCTCTCCGGACGGTTTCCGGATCGGAAAGTTCGGCGAGACCGGAGCGCCGAGGTTAGGCGTGTTGTCGGCATTCCACGTAAAAGGCTGCGCCCTTACATGCCGTGTCCAACCTGCGCCTGAATATCTAGCAGTATGATAGATTAACCAATCCTCAGTGCCGTCAGGCGATTTGGTGAAGCTATTGTGCCCCGGTCCATAGATGCCGCTTCCACTGCTGAAAATCGACGTGTTCTTCTTCGTCCAGGAAGCTGCAGACAATAAGTTGGACGTGGTGCTTGCCGTCAACAGTCCCAAGTTGTAACTATCGCTCCAGCTGCCATTAGCCGAGTATACCAAATTCACCTTATTGCCTTTAACGATAGGCTGCGGAGCTTCATTTATATCAGGTATATCAGGACCACCCTGACTCATCTCCCAGCCATAAGTAGGCGATGCTATTAACGTCTTTGCGCTGGACAGCGTATACGGATTGCTCATCGATGCCACATAGAGGTTCTGACGTACCTGATACGGAGAATCCCATCCGGACCAGAACCAATACAATTGTCCTGCAAGATTCAACAYGGTGCCGTCGATGGCCCACAAATCCGTCGCGTCGGTTATTTTCCCTTTATCGGTAAAGGTTCCTTGGAACGGATCGGCGTTTGTATTTTCCAGTACAAACATGCGATGGTTGTAACCATCCGTATCACCGCATGTCGTGGCCGAATAATAAGCATACCAGGCATTGTTCAGAAAATGAATTTCCGGCGCCCAGATAGCCTGACAGTTAGCCGCATTGGGGTTGTCGGTCGGCGGGGCCCAGATGACCTTCTTCTCGCCGGACTCCATACCGGACATGGTCTTGGATCTCCAGATCGTCACATTGTTTCCCGTGGTCCGGGTGTAATAATAGTAACCGTCGGTATGTTTGTACATCCATGCGTCAGCGCCATCCTGAGAGATGACGTTATGGAAATCGGATCGGGCAAGCTGCGGCGAACGCACCTCGACCTCGGATAGTTCCACAAGGCCGCTCTGACCGCCTCCTGGAAATTTCAAACGCAAATACCTTCCCGAAGCGTTCAAGGTGTACGAGTACTTCGATGAATCGTAGCTCAGACCCTCGATAGGCACATTAGTCGCACTCAGTGCGCTAGTCCAAGCAACCTTGTCATTACTAACCTCAAAGGTGATGTTAGCCGGCACGGTATATGCGGTGCCATAAGGAAATTCCCGGAAGTATAAAGCCACATCCTGTATGGACGTTATTTTTCCCAAATCTACCTCCCACCAAGAGTTTACCGCTCCCGCGGCGGTTGAAGCCCATGCATTCTCCGCCGTTCTGCGGGAGTGCGTACCGTCGTTTGCCTTAGAGGCCGGATACATCGTCGAATACACCGATGAAGCCGTCGCTTTTCTCTTGAAGGCGGCATTTTGCGCCTGCCGCTGATGCTGAGGAAGACTGCGGTTGAAGATCCCAACCTCCGACAATTGCACCAGCGTATCCTGGCCGCCGTCCTCAAACAGCAATCGGACATATCTTCCTTTGCCGTTTACGGAATAGGAATACGTAGCGGACCCATAAGACTGACCCGTCGCAGGAACGTTAGCCGATCTTGCGATCAGTGTCGTCCAATTCGTATTATCGTCGCTTGTTTGAATAGTAATCGTCTTAGGCACCATATAGGCCGTATCTGAGATAAATTCCCTGAATTTTACCTCGATGGTTTTAAACTTTTCCTGCTGTCCCAAATCAACCTTCCACCAACTGTTCAGGTTCGTACCCGAGGTGCTTGACCACGCATTGTTCGGATTGGCGGTCCCATGACTATTCAAACCGTCGTTTGCCTTGCCTGCAGCGTAGGTACTATCAATTACAGAGGATGCGGAAGCCGTCTTTCCGATCGCTAGATTAACGGATGCTGCTGCCGATTTTTCTTGAGCGATTTCAACCTCCGAAAGCTCGATGATCGAGTTTTGCCCGCCTGTAGGAAACTTCAATTGTACGTATCTAGCCTCCCCCTGGAAAGGATAGAAGTACACTTCGGATGCATAGGTTGAACCTTCCAGCGGAACGTTCGTCGATTGACTTACGACCGTTGTCCAGTTGACGTTGTCGTTGCTTATTTGTACGGTTACCGAGTTCGGAACCATGTATGCTTTTTCTTCAAACTCACGATACTTGACTCGCACGCCTTCCATTTTCTGCTTTTTGCCTAGGTCCAGCTTCCACCAGGAATTAAGCGTAGCGCCGCTAGCGGTAGCCCAAGCATTCTCCACGGTGTCATTGCTGTTAATACCGTCCACGGCTTTAATGGCGGCATAGTCAGCGCTGTACTCCGATGACGAAGTAGCGGTTTTCTTAAATCCCGGATTGGATACGATCGTGTCCCAATATTTTTTGGCACGCGCAAACTCTGTCGCATCGTTCTTGTAGGCATCAGGATTCCACATCCAGTTTGCCATCGAAATGGCATAGATTTTGTGCGGAGTTGTCGGCCGGAAAATATTTTCCAAGACGCCTTCGGAAGTATTTCGCGGCATATCGTTCCATACGTAACTGCCCGGCAATGTTAAAGATTGAGCAGGCGGAACTAGTGTTTTCGTTTTAAACGGAACTCTTGAATCTGTAAAGTAATAGTTGTCTATCTCCCATTTCGGTACGTCCTTATCGTTAAAATTCAATCTAGTATCCGCCAGTTCGTAGTCATTGTGCCAATAGAATGGCAGTTTATAAGGATTGCTCGTAGAATTTCTCCAAGTGGATACGTGGGCAGGCGTTACCTCCGTCGAGAAGACATCATACCCTGTCCAAGTCGCTCCGATCTCCGGGTTCAGTCCGTCCGTAAAGGTATTCAAGTAAGTGCTGATATCCGATTCGCCAAGAAAATATTTCTCGGGTGTCGCCAGCAAATAGAACCCTTCCTGGCCTGACAAACTTTTTTGTACTTTATTGGCCAAATCCCGATGTTTCGCCGGATCCGGATAGGCCTGATCGTCAAAGGCCAGCATAATTTTGGAAGCGCCTTCATCTAGTGATAATTTAAATAAATCGAGCAGCTTACTATACTCCGCATCAGTCGGCAGCCCTCCCGAATAACCGGGATTGACCCCCTGCATAAATTGAATGATCCCTTTGTCCCTTTCATAATTGCTAAATTCCTTTACCGCATTCACGTAATCCGAAGAAGGATTTCTCCATCCAGTCTCTAACAGATGAGAGTAACATAAGTTGAACACGTTAATCTTCAGCAAAGGAAGCATATGCATCCAGTCTCTAGCGTCGGAATACGAAAATTCTCCTTCATTATTAGCATGAAATTTTGTGTAGATGTCCTTGATGATCCGCATATCCATATCCGGATAGTCGCGAACCGATACGACCCGCAGCCGGGTTAGGGAGCCGCTCGAATCAACCATTTGGGAAAGGCTCGTCGCACCGTAATAGGCTCCGATAGCCTCGTAACCGGTTACTAACACAATATGCCGATTGCCGACCAACGCCCGCTCGATTGCATACCCCTCCTTATGATCGGGAACATCAATGGAGTGGCTGCCGTTAATGGTATTGGTATTCGCCGTTCCGATGGCAATGACCACCGAATAGCCGGAATTGGATTGATCGTCGTAGAGTATCGGAATTTGCTGCCCGTTCTTGCGGGCAATGACTCTTTGCAGCAAATCTGCGCCCTCCTCCTCCGCCGGTGAAGCATCTCTTCCGATTACGATAGCCGCTTTATAGGAAGTACCGTCATGCAGCGTCAAAAACTCGTCCGTATAGCTAACCTGCTGAGGGGTTGGTACGATCTTGTCGATATCCGCAATCGCCGCACTGGCGCGCTCGAACGGGCCGATGAGAAATCCGGTTGTAGCAAGAGCTAGAACCATCACTATTTTTGTCAGATACACTAGATAACGTTTCATTTAATAACCTCCTCTATTATTCTTTAAGCGATCCCAGCATTGCGCCTTTGACAAAATATCTTTGCAGGAACGGGTAGACGACCAGAATTGGCACCGTGGCAAAAATAATAATGCCTGCGCTCATCATTTCCGGCGTAACAGGCATATTTAGTTCGAACTGTACCTCCCCCATGAAGTTGTTCAAACCTTTCTTAGCGACTAGGTTCTGCAATAGCACCTGCAAAGGATAGAGTGTCTTGTCCCTGATGAAAACAAGTGCGGAAAAGTAAGTGTTCCATTGATAAACGGCATGGAAGAGACCGATGGTGGCAATAACAGCCGTCGATAAGGGCAGCACGATACGGAAATAGATGCCCGCCTCGCTGCAGCCGTCCATCTTCGCCGCATCGAACAGCTCTCCGGAAACATTCCGGAAAAAGGTTCGCATGATGATCACATAAAAGGCGCTTGTTGCTCCAGGTATCATCAATGACCAAAGCGTATCGAGCATATGGAGAGATTTGACAAGCAGAAAGCCCGGTATAAGCGGTGCGGGTAAAATAAAAGTAAGTACAATGAGCCGCATGATCCACGTTCGACCTGGCATGGTCGTTCTAGAGAGCGCGAAAGCAATCATAGACGTGAGCGCCAGTGTAATTAGCGTGCCGACAATGGTAATGTAGACACTTACGCCCATCGCCCTCCACATTTCATCCATCGAAAATATTTTTTTGTAAACGGCAAACTGCAATCCTTTGGGCCTGAAATAGACAAGCTTAGCCTGCGCATAAAGCGGTGAACTTAGGGAAACCGACAGGATGTGAATTAACGGAGCCAACATGATTAAGCTTAGAGCTGTCAAAATAGTGACCAAAAAGGCTTGGAAAGCTATAGGTTTACGCACGATTCCACCTCCTAAGTTAGTAAAGGCTCTCTCCGGTTGTTTTACGACTGAGCGCATTCAGCCCGAATACAAGTACAATGCCTACCACGGCTTTAAATAAGGCAATTGCCGTCGTATAGCTGTACTGGCCGCCTACCAAACCGAAAGTATATACATACGTATCGAACACCTCTCCCACATCCCTAACTAGCGGATTCAGGAAGATCAGCACCTGCTCTACATTCGCATCCAAAATATGCCCAATCGAGAGAAGCAGCACGACAACCATCGTCGGCATCAATAAGGGCAGTGTAATGCTCCACATTTGTCTCCATCTGCCAGCTCCGTCAACCATGGCAGCTTCGTAGAAATTCGGATTAATTCCGGATAGTGCCGCCAGATAGAGTATGGTGCCCCATCCAACTTCTTTCCAAATCCCAGTGGATATCAGTACGGCTATGAATGTGTTTCCTTGCGTTATATAATCAACCTTTGCTAAACCTATTTGACTAGCTATCGTATTAATAATGCCTTCGTAAGAGAGTAGATTAATGAAGATCGATCCGACGATAACCCATGACAAGAAGTGAGGCATGTAGACAACGGTTTGTACGACTCTCTTGAACGCCATCGATTTCAGTTCATTCAGCAGCAACGCTAAAATGATCGGTGCAGGGAAGCCGAACAACAACGAATAGAAGCCGAGCTTCACTGAGTTTCGAAACACTTCATAAAAATCTTCAAACCCGAACATCCGCTCGAATTGAGCAAAACCCACCCACGGGCTGTGTAAAATTCCTTTGAAGATGTTATAGTCCTGAAAGGCAATAACATTGCCAAGTAGTGGAACGTATTTGAATAGTAAAAAATAGAGCAATCCGGGCAAAGCGAACAAGATGAGAACCCACTTGTCGCGTACAACCAATCGCCTATTCATAACATCACCTGCCGATCTTGTGGATGGCCAACCTATTTTTCCAGCTTTACTGATCTTTCGCGAACCGCGCTGCATGCATGAGGCATACAGCGCAATCCACAATTAACGTTATTTATGGAACGCATTATACCATTGCGTTGCTTCATCAATTGCTTTATCTCCGCCGCGTTTATTCCAGTCCGCAACAAATTTGTCAAAGGCATCGATCGGTTGACTTCCCGTCATAATCTTGGAGAACATCTCGACAAACATCGTTCCCCACGTCGATATTTCCGGGTTGTTCTGGAAGGTGACAAGCGGCGGCATATACAGGCTATCATGCGGCATTGCAATATCCGCCGAGAGTTTATAGCCAGCAATTATCTTTTCCGATTCCGGCAGCGTTTTTAATACCAGATCGTTGTTGAACCCGATCTCGCGGGGATTGATAGACAATTGGAACATTTGGAACGCATTTTTGTCTGCATTCACAGGAGCCGAAACATCATATTTGAGTTCTCCGCTTTCTTCGGTATAGTTGGAGCCTTCAATCCCATAAGCGAAGAACTTATCTGCTTCCGGGGCACTCCATGCCCAATCGAGATATTTGATGATTTCTTCGGGATTTTTTACCGTTTCTGGAATCACCCACACGAAATAAATGCCGTCGGACACGGGTCCTAAACCTCTTTCGCCTTTAGGTCCCGCCGGTGGAGCGACCATCGAGATCTTGACCTTGTCCGGCTCGTTGACGAATTTCTTAGGCGCATTGGCTGCACTGAAGTCAGGTGTGTATTGATAGACAGCGGCAGCAAAGCTTCCCGACTTGCCGTTATAGATATCCGCGCGGAAATCGGCCTCCTTCTTCGTGAACAAATCACGATTGACATATCCTTTCTCATATAGCATCCGATAAAATGCGATTGCTTCCTTCATCTTCGGGCTGATCATATCAGGAATCAGCTTGCCATCCTGCATGTGCCAAGTTCCGGGATCAACGCCGAACGAACCGAAGAACATCGAGCTCCAACCTACTCCTTCAAACATCGTATAGCCGTATTCGTCGTCTGGATCACCATTTCCGTTCACATCCTGAACCTTAACCTGCTCGAAATAGTTAAGCCACTCGTCAATCGTTTCCGGTTGCTTCAGGTTAAGTTTATCGAGCCAATCCTGGCGGATAAAACCGATTCTGTCGTTTGCCGTTCCGACAAGAACTGGAATGCCGTAAATTTTCCCGTCCTTTTGAACACGTGGACTGTTCCATGCGGTTTCGGGAATCCGTTTTTTGAGGTTTGGACCGTACTGATCAATTAAGGAACCTAATTCTTTGAAGATACCCTGTTCAACCGCATCCTTGTGAATGGTGGAATCGATACTAGGCGTCCGGACCAAATCAGCCAATTCCCCAGAAACAAAACGCAGAGAGAGCTGTTGATCGTAGTCGGAATGTCCAAGAAAATCAAAACTGAGATTATAACCCGATAACTTGTTTAACTCTTTGATATAAAGATCGTCTACTTTTACAGTTTTGGCATACTCTGCTTCTGCATGGGAAAGCAGTACCTTGATGGATTTATTGCCCGAATCGGGATTTTTGGTATCGCTTTCATTATTTCCTTCAGTGCTTTCTTTCCCTTCACTATTCGGACTGAGCTCGTTTCCTTTGTTCCCCTTACTAGTACACGCGGAAAGAATGAGTGCAAGTGCAATGACGATAACCCAAATTTTTTTCATTTAGTGATACCCCTCTCGTCTAGTAGTATTCATGATTTATGTTTGCAAGGCGGTCAACTGCCTGAGGTCGCGATCCTGCAAGGCATTTGGCCAATCCTCTGAAACTAGACCGTATACTGCGAAGCCAGCACTCATTAATAAATCTACTGCTCTATCAATAGGATTGGATTACTTTGTTGATACCATTCGCAATATCTTCCATGTCACTCTCGGATCCAAGAAGAACGTTCTGGTGTAGCCAGAGCAATTCAAGTTCGGATGCTCTTTCTGCCACCGGACAGCTATTAGTCCTAACTTCTCCAACCAGCTTGTGGATACGATCGATAATGGCGGAATTCTTGTTAAGTGGGACATAACCTGCCGTAACCGGTATCCCCTCTGCATTCAACTTGCGGATAAAATCTTCTTTAACAATTTTGTCTGTAATTACTCTATCCAGCTTGAACATATAAAGGTGGTTCGCATGTTTCGTAATCCTGCTATCATACTTCACGGGCTGGATTCCTTCTATTTGTTGCAAGAGTCCGTCCAGATTATTTGCGCTGCGCTGGCGAATTTCCATCTGTTCTTCCACTCTGCTCAACTGGGCAAGCGCTAGCGCAGCCTGCACCTCACTGAACCTGAAGTTCCAGCCAATGCGCTCGTGCTGATACCATTTACCGTTGCGAACACGACCACAGTTATGAATAGACCAGACATGATCGGCTAATTCCTCATCGTTGCTCACAATGACTCCGCCCTCACCGCTATTGAGATTTTTACTAGATTGGAGACTGAAAGTACCCAGATCACCTAGAGCGCCTACCCCCTGGTCTTCCCATTTGGCAGCTACCGCCTGCGCGGCATCTTCAATTAAAGCTAGTTTATATGTCTTCGCGATTTGCCGCAATCGTGTCATATTGGCCGGTGCACCGGCAATATGCACTGCGATAATCGCCTTGGTAGCTGGCGTGATCGCTTCTTCAACTTTGTCCGGATCGATCAGCATGGACTCATCTACATCCGCAAATACTGGAATAGCCCCAATCAATAATGCTGCCGTAGCGGTAGCAATGAACGTATAGGGGGGCATGATGATCTCATCGCCGGCATCTACACCTGCAGCCAGTAAAGCAATGCTTATGGCAATTGTGCCATTGTTGACTGTTACAGCGTATTTCGCATCCTGCAGACAGGCAAATTTTTCCTCGAATAATTTGATTTTATCTGGATCCACACCTCCCCAGTTCCCCGATCTAACAGCCTCCAACATAAGCTTTTCTTCCAGGTCTCCGAATATCGGCCACTTGGGAAATGGGTGCGTTCTTATCGGACTTCCACCATCTACTGCTAATCTTAACTTCTGCATGCTGGTACTCCTCCTAGTTTATTGGTTCGTCGATAATAGCCATAAGTTGTCTTTTTACTTCCGCTTCAACAGCCTGGTCGAAGGGACAAGGAAGGCCGAAATAAGTGACGGATTCAATCGGCTCATATCCGCCTTCCTGCAGTTGATTAGCGGTTGTAATATATCCAATCATTCCATTGCTGTAAGCCAGAGGGACTAAGCCCGGGGAAAAGCTTTTCATGAACAAACCGTATTCCACAACCATTTCGCCATTCATAGCTATAAATGTTAACCCTTCGGCTATTGTTAGCTTAGTAATTTCAAATCGGGCTTGCTTCCTGAGCTTGTCAGGTTGCTCCAAGAAGCTTTGAGCCCAATTGCGGACGTCGGCTGAAGTCGATTCATCCACGACTCGCTGCAGCTTTTCCTTCGAAGGTATTTCTGCATAAGGAAGCACTGTAATCGATCGCCTACTAGTCAACACACTGGGTTCAAGCCCTTTAAGCTCTCCAGCTAAGATCGCATCTACGTCGTCTACAAGCCTTTGTCCTACGATGGAAATGACATCCTGATTGCTTTCGGAAACTTTCGGCATAACGGGGTTAATGTCGCCGCTGCAGCCTTGAAGATAAGCGCATACCGTCAAGGATCCGTTACGCTGCTCCAGCCTTTCCATCGCGTAACCACAAAATTCAGAGGATACCGAATTGCGGTCCGTTAGTGTTGGATGACAGGCATAGTGGGTTAGCACACCCTTCTTCTTCCCTGCGAAAGTAGTAAAGACGTATACCCTTAGCTCAGGATCGGTCAATCCTTCGGGGTTCGGAGACAACACAATTTGGTCCCCTTCCTTCTTCCTGCGATTCACGCCGATTCTTGATGTGCCTTTTCCCATCTGTATCCTCACAGGCTCGGCATCGGCTACTGCTTCTTCCACACCCTGCATTACCGCTTGTTCCAAAAAAGCGAGGTAATTCGGATCAGGCACTCCTAGCCCAATTGTTCGCATAGAAACGGCCGGACCGGAGTGTGTATGGGTGGCATGTAGAATAATGGCGTCCACCGCGATTCCCCACTGACGCTCTATTCGCATGCGCAGTTGATCAGCCAGTTCTTCGGACCAGAACAGAATATCGGTAGACAAGAGCAGCGACTGCATCATTGAACCATCCGTAGAATGCTGTTGAAAATAAAACGTTCGCAAGTACAAGCGGCTATCGATAGTCTCGAAGTTTCGATTGCTCCGGCTGGCAAAACCAGCTAGCGGCAAAGCGAATGGCGGAGTGATATCGACTTTGGCTGTACCGACACTTAATTGAA
Source organism: Paenibacillus sp. 2TAB23 (assembly GCF_052115165.1). NCBI lineage: Bacteria > Bacillati > Bacillota > Bacilli > Caryophanales > Paenibacillaceae > Paenibacillus > Paenibacillus sp. 2TAB23. The sequence continues at coordinate 17,903 of NZ_JBFRGD010000003.1, forward strand.
GCTCCATAGAATCACTCCTTTTGATTTCTATGTTATAATACATTTCATTAAGAATTCGGTCATTTTTTTTATTTACTTGGTCAATAAAAGTAAAATAGCGAAAAAATCGGGGGGTATATCGTCATGGTTGTTTTTCCTGAATATGAAGATGTTCTGTCTTTATCTGGAGCCGTGAGCCGCAAGTTTTCGTGCGTAGTTACAACGCATACGCTCCATAAGCATTATGCATTGCACCACCATGATGTGCTCGAACTATCCCTCGTCGTTAGCGGAACCGGAACCGAATTCATAAACGGGAGTCCGCATAAACTTCAACCAGGAACAGTCACTTTTTTACGCCCCCATGATATGCATGAAATATTTTGTGATGATACTGGCGTAGAAGTGATTTGTTGCATGTTCGATATAAGCCTGCTGTTTGGATCCACAATGGAGGCGGAATTCGGCACGATCATTTTAGGAACGAATGACGGAGCCACATCCTATGTAGACCTCGATCCTCACTCTTACGCCGAAATGAGCGCTTGCCTTGAAAAAATGCGGTTAGAATACCAAGAAGACAAGCTGGCTAAAAATTCGTATATTCGCAGCAAACTAATCGAAGCCCTGATAATCTATTTCCGCGCTCATCAGAGAAGAAACAATCTCACACCGCCAAGCTCCAATTACCGCAATAAAAAGTTGATATGGAATGTCATTCAATACGTGAATACTCACTATATTAACGACTTATCCCTTGAAATACTCTCCAGCCAATTCGATACCAGCGTTTCCGCCATTAGTCTTGCGTTCAAGGAAGTAATGGGAACAACTTTCCTTCAATATTTGCACAGCCTTCGGATAAGGAGAGCTACCGGCCTGCTGCTGAACACAAGCATGTCTATTCTGGATGCCTCCTTGGAAGCAGGCTTTCAATCCTTTCGCACCTTCTCCAGGGTTTTCATGAAAATCGAAGGAGTATCTCCCCGCGAATACCGGCTAAAGTACTCAAGGGAGCCAGTAACCTCCTCCCCTCAGTTCGATGCTTCAAAGGGTTAGGATTCCATGCACACCACAATTCGATTTGCAATTCTAACGGCGGAACAAGCTTCTTCCGCCGTTATAGGAAGCGGACCGTTCATCTCAATTGCCTGAATAAAGCTTAACAACTGAGAATAATAGGGGTCTTCAAGTTCTGACTCTTCAGGTATAATCACACCTCGATTCCGTGAATTTTTATGAACCACCTTATTATCGCTCACAATATCCTCATTGAAGCCGTTTGAACGAAGAACTTTCTGTTCTCCCGTAATATCAAATCCGGCATGAAAGTCAGTCGCCCCCCAAACAGCCTCTAAGCTAACCTTAGTACCGTCAGCATAATAGAGCCATGCCAACGCTTGCTCCCCACTTTCGAGAGCTACAATTTCTGCTCTTATTTGAGTAATTTGATCTCCAAGAAGCCAAAGCACGTAATCGATATCATGAATCATAAGGTCAAACACAACGCCGCCGCTTTTTCGCTTATCCAGAAACCAGCTGTTCTCCGCCGGCATTAGGCTTGCTCTTGTTGTACGAACAGACTTGACCGCTCCAACTTCCCCTGAGTGCAGCCGCAGTCGAGCATCCTTATATTCCGGAAAAAATCTAACGACATGGGCGACACACAATTTAACACCTTTAGCTCGGCTTGTCTCTATTAATTCCCAGCAATCCTCCTCGGTTAATGTGAGCGGTTTCTCGCAGATCACATGTTTTCCAGCCTCTAGAGCCATCCGCACATATTCCTTATGCAAGTAAGTCGGCAAAGTCACGCAGATGATATCGATATCCGGCCTTGCGATCATTTCGCTGAAAGATTCATAGATTTTTGCCTGCGGTAATTCTGCTAATGCGGCTGCTTTCGCCCACTCGGGATGGCATACAGCCGCAACCCGAACCCCCTTTATCCTCATCAGACGATCGACGTATACTTTTCCCATCGCGCCGCACCCAATTAATCCAATGTTCATGCCTACCACCCTCCTCTTCTTTCTACTTCATTTTAATGAAATCTACAAAAAAGGATGGTCAATATTATTATGCAAGCAGACAATTCTAATAATTCAATGTTGCTTTTTAAAAAGACAGAAAAAAGAGAGCCCCATGGCCAATGTCATCAAGATAAGCTCAAAGACAAGGTCGAGAATAAAACGGTATTTGAAACGGCATGGAGAGAAGCACCATACCGTTTGTTTTTTTGGTGCAAACAAGGAAAAAAGCTTACAGCAAACAAAACGGATGGGATATCCGCTTAAAAAATGTGTGAACCGAATTATGTTACTCTGTAAACGAAGCTCACAGTTGATTTCGAACGGATATTTCGCGTATGCTTCTGGCTTGGGCGAATGGGTCGAACCGGTAAATTGTTTTTGCGAATCAGCGCTTCAACATCGGATGGGGGTTCATCACCTTGTAAGCGCAGGAAATGTATACATACGTTAACGGCAACCGTGAAGTTGACTTCGTAGAGGTGGCGTTTATTCATTTGGGAAATGATGATATGCGAGGTCATCATTTCAGCGAAATTGTACAGGATCATTCTTGCGAAAATCTCCTGAGTGATGGACTCTCGTCTCTTTTCCTGAAAATTCGTTAGACCGACGCTATATTTTAATGCCTGGAAAGAGGTTTCAATGCCCCATCGCATGTTATAAATAAATTTGATCCCGGTGGGAAATCAGACGCAATAAGATTCGTTATGACGGGTTTGTTTTTTGGTAAGTGTCAGATGAACGTCTTGATCAAACTCTCCGCCAGGGCAGACACAGTCCCGAAAGAATACCACTGGAATCCAAATCCTTTACCCGTATGACATAGTTTCACCCATTGCGCTTGATATTCGCGAAACTGTTGTAGCTTTCATACCCTCGATCGTCAATAACAATGGTTTTTCCTTGATCGTTGAACGGTCAACCTTCGTGGTTGAACAAGGGCGTCCACGTAAAGTCTATTACAGAGGTCATACGCTGCGGTCAAATGCAGAAGGTTAAAGCCTTTTGTGTTCGGTTGATCAGACGGCGGGATTTTATTTCTCTGCTGGACAAAAGCAGAAGTGTTGCGGTGTTTACGTCATAGCCCTGCGATTCCAAGAGTTCCTTATATAAACTGTTGCCCCCATGGCGATCAGGAGTTGCATAACCGTTTCAAAGGGCAGCATTTTCTTTCGAATAAAATCTTTTGCAGGGTTTTTACATAAGGTGCTGGAGTGGCTGCCATTTCTCGTATGAGGGATGTCAGCGTTTCTTTTAACGAATTTGATGCTCATTCATTGGCGTAAACCTATTATTACTTCATAATAGGAATGCTGCCCGTTAGCGCGTGCAGGGTTATTTTCCCAAGACTTTATCAATGCCATTGTTTTCTTGTCTTTGGTGAGCTGATTAGCCATTAACCAATCCAATAAGTTATTTCGCTCATCAAAAGTGTGAGTCTGCATATCCTTATCAAGTTTATTTAGCACTTCTTGTGAAAGAAGATTTTTATCCATAATTAAGATTGCTAATAGTCTCGGCAAAAACGCTTCGGCTGACCAAAGTTCCATAGCTAGTTCGTGATCTTTTTTAATGTCCTTCGCGATTTTCCTTAAGTCGCCTAGCATAGTTTTACTGTGTATCTATGATAGAATGTTTTCTGCTTTTGAAGAACGTTTTATTTCTGTATTTTATTCATATTGATTTGACACAACTCCTTTCTTAAAGCACTGTTTCATAGTTACCTGATTGCAGATACATTGAACCCTCTCGTAATGAGCCAAAACGCTAGGACCATTTCATAGGCGAAGACCGGAAGCGCCAAGATTCCCCCCCATACGGAAAGTTGATCAACGACTCCGAACATTTCTAACAAGGCTACTAGAAAAATCAGTACTGACCCTATCATACCCAACAAGGAGATAGACCTGGGTACAAGTTTGGACTTATAAAAGATATAGCTATACATCATCGTATTGATTCCTAGAAAGAAATTGGGTCCTAGCATAAATGTCCATTCATGCACTGCTAATAGCAAAGTACCCGAAACTTGATAAGAGCCAATATCCGGTGCTCCCGCGGCTATGTAGTCCTGGCTTAGGGATAACAACGACAATACGCTGATAATCCCGACCGTAATAACAACGGCCTCCATAAACCGGAAGCAAACGTGCCAAATAGCAATCGTTTTATTATAATTTATCAAAAATGGGAACATCACGGTTGCAGTGCCGACTGCTGAAACGACAAGAATTAACTCCATTAGCGCTCCCAGGACCACCTGGTTAGCGTGTGCAGAACCTTGAGTCAGGTATTCCGAATCGTTCAGAATCGGATTATATAATAAAGCACCTAATATAGCTGCAACGGTAGCAATAATAAACAGAACACCTGCGATTCTTGAAGCTGCCTTCGTTGAAAAATCCATTCCTCATCACCCCTCCGGATTTTCTCCATAAAAAAATATCTCTTCCAACGTTAAGTTAAACGCGTGAGCAATACGAAATGCCAGCTCCAGAGACGGGGAGTAGTTTCCCTTTTCAAGAGCTACGATCGTTTGTCTCGTTACACCCACCTTGTCGGCCAGCTGCTGCTGGGTCATTTCATTATGGTTGAATCGTAATTTTCTGATATGATTGCCAACAAGTGCTTTACCCATCTTAGACCCCTCTCCTGTAGTGATACAGTCTCGATAAAGAACCCGTCACGTCTGAAAGAAATCCAGAGACGATTAAGACGATAAACATCATCTTCAAGGGCTGGTGTATAACCAAGGAGCCCATAGCCAGAAGAAAACCAACGATAAATACAGCAAATGAATTCCGGAAGGCCAACAAATCAATGCGCTTATCCAGTTCATCCGCGAATGCAGGTTCCTTTTCACCTGTCGTAATTCGGAAGACGATGTTAAAAATAATGCTGATCACGATATGCGCTGCTATGGAAATCAACGTCAAGCCGAGGACGAAGGACCCCCAGTAATAAAGCATTTCCTTTGAATCCAGTACCCCTTCAGGATGCTGCGGGTACCTGTACAAGCAATAAGCTGCAAAAATGAGTAGGGAGCTGATTAACGATATAATGCTCTTCTTTTCTTGATATGTCATATTCGATACCACCTCGTAAAGTAAATTATTATATACACAATGTATAATAAACCATACAATAAGTCAATGTTATTATACAAAAAAATGCCGACCACCACCTTAATAGGACGTGTATAGGCTATATTAAGAGATGGGAGTGAAACCCTCCAAAGGCGGCGTGGAGAATGCGTGCAGTAATGGAATTATATGGAGCGACAATAATCCCCCCTTTATTCCCGTGCGCCTTCATATTGCCGAATTCTAACATGGCGTTCCCCTTCCATCTATTCGGGGCAAGGCCACTTATTACGTGCGTACAACCAAATTAGCAGAATTCATACGGGATTGATAAGGATTTAGTTAGTTTCAGTTTAGCCGCCCAATTCATTCGTCACTGGGTGAGTCATATGGTCAAAAAAAACACCTTGAAGGAGTTATCCCTCAAGGTATTTCCATTAACTATCGATTTGTTCTAGAATAACCTCGTCACAGAGAACAGACAACCATGCTGTAGAGTAATCAAGTGTAAATAATTCAATGTGCTTTAGCCTATCAATTCCGTACTGCTCTATTAATTGGCTCGTTCTATTGGCCTTAAATAGAACAATAGTGTAGCAACTTTCCGGATTTACTAACTCATTTGGTAATGGTAGCAAGTCCCTTTTAAATTGAAAATCAGCTTTTGCGCAATTTTTAAAAGTTAACTTTAGCAGTCTTGTCTCGGAACGTCCTTCTTGTAAATCCCAATAGTAGTCCACAACTAAAGCCAAATCGAGTAGCTGATTTTCCCATTTAATCTCTGTTACGATACTATCAGTAAAATCAAAATTCTCTAACACATCGTTGATATTTGTTGCCAACAGCATATTCTCACCTAATTTCCAAAATAAAAGTGGGTTGTGTCTCTTAATTCTTGTTTACTTGCATTACTAGGGAAAATACCACCGTCATTAAGATAGCCCCCACCTTTGTTTTGAACCCTAAAGTACGGTGTGCCTTCTCCCGGTTTAGCAGTATGCGAACCTTAGTACCAGTTTTCGAGTCGACAAATATTGTTGCATCCCTACTCTTTTTACCGCCTGCTTCTATTGTTTTAGTCCATCCTGCATCTTCAAGATTCTTAATCAGGTCATTTGCAGAATTATTTTTGGCTAGTTGATTAAATCCCTTACCTGTCCAAGTTAAACAGTTATAAACCCATATGCCAAGGTTAGAAACAAAGTATGAATGAAAGTCCTTAACTTGGAAGTTATAAACCTTTGCTTCACGCTGCTCTTTCACAATCCTATCTATTTCCAGTTTAGTACTGTCACTCGAAACAAGCAAGTCGCCAACTTTCAGGGCTTTAACTTCGGTCCATCCCTTGCCATCAAGCCAAAATGGATGCTCTGCCGTTGCTTCGATGACTTCTTCACCAATATAATTCGATTCAAATGAACATTTTTTTAAGCGGATCGTCCATCCGTTTGTTTGCTTTACCCATTTTTCAGTCTGCAACAAAAAACAAACGGCACAGGGCTTTTTCCCATGCCGTTTCAGATTCATTTTCTATTCACGATCTTGTCTCTAAGATTAACTTAATGACATTGCCCTAAGGGTGGCCTGCACTAAATAAGAGTGCAAAAGTATAGATAGGAGTGGAGAATCCTGTCCTGAACCTGTAGGTTTTGAAAGCATATTTTCATATTCGCCCTCTATTTATCTGTTCAACTTACTGTAGCCAATCCAGTTCCGCTCCTTCATGATGATAGGTTTATTCTACAAACCCTTATTTTTTCTGTCCAACTAAGTGTAGACGATCCATATACGTTAATATTATCAAAAATTATTTTAACCTATTTTTGATTTTTATAAAAAAAATGCACATAGATATTTCATCATACTTCAATAGCGATTGAATGAAAATTTTTAATTAAAAAGAAACCACATGGAGTTTTCAATCTCGCATGTGGTTAATGGTCTTATTCTACATATTTTCTCCAGATATTAAATAAATCAAAAAGATTATTTTTTGATGTTCCGTTAACTTCTGCAGAAGCATAATTATTAATAATTCTTATTGGATTGAGGGTCATATTTTTATTAAATCCAACTATTACCGGTCTATTTACATCTACAAAGCTCCGGGGTTTATAAACTATCCCCCATTGGAGTTGAACAAACATTTGGAGAAAAACTTTACTGAAGTAAAGCCCTATGTCCATGATTGTTGTTTCTGTTTCCTTACAGAATTTATACTCATTTACATTTATATCTATTTTGAGCCAATGAGGTAAATGTTCTTGTTCTTCTGCTAGCTCCTCAATTGTCTTTTTCACTTGTTTTATACGCGGTATAAACCAATTCCATAACTCATTTAAACTTTCTGGTGTAAAATCCAATTTTTTAATTGTTCTTCCATCTCTTCCTTCTTCAAATTGGTCAATTAAAATTTGTATTCTATTCTGTTGAATTCCTAAGAACCACTGAAAAAAGTTATCCGCTTCTCTTTTACTCATAGTCTCAAAAGGAATATGCTCGAATGGAGCTTCATAATTAAAGTACACTCATTAGCCCTCCATTATTTAAACATAATATTTATGCCATAACTTGTTAAGGCATCCAACACTCTTTGATCTGCACCTATAAGACCTGTACTAGGGCTTCTAAAAAACACCCAAGTAGCTCCATTTATATCTAGACTTTCCATTAACTCAGCGTCTTTTTTAATCTGTGTCATGACTCTACTTGAATATTTAACGTAACCCATTTTTGATTCATAAGCAATACCGTTAGATAGCTGATCTACATATCTTGCGCCTAGACTGGTATTAAAGTATTGATTTGGTTTTCCTCCCACCATATCTGCGAGCTTAAGCTCACCAAGGACACCTACTTGTGCATTTCTTGCAACCTTTGTTACGTTTGTAGCAGTCGATAAACTTCTTGGAGCTCTGATATTAAGGTGTAATGAAACCATGAGTCCAGAAATATGCTGCGTTTGTGCCGTCTTGTCTTGCTAAATTTACAAGTGTACCAACAACATGACCTTCACTCGCGTGACCAGAAGGATCGATATAAATCAAAGGATTATTCCCGACGTAAGTATACAGATTCATACTCAACGGATTAGAGGTTTCCCCTTCATACGTATCCTCATTTATAAACCGCCCCATTGAAGCAAATGGAATACGGTCTAAAGTGGTCAAGAAATACAAAGCAACAACGAATGTCAAATACAATCTGCTTGTTTCCGATAATCTTTTAAATCAAAACTTTGTAACCCTGAAACCATGTGAGAAATGGTTGACTGATATTACGTATATTCCAACCGATGAAGGCTGTCTCTACCTCGCGGGAGTTATGGATCTGCATGGCAGCATCATCGTAGGATGGGCAATGGACAGGCGCATGAAAACGAAGCTCATTTCTTCTGCATGAAAACAAGCCATAGGCCGCGTAGGTGCAGTAAAAGGATTAATCGTACATTCTGATCGTGGTGTTCAATATGCCAGAAGTACCAACGTCTCCTGGAAAAACACAGCATGAGTCGCAAAGGTAATTGTTACGATAGCGCCCCAATGGAATCCTTTTGGGGGAAGCTTAAAATGGAATGGCTTAATGATTATAAATTTAAGACTAGAGCTGGAGCTATAAAGGCTGTATTCGAGTATATTGAGCTGTTTTACAACCGACGGAGAACACATTCCTCCAACGGGTACATCCCGCCATTACAGCGTTTTGAGGCGGTTTAATATCTAGACTAAAAGTTATAATGAGGTTTTCTTACTGTCTATATAATTAAGGCAAGGTCAAAATTTTGAAACAACGAAACCACGTGAGAAATGGCTGACAGATATTACGTATATTCCAACTGACGAAGGTTGGCTCTATCTCGCGGGAGTTATGGATCTCCATGGCCGCGCCATCGTAGGGTGGGCAATGGACAGCCGGATGAAGACTGAACTCGTATCTTCTGCATTAAAACAAGCCATAGGCCGTGTAGGTGCAGTAAAAGGATTGATCGTCCATTCTGATCGTGGTGTTCAATATGCGAGTAAGAAATACCAACGTCTCCTGAAGAAACACGATTTTGTCTGCAGCATGAGTCGAAAAGGTAATTGCTACGACAATGCACCAATGGAATCTTTCTGGGGGAAGCTTAAAATGGAATGGCTAAATGATCGAAAATTTAAGACTAGGGCTGAGGCCAAGAAGGCTGTATTTGAATATATTGAGCTGTTTTACAACCGACGGAGAACGCATTCCTCCAACGGTTACGTCACGCCATTACAGCTTTTTGAGGCGGTTTAATAATTAGACTAACCGTTTGTAATGAGGCTTTCTTGCTGTCTACTTAATTAAGGCAAGGTCAGGTTTTGGAGTTTACACAAACTTTTTTACGGACTCGACCTTATCAATAATGTGCAAAAAAATAGCCACCTAGAAAGGTGGCTTGCACTCAAAAAGAGTCCAAAAGTATAGATAGGAGTGGAGAGTCTTGTCCTGAACCTGAGTTTTTAAAAGTATATTTTCATAACTAGCCCCAATTTATCTGTTCAACTTACTATAGCCGATCCAATTCAAAGTATTTTGTAATCATTCTTTCATTTGTTTTAATAACTTTTTCAGCTTTACAGTCACACTCTCGATATGCACATTATCAAACCATTCGGCATGAGACCAAAACTTGTTATATTGAATAAGCTGCGAATATGCCTTCAAATATTCTTCTGTTTTATCATTTGTCATTGGTTCAACTCTAAAAATCTGTGAAAGAATATCGAAACATACCACTTTGTTACCATCAACCTCCATCCCTTCGCATAAATCTTTTGCAATTTCGATTTCTTCAATTTCTTCTTTAGTAAATTCAATGTTTTTAATCCAAATATATTTCACTCCTCTACCTTGTTAAATCAAATGTCCGATTAATTGTCATTCCTGGATTAATAGATGTAGAATTTTGCACTCGCATACCTTGAATAGTAAGTGATTCATAACCTTGTTTTTTAATTGTTCTATTATCGCATTTCGCCATTGAACAATATCTTTTGCTCCAACAAGATTTTTAGAATCATTAGCTCCATCAGCATAGATTGCAATATCTTTAAGTGTAATGTGTTTTCCTTTTACAGTGACCTTTGCTATCCCTCCAACTTTTATACCAGAACTAGCCATAAATGATGATTCAAATAATCCTGCTCCTTTCACCATACTGAGAGTAACAGCTGCATTTGGTCGAATTTAAGCAACGATTCACCTTGGGCGCGGTCGATAAAATACTTCTCGATGCCGCCCATGATGCTGAAGCCATCTACAGGCTGCTTCATCACCAGCACATCGAACCCTTTATTGATCTAAATAAGCGCTCCCAGAAAAATATGGAGACCAGCGGCGACATTGTCATTTCGCCAGAAGGCATTCCCATTTGCCCGAATGGGAATAAGATGAAACCCAACGGATTTGAGAAATCCAAAGGCCGTAGGAAGTGGAGATGTTCCCCGTCCTGCGGTTGTTCCAACGCCAAATACGGGAGAACGTACCACACCCATGCTCATGGCAATCTCCGTCTTTTCACAAACACGGTGTGCGGTTCGGATACATGGAAGAACATTTACAAGAGTCGCACTTCCATTGAACGTTCCAACAAGCGCGAGAAGATTGATTACAAGCTCGAATCCGGCAGACATCGCTCGACCATGATGTGGTACATGCGCCTTTATGGCATCATGACCTGTCAGCATCTCGATGCTTGGTATCTGGACCAGAAAGAACACTGGGATCTTGATAAGAACTTATTTTATCCAGCTGTCAGCTAATACTTTTTAAAAATACAAGAATGAAAATTGGTGGAGTCTGCTCATTAATGAAAATGGTTTTCATTATCCAGTTTTTCCAGCTCAGTACCTCAAGTTCTCCACTTGACCCCCCTTTTCCGGATTTCTAATTCCGAGAGGCTATTAAAATAATAAATATTCACTGTATACATCCGCAAGGTTTGTATTAACATTATATCTCAACACAATCCCTTAAAAGCAAAAAAAGCTGGCCTCATGTTACCCAAAGATCAGCTTGTTTTAAAAATATGAGACTTGTTATACCCCCAAGAACTCGTCTTTCCAAGGGATTTCAACCTCGTTACCGATAAATCGGATCGGAAGGAAGCTGTACCCCGACATTCTCAAATCGTCCTTGTCCCAATGATCCAGCATAATATACCATTGCTCGTTTAACTTGAAGGCGTTCGACGTCTGACCATGGAAGGTCTTGCGATAATCCGGCCCCTTGCATGGGTTGTCTATGAGCAGCCACGATCCCATCACTTCCTTGGCGGAGCCATATAACATCGCATTCGGATTCCACCCTGTGYAGCCGGAACCAAACATGTAATAAACTCCGTTTTCCTTGATTACAACCGGCGCTTCACGGAACTGCTCAATAAACGCGAGTTTGGATTCGCCAGTCAACCCTGTATAGTCATCGTTCAATTGGCAAATCAGCGTGGTAGCATTCCAATCCGTGCTGCAGATTAGATAGACGTTATTGTCTTCATCTTGATACAAGGTCATATCCCTGCTATCCTTGTGTTTGCTGCTCGGCTGTAAACTGCCTTGATATTCGAACGGCCCTGCCGGAGCGTCCGCGACCGCTACTCCGATTCGAGCATAATGGTATGATGCGTCATCCAAATGAAACCACATGACGAATTTTTTAGTTTTTTGGTTATAAACCACTTTGGGCCGTTCCCCTACCTTATTCGTGCTCAGCTCATGCTCGTGGTCATCTTCCACAGCTCGCAATACGACGCCTTGATTATGCCAGCTTCGCATATCTTTGGAGGAGTAACAGGAAAAGCCTAGGAAGGGAACACGATTGCCCTGCGTTTCTGCATCTTTGTTTTCTCCATACCAATAATAAGTATCTTCAACCTGAATGATAACCCCGCCATGCGCCTGAATGAAATTCCCTTCCTCATCTACCCAGCATGTTCCATTTTTCATCTTTTTCACATTCCTTTCTAGAGTGTTAATAACAGCTCGTCAATCGATACCCAACGACGCTCTGCAATCGACAGATCTACCGCCTCGAGCACCTCTTGGCATTTCACGCCGTCATGGAAATTTGGAACTGGCTGACGGTCCTCAGCGATTGCCTGCATGAATTCAAGCAACTCATGTGTGAACGTATGCTCGAAGCCGATCGAATGTCCTGCCGGCCACCAAGCATCCATATAGGCATGCGCTGGATCGGTTGCCAGTACGCGGCGGAAGCCCTGAACATCCTCTGCATCCTCCGTGAAATACACCTGCAGCTCGTTCATACGTTCGAAATCGAACTTGATGCTGCCCTTGCTTCCATTAATTTCGAAGCCATTCGTACAGCGATGACCAGCAGCGAGGCGCGATGCTTCAAAACTTCCGAGCGCACCATTCATGAAACGGGATATGAACAGCGTCGTGTCATCAACCGTGACTTCACCGCGCGTTTCTTCCACACCGCCTTTGGCGCTGAGGCCCGTCCCTGCCGATGCCAGCGGACGTTCCTTGATGAACGTCTCGCTCATGCCGATCACTTCTTTGAACTCACCGACGAGAAACCGAGCCATGTCGATTAAGTGTGCTCCCAGATCGCCATGCGCGCCTGAACCCGCAATATCCTTCTGTAGTCGCCATACCAGCGGAAAGCTCGGATCGATAATCCAGTCCTGCAGGAAATTGGCGCGGAAGTGATAGATTTGACCAATTCTGCCTTCTTCAATAAGCTTCTTTGTAAGCTGAACCGCTGGTGAGAATCGATAATTGAAGCCGACCATATGCTTAACGCCCGCCTTCTCCGCAGCTTCGAGCATCTCGCGCGCGTCCTCCAGCGTTATGGCCAGCGGCTTCTCGCAGAACAAGTGCTTTCCTGCCGCTGCAGCCGCAAGCGCAATCTCCTTATGTGCATCGCTTGGCGCGTTAATATCGATGAGATCGATATCATCACGCTGAACGAGCTGTCTCCAATCCGTCTCGGAGCTCTCCCATCCAAACTGCTCACGAGCTTGCTCGACTCCTCTCGGATCGCGTCCACAGATCACCTTCAATACCGGTTTCACCGCCGACTTCGGAAAGAACATCGGGAGTGCTCGATATGCGTTGCTGTGTGCTTTACCCATAAACTTGTACCCAACCATACCTATGTTAATTTTGTCCATTAACATTGCCGCCTCTCTTGCATTATGTTGTTTTCCAATGCGCTTACAGCTATCGTTTAAAGCCTCGTATATTTCTTTAGAATGATCATTAATCTAATCGTTTCTGGTTTATAAAAGCCCATCATAATAGCATGGGCCCTAGTTAGAACCATTTTACAAAATGCATCTAGTTACCCTCAAGCATTACGAAGACTCCATTATTTGCTCCTAACCGTGAAATCCAGAATATGATCTCCCGTATTTATTCGGAACAACAATTCCTTTTAAATATCCAGGTGGTCGTTTTTCAAGACTTTCGAAGGCTTTTTGAATGTCAGCCAGCTCGAACACATGGCTTATAATTTGATCCATTTGAAATACACCATTATTAAGCAATGAGACAGCACGTCGTTGATCGTCCACCTCATTCAAAGAATATCCAGGGTGGGTAGCTCGAATCTCAATGGATTTATTAATAACTGTCTCCATATCAATACTCCCAGCAGACTTATAAGCACTCATTAATACCAAGCGTCCTCGCCCATACTTTAACAACTGGATGCAATCGTTAATAACGGATACGCTGCCAGTTCCTTCAATGACAAAGTCCGCTAAATGACCATTTGTAATTTCATTAATCCGTTCCGGCACTTGCTCACGCTTCGCATTAATGGTATGTGTAGCCCCGTAACGTTTGGCAAGCGCGAGCTTCTCGTCATCAATATCTACGGCTATTAAACCAGCTAGTAATTTACCAGACAAAGCTTGAATAGCCCATAAGCCCATCGGTCCCGCACCCATTATAATTCCAAAATCACCCGCTTCCGGTGCAGCACCACGTAAGACAGTAATCACACATTTCAATGGTTCTCCGAGCGCATGGACAGGGTTTATATGTGGTCCTACTTTAAAGGAGGCAGCTCCTTTAACGGCAATATAGTCCGAAAAACCAGTTAATTGATTCGGGAGTCCTGTGACGACATCACCAATCATAAAGCCACTCGTATTTGTTCCCATTTCCACAACGGTCCCAACCCATTCATGCCCCAGGCTCATTGGTGTCTTGCCAATCCTGCCATGAAAGTGATTTAATTCCCATGTGCATAATCCACAAGCCTCCACCTTTACGAGCAGTTCATCATCACCATAAACAGTCTCTGTCTCTCTAATCTCAAATTGATTGGGCTCTACTAAATAAGCAATTCTTGATTTCATCCAATAACCTCCTAGTAAACAAGCATATATTTAAACCGTGTATTCCGTATTAGGAGCATGACCAATGCTATAACTATCGGAAAACTTTTGATTTACGATATTCATTTGGTGTCATAAGCAACAGCTTTTTGAACACTTTGATAAAATAATGATCATTCCCAAAACCTACCAACTGACTAATCTCATTAACAGTTAGATTAGTCGATTCCAAGTAGCGAATCGCTTGCTTGATCCGAACATGCTGAAGGTATTGAATAAGTGTTTCTCCCGTTTTCTTTCGAAATAAACCGCATAAATAGTTTTCATCCATATTCACATAATCTGCCATAACTTTCAGGCCGTTCTGGTTTTCAGCGTAATGTTCATGTATATAGGACAAGATCTTATTAATTTCCGGATGGTCCGTTACAGGAATAGACTTGTAGCTCCTACCTTTCATATCCTGCACAATCTCGTTTAACAAATCGGATAATAGCTGTTCATGCGAGATGGCTGATTCAATATGCGATTCTATCATCGGATTCGGATTTAAGGTCGTAGTCGTTACACGGCAATATTGACTTACAATATGAGCAGCCATTCGCTTAACTCTATGCACGGGAAGCCGGCGCCGCTTCATCTCATCCCATACCATTCGAATTTCTTTATTCGTTTCTTCAGGAACATCCTGTTCCATAGCTGTGATCAGCCGCCGTTCTGTTTCCCATAGAATCTCCCCATTCTCATTCCTTTCTTCGCCGCTATGAGCCAAAGCCTGATCGCCATACCAATAGTCGCTAAGCTCCGTAAGGAGGGATGACCATAACGCTGGAATTTGCTTCAGACTGCTGGCATTCCTATAGGCATAACGATTAGAAAAATCCTGTTCCAACAGATCGATTGGCATCGAATTTCGCGACCAAGTAATGATCGTTGAAATACCGATATCCGTATAGATTTGAGCCTCTCCTGAGCTCTCTATCCAATTTATAAATACAGAAGGCAGGTGGTCTGACCCATGCAGCACGGAGCATATCGCGCTTATTTGAATTCCTTTGTTACTCAGATCTGCATCAATTACATCTAATTCCATACGGTTCTGAGCTGCTGGTACTGCACTTATCACTCTCCAAATTCGATCAATAATTGCAGGCATGTTCAGAAACAGCTTGTCCCGGGACTGCACTGCTGATTTCTCCAGCTCCTGCTTCACCTTGTTGAGCGATTCTTCAAGGGTACGAATATCCATTGACAGCTTCAAAATATATCCAGACGCACCATATTCCAAAGCTTTCCGCGCATATTCAAAGTCACTCATGCACGTCAGCATAATAAACCTGGTTTCGAGACCCTGTTGACGTACTGTTTGTAGAAGCATCACCCCATCCAACTCAGGCATGATTATATCCGATATGACAAGATCTGGTTTATGCAGCTCTATTAGCTCAAGAGCCTCTAAGCCGTCTCCTGCTTCGCCTACCAGAGTGAAACCTAATGAATGCCAAGAGATCAGCTGTTTGATCGCATCCCTCACAAAAACCTCATCTTCAACCAGAATTACTTTCCACAAGTTGATTCTCCCCTTCCAAGAACGGATTCGAGACAAGTAGCGGAATAGTCGCACGGGCTAACGTTCCCTGGGGCAGCTCTTCAAGGGTGAAGGATGCTTCCCCTTTGTATAAGAGCCGCAGACGTTCACGCAAATTAGTCAATCCGATCCCATTTCGCTTACGATTGCGGAGAATACTCATCTGTTCCGCTTGCTTCAGACCGATGCCATTATCCTCAACTTCTATGACAAGCTTCTGCCCTAATTCCGTCATTCGTATAACAATTCGACCTTTATCCTTCAGCTTTGAGAAGCCATGATGAATGGAATTCTCTACAAGCAGCTGAAGACTCAGCTTGGGGACAAGCACATAATCTAGCGAGGGATCTACGAGATAGATAACTTCAAATGGATATTGCCATCTTTTTTGAGTGATATAGACATAAGCACGAACGAGCTCAAGCTCATCTTTAGCAAATATCAGATCAACATTCGTATTCAGGCTCGTTTCCAGAAGCTTGCCCAGACTCAGACAGATTTCAGCAATATCATCCTGCTTACTTAAGACGGCTTGCCATTTCACCATATTTAGTGTGTTAAGTAAAAAGTGAGGATTCATTTGAGAGAGCAGCATTTGAAAGTGCATCGCTTCTTTTTGCTTCTCTTCCAATTTGAGCTTGGTAAATAGCTCATAAATATCATCCGTCATCCGATTGAAGCTTTGAGCCAAAGCCAGTACCTCCCCGTCCATTCGCTTCACATTTAATCGGTCGCGAAAATTACTGCTCACAATTTTATCCATTTTCCTTTGAAGCAACTGAAGCGGTCGAGTCAAGCTCGATAATATGACAAATGTAATGAGAACAAAAAGCCCGATGAAAATTGTATACGTTTTCAAATACTGCTGTTTCATCCCACTAATATCTCCGATATATGAATCAAACGGGAACTGGCTGACCAATTTCCAGTCCATAACGGATAAATATTGAACGTTCAACAGCATATTGGATTTGCGATCGAAGTACTCCTGCGCGCTATTGGAAGGTTTATGAAACCGTTCAATCCATTCAGCAGCCAAGCTCGCACTGTTGCGCGTACGAGAGAGAATCTGCCCATCTGCGTCTATTAAGAAATAATTTTGGAACACGGGAAAATCCCGAATGATTGATTTCAACCAACTGTCATAATCGAAGCTAACCTGCAGATAACCAAAGGGCTCTTCATTCCCTTGCTGCAATACGGACAATAGCGATAGCTGCCGCTCGTTATGTGAGGAAACACCAATATCCCCCATTTCTTCTTCTAACCAAATAAGCGATTGCCCACTCTCGGCCATCTGGGTTAATCCCTGATTACTTAATACATCATTTGCCCGCAACTGCTTAAGAGGCGTGTACGAAGTAAAGACCTGACCTTGTTTGTCGACTAGCGAATAGTATACAAAAACGCTGTTCGGCGAACTCCGGCTGTTAATATGCGCCAATTCATTTTCTATTTCTATTCTTCTTGTATCCAAATCTGCTAGGCTGCCGTCGCCTTGAGTGAGCCAAGTATAAAATCGCGGATCATTCTCAATCTCTAAAGCATGCGTTAACAGATTCGTATGTAATAAGTTGAATTTCTCCTTCACTTGCTCAATTTGTAGTTCCGTTTGCCAATTCACTTTCTGACGGAGGATTTCTTCAATTTGGCTATAATTGCGAATTTGGAAAATAAATAAGGGAACGAATACGAATAACAAAATAGCGAAAAAAAGCTTATATTTTATTTTGGAGGGCAGCCAACGCCGTATGGAGTTCATCGTGTATCGCCCCTCGATTCTCATAATGGTCACCATTCTCTCCAACCTTTGTTTTGTGATTGGAAAATGCTGTGACAACTACATTTTATATGACCGATCTGGGCAATACAATGGTCATAATTCTGAAGTCGATAACACAAAATTAGTTTTTATTTCAATTCATTCGAAGCTAGTAATCCATTATACAAAACAGAGGCTCTCCTAACTTATCTGTAAGATAAGCTGAGAAAGCCTCTTTATTTAGTCAATCATTATAACAGTTCTCATGTCTATTCTGCTCTTTTCCTTCTCACATCTGGAAGACAACTACGGCATCTGTTCCGATGTTTTGCAGCTTCTGCATGCTCGTTCCTCCATAAGACATGCCGAACGTATACGAGCCAGTCAGCAATTCCTTGCTGATCTCTCCTCCGCTTGTATCTCCGATCGTCCGCCAGCTTCCAGCATAATAGCTCACATTGCCGCTGTCTAACGGGTTCCCTTGGCTATCCTTTAGCTGCATACTGACATTAATTGTCTGGAAGACAACTATAGCATCTGCTCCGGTATTTTGAAGCTTCTGTGTACTTGTTCCTTCATAAGTCATACTGAACGTATACGAGCCCGGCAGTAATTCCTTGCTGATTTCTCCTCCGCTTGTGTTTCCGATCGTCCGCCAGCTTCCAGCATAATAGCTCACATTACCGCTGTCTAACGGATTTCCTTGACTATCCTTTAGCTGCATACTGACATTAACCGTCTGAAAGACAATAACGGCATCTGTTTCGGTGTTTTGCACCTTCTGTATGCTCGTTCCTTCATAACTCATGGAGAAGGTGTAGCTCTTGTTCGCCAAAATTTTTCTTACTGTACCCGTATGATCAGTTATGCCAAAGTCTTTCCATCCTCCGTCATAATATGTGACAATACCGCCGCTCAGCGGGTTTCCGTTGCTGTCTTTGAGCTGAACCTTAGTGGCTGGATCTGTCGTCGTTTCGGAGGATAACTGCAGCTCCCCGAACGCAGACGTGTTACTCCAGTTGTCGACCGTTCCAGAMCATAACAACTGACTGCTCCTGTCAAATCCGTCGACTTCATCGTTATTGGCCACGTCGAATCCGATTGTCATGCCAGCAGATGGCGTAAGACCAAGCGAGCTCCATGGAATCGCCATCTCCACGCTATACCCTCCCGGGATCATAGCCCATGCATGCAGTACGCCATTCTTGAGACCTCTCACTTCGAATAAATCGTTGTCGTTCCAGCCTTTGATATACTGGCGATCATAGCTATCATAGAATGTGCCCTTATTGTTGTTGCCGT
Source organism: Paenibacillus sp. 2TAB23 (assembly GCF_052115165.1). Lineage (NCBI taxonomy): Bacteria > Bacillati > Bacillota > Bacilli > Caryophanales > Paenibacillaceae > Paenibacillus > Paenibacillus sp. 2TAB23. The sequence continues at coordinate 36,981 of NZ_JBFRGD010000003.1, forward strand.
CTACATAGATCTCGACGGAATCGTCTAAGAACGTACTTACGGAGTTATTATACAGGTCATCGTCATTTACTTTGACTCCCACATATAAATAATCGTTATCCCACAGCACACCAAACTCGGCAGTATTATTTGGGGTACCGATTACGGTTTTGTTTACCTGCTTCTCCATGACCCATACTGCTTCGTCCAACGATCCGTCAACCGTAACGGTATCTAATGTCTTCTTAACTTGGAGTTGTGTGTAAGATACGTCCATCGTGACGGTAACCGCGTTACTCGCCTCAGAAGTATTGTTTTCCACATCCTTTGCCTTCACCGTAAACGTGTAGGATGTGCTTGGCATCAACCCGGTAACCGTATAGATTGTTGATGTTGCCGTTCCAGCTAACGTGTTACCGTTATAGATCTCGTATTCCTTAACGCCGACATTATCTGTCGATGCCGTCCAAGACAATGTCGCTGTCCGATCGGTATGTGATTGCACTGTCAGATTGGTAGGAATCGTTGGCGCTTGTGTATCCCCTATGGTTACAGATGATAACTCCAAATCCCCGAACATGGAGGTGTCTGTCCCGTTGCTGCCCGTTCCGGCCCACATCAGCTGTCCGTCACGGTCGCCGCCGTTGTCATCATTATTGACCGCCACATCGAAGCCAATGGACATGCCCGCAGTCGGAACAATGCCAAGCGAGCTCCATGGAATCGCTAATTCCACACTGTACCCATCTGGAATTGCATCCCATGCATGATTTACGCCTGTGGACAGACCGTTTTGTTCAAACAGTGTGCTGTCATTCCAGCCCTTAATAAACTGCCGATCATAGCTGTCGTAAGTTGTGCCTTTATTGTGATTAGCGTCGATGTAAATTTCAACTGAATCATCCAAATATACAGCAGCAGAATCATTATGAAGCTGGCTGTCGTTCACCTTCACTCCAACATACAAATATTCGTTATCCCATAACACGCCATAATCCGCAGTATGATTTGGAGAGCCATAAGTGGTCTTGCTCAGCGTCTTCGTCATCGTCCATACAGCTTCATTTAACATGCCGTCAATGGTGACTGTGGCTAGTGTTTTATTCGGTTTAATCAAGTAAGGGTCTGTCGTGACATGAAGTGGATTACTTGCTAGAGATACGTTCCCCGCCGCATCCTTGGCCTTAATGGTGAAGGTATAGGTGGTGCCTCCAGTGAGACCGGTTACGGTATAGGTTGTTGATGCTACTGTTCCAGCCAAAGTCGTGCCGTTGTATACTTCATACTCGGCTACGCCTACATTATCCGATGAGGCGCTCCATGACAAATCGACTGTCCTCTCACTCTTCGCAAGCGCTGTTAGATTACTCGGTATGATCGGAGACGCGAAGTCGCGATCATGAATGACTTTTACTTCGTCGAAATCCCCTCTTACTTTATAAGAAAATAAGCCCATTTTCCCCGCGGTGTGACTCGTGTCCTGAACCGTTAATTCTTTAACCCCATCAACATAAAAATCAAGGGTTTTATGATTTAATAAGGCTGTGAACGTGTAGGAAACATTCATGGACATGGCAAAACTCTTTTCAGCCAAGAGAGAATAGGTACCGTTTACATATTTGACAATCTGTATTTTACCTGCCCTGTAACGGAAAGAGTAGTGATTGCTCGGATCAACGTACCTCGCCACGATGCCAATAGCAGGATCGGAATCAGACGATGTCATTTTGATGCTCGCTTCCACGCTGTAATTGTCAGAGGTGCTGGCATCTACTGTGCTGTAAGCCATAGCCGCCTGCCAGGTCGATTGTTTATAAACCTTGGAGTGGCCCGCTGCTGCAACGGCCCAGGTTCCATTCTGTGTGGTCCATCCGTCAGCGATGCCGTCCTCGAAATTGTCGCTGAAGGCAAGCGTTCCCGGACCCGATAGGGTTGTCGCCACTAACGCGCTGCTGAGCGCAGACGTACTGCCTGCGGTATCCCTCGATTTGACGGTAAACGTATACGATGTACCTGGAAGAAGTCCCGTGACGGTAAATGTCGTTCCCGCTGTTGTCGTTCCCATAAACCTGGATCCGCTGTAAATATTATATCCAGCAACGTTGGTAAGATTGGCAGGCGGGCTCCAGCTCAAGCTAATGCTAGTTCCCGCAGCCGACTGCAATGACAAATTAGTCGGAGGCGAGAGAGGAGCCGCCGTTATAATATTAAGCGTATTGCTGGCCGCAGATTTGTTGTTCGCTCCGTCTTTCGCTTTTACGGTAAACGTATACGCTGTGCTTGGCGATAGACCCGTAGCTGTAAACGTCGTACTTGAAGTGGTGCTGCCAATTAAAGTGCTGCCCCTGTAAACCTCATATCCCGCTACTCCGGTGTTATCCATGGATGCTGTCCATGATAAGAGTAAGGTAGTGGCGGTTTGCGACGGAGATGATAAGTTCGTCGGCGCCGTCGGTGGTTCAGTATCAATCCCTTCACTCATCAAGGTTTCGCCATAGAACACGCCTGAGCCGCCAGTTCCGATGTAAACACGGCCCCATACCTGACGGTCACCTTCCATCGTATTCGCTAAATTGCTTGCAGATGGGTCAGGTACGTCAATCTTTACCCAATTGACACCGAAATCGTCGGAACGGAAGATCCCCGCAGTATTATCCACCGTACCATAGACGAAGACCGTCGGATGACTGTATCCAAGCCGATTTTTCCCGAACGCAAACAGCTTGGCTCGCTGCACGTTGGGCAGCTTCTCCCAACTGTCTCCTGAATCGCTGGAACGCATGAGCCCACCTGAATCAAGATTGACCCACACTTCGCCAGCCATACCTGGAGCCGCCTTCACGCTGTAGTAAGAGATCTCGGTTCCCAAGATGGTGGATGAAATAGCCCACGTGGCACCGCCGTCTGTACTGCGATGAAACTTCCCCGTCAAACGATCTAGGAGGTAAAATGTGTCGTTGTTTACCCTGTCAGATGCCAATGGCTGATACCAGGTCCAGAAGTCGTGGATTAAGTTTGCTGGCGCGCCTGTAGAGGGATTCCAGGTTTGTCCCCGATCAGTTGAATAGAATGGCGCGCCAACCTGCGGCAACCAGACGATTGTCTCACTCGCGGCAGACACTGCAACACGCCCATTCTTACCCGGTGGATTGACGAATGCTGTCCAGTTTACGCCGTTGTTGGTGGAATATCCTCCTCCTCCCGTTCCATACCAGCGAGTTCCGCCTACCCGAGCTATGAAATTCGGGTTACTTTCTTGGAAATCGATCGAGGTCGTATCGCCTAAGTCCGGGTTTGAGAAATTGACACTCGGAAAAGTGGTCAATGACGTATGGCGCATGCCGTCCATATCTGCATGTCCGCTTAACAGAGGAGCGCTGATTGGTGTGCTGCGCAGCGCGAACGTCACTAGCTCCTCATGACCCTGTTCGTATGTGTACCAATGTGATGGACTCGCCGTGATATCATCCGTTTTCCATGTGCCTACGAAATCGGTATACCATACCCGATTGGGGTTAACCGGATCGATCGTCAGGCTTGCTGTAAAGTTGGCAAATGAATTCCACCAAGGAACGTTCGGATGAGCAACAGTCATCACCCTGTCCCAATTTGCCCCCCCGTCCGTAGAACGATAAATCCAACCAGTAGGCGTATTCTGAACAGCGGCCATCACAATATTCGGGTTGGTCGGATGAACAGCAATGCCATTGTATAGGGCCACACTTGGCGGAGTTATATTCACCCATGCTCCACCAGCAAACTTGGAAACGCCCGAAGGAGTGCCTGAAGAAACATTCCCACTGTAGCTCACGTACAATGAACCATCGGAAGCGACAACTGCCCGATTCGGGTTCAGCGGACTTCCGCTCATCAGAGCCCATGTCTGCCCCCCGTTCGTGCTTTGGTACACGCCGCTGCCCCTCACGCCAACATAGATGGACTGTGTGGCATTCCCAGGAGTTCCTGTGTTCTTATCAAACACGACAAAGTTTAATCCATATGGAGCATTGCCGATGGCTGGAAAGGCGTCAACCCGCTCCCATGAATTTGGGCTGGCAGCGGTCGTGCTTTTCCACAGCCCGTCATAGCGTGATCCCATGAAAATAATATTCCCATCGTTTGGATCGACCGCGAGCCGTTCTCCCAAATCCCTGCCCGGCCCATTGGCAAATTGCTTTTTAGAGAATCCGGTTTTTGTCCAGGTAGCTCCCCTATCCGTAGATTTAAGAATATCCCACTTCGGCCATTCGAATGTGCCGGCCGCCACATAGACCACATCCGGGTCCGACGGATCAAGAGCGATGCTGTCAATCCCGTATAAGTTAGCATCTGGCTCTGTCAACCAATCCATGAGCGGGATCCACTTGTGATTGACCGGATCCCAGCGGTGAGCCCCCCCAACGTCGGTTCGGATATATACGAGATCCGGTTCCGTCGGATGGATGGCCATCCCCGTAACGAAACCTCCTCCGCCTATAGCGACGTTGTTCCATTTGTATGGCTCCGTTACTGCAGCGCTGGCGGATGGTGCAGACAAGACAAACAACAGCATCATAAGACCGACACCAATAAAGAGACGACTGGTAAGCGCTTTCAACATACTCATTACAAACCCTCCTGTTATTTAAAAAGTCTCAAGGCATTAACTAAGGCAAATGGGACCAGACTTTACTTGTTACTAGAGAAGCACCTTCATAAACGTTGCCAAATTCTCTCCGATTTCAATCATGCCATGGTCACCGGGGTGGAGTAGATCATGAGAAAGCCCGTAAGTAGACTTAAGCAGCTCTCGTCCATCTATATAATGAACATTCGACAGCACAGAATCTTCCGTAATGGACTGAAGTATAGCCCGATATTCATCCGCAGTCGCTGCCGGATTACGAGCTGGCCAACATAGACCAAGGTCATAGAATATAGGAAAAAGTCCAATGCAAACGATCGGTTTACTTGGATGTCGATCTGTTATCCTACGTACGAAATCACCTGCACGCTCTTCAAAGTGGGCTGCGGATACGCCTTGGTTCAGCATATTAGCCGAGACGCATAGCGAAGCGATATCCCAATCATCACAGTCCGCTATGTAGTCGGCAATCGCCGGCTCACAGTAGGCAGCTCCTGAAGCGCCGAGATTGATCACATCGGCATGCAATCGCCAGCCGACTTGTTTCACATAAGCTAGCGCTGGATGACTAGCAGCAATCCCTTGGGTAATAGAAGTGCCGTAGGCAAGGTAACGCAGTGACGGCAGCTCATCCTTGCGAGGTGGGCGTATACGATCACCTTCCACATGGATAAGGTGTATTTCTCCGCCTTGAAAGAGCAGTCTCCACACCTGCGGTGCAAAAGTACCAGCTGCGCGTCCGACCCGCTCCAATGGTAATAAGGCCGGTGACGGAACAGAGATCTCCAAAGTCGTCGGCTCCTTGCCAATGAGGTAGCTGCCAGCCGCGAAGTCTCCGAAATATAAATATGCACGTGTAGAATCACTGCAGCTAGACAAGGTTACTTTGACCGGTTTCCAGTCGTTGACGAAACGAATTTCACAGCATGCCGATTGCTTATATTCGGCTTGTGCTGCTTCTCTTACCTGTACGAGCACCTCCTTGGGTAAACGCTGCAGCAGCACACCAGCTTTGCCCGGTATGCTTACAACCTCAGCAACGTTATGCAGCTCTACGTTTTGGTAAATCATCATTTCCTCCTTTCCACATACAGCGCGATAAACCTCTCTCGAAGTCATTTGAAGCTGGAAGCAACTACGTTGATAGAGAGGTTTATTCGCCAAGCAGGGTGCAATAATAGATCGTATATTATTGAATGAAGCCGAGCTCCTTCATCTGCTTGCTAGCCTGATCCATAAATACTTGATAATTAAACTTGCTGTTTAAATCACCAGCCAAGCTGTCAAAGCTGTCAATCGGTTTTTTCCCATATACAATCTCCATAGACAAATCGCCAATATAGCGGTATGCGTCAGCGGCATTAAAGTCGCTTGGAAGATCTATGAAGCCGTTATACAGGTTCAGCCTGTTCAGCTTGGAGGCTTGATCAATGATAGGGGCTGCGTAGTCGAATTTTGTTGCAAGATATTCAGATTCGGGACGGCCCGTTATTTGATACAACCAGATATAGCCTGCTTCTGCAGCTCCAAGCTCAGATATCTTCACCTTACTGCCTTCGGTCGTAAAATGCTTATCCTTAATGCCGTACTGCACTAATTGAGAACCTTCTGGCGAAGAAACATAATTAAGAAGGTCGAATATTTTTTGCAGCTTTTCCTCATCCTTCTCGAGCGTCCTCGACAACGCGATCAGCCCGGATGTTGACCCTACATCGTAAGGACCTTCGATTTGACCAGCAGGACCTTTAATCGTCGGAACCATCATCCACTCTGCATTTGGATTGGCTGCTTTAACATTCTCGGCCCCTTCTTTACGGATAAATGCACCCCAATCTATGAAGACAATGCCAACCTGGCCTTTAATCCCTTTGTCTGAAGCAGCCGTACCTTTATTGCTGAATATTTCCGGATCTACAACACCAGCATCAAAAAACTTCTTAACTTCAGCAAGCGCTGCTTTCATATTTGGGTCCTGCGGAGAAGTGATCGATTTCCCATCCTTGATATAAACGCCAGTAGCCATATCCAGAGATGGAACGCCTAATGAACCAAAGACTGGAGCGAATGTTTGCCAACCAAGCCCGGAAATACCGAATGTATCCTTCTTGCCGTTTCCGTCCGGGTCCTCTTCCGTAAACGCTTTAGCCACTTTCAGAAGTTCTTCAGTTGTCGTTGGCACTTCAAGTTTTAGCTTCTCAAGCCAGTCTTTTCGAATATAATAAGAGGTTGTCATCAAGGCCTGTGTTTTAGCGATCGCAAACGTTTTGCCGTCAAAAACGCCTTTCTTAAAACTATCATCCCCGACCATCGTCTTTACTTCCCCTAATCGATCAAGGTAAGGCGTAAGATCAAGCAGCGCTCCTTTTTCCGCCAGCATCTGCAGCGTGGCGCGGCTGTCAAGCTCCATAATGTCTGGGTAATCGCCGGCAGCTATTCTAGTATTCAGCTGGCTTTTGAAATCATCCGGTGACGCTGGTGAAGTGAGTGTAATATCGACATTCAGTTTCTCGTCTAGCGCTTGCTTGATAAAGTCATTGCCTGCATCCGGCAGCTTGGTTCCCCAACCAACTTTCGTTATTTCGAGCTTTGTCGGTGCTTTCGGAGCTTCCGAGGTTTTGGTCGGTTCCTGGGATGCAGTCGGCGTACTATTATTGCCACTTTCGTTTTGTGCACATCCCCCTAACACAAGCGATAAAGATAAGATGCTGACGAAAGCGCTTAAAGTCCATTTTTGCTTTTTCATTTTCCGATTACCTCTTTCATTGTTTAGTATTAAAAATGGCTTCCTATCAATCAACCCTTGATTGCACCGATCAACATCCCTTTTGTAAAATGCTTCTGGACGAACGGGTACACAAGGATAATAGGCAGGCTTGCCGATATAACAGCTGCCATCTGCAGCGTTACAGTCGGTAGAGTCACGTCAGTCTGCTGACTCAAATTCGAGCTCTCGAGCAATAGATTGCGAACAATAACCTGAAGCGGATATAGCTCCTTGTTCGTAATATACAGAACCGCGGAGAAGAAATCATTCCAGTGCCCCACCATATAGAAAAGACTCACCGTCATGATAGAGGGTATCGACAAAGGAAGCACCAGCTTTATTAACGCCGTCGTTTCTCCCGCACCGTCTATCCGCGCGGAATCGTGCAGCTCCTCGGGCAAGCTCTCGAAGAAGCTTTTCATGATCAACAGGTTGAAGGTCCAGATTGCGCTAGGCACGATCATCGACCAAACGGTATTCATCAGTCCAGTATCTCGAACAACTAGATAAGTAGGAATAAGTCCGCCGCTGAACAACATCGTGAATACGACTATCATTAGAAAAAACGTACGGCCGCGGAGCTTTCTGCGGCTTAACGGATAAGCCATCAGGATCGTCAGCACCATGTTAATGAACGAGCCCACTACCGTTACAAACACGGTTACCCAGAATGCCTTAGGAATGACCGAGTCGGCGAACAACTCCTTGTAGGCATCGAAAGTAATAGACTTCGGAAAGAGAATAAATCCACCATTCTTTAATACTTCTGAATACGGCGTAAGCGAGATAGACAGTACATAGAGAAGAGGAAGAATAGCAGATATCGCCACCAATACTAGAACGACATAAATGAATAGATCGAATATTCGATCGGAACGGCCTCTTACCATATCGATCCCCCCCATATTTTAGCTACTCTATTCGCTATCAGGATAAGGATCATGCCAATCAACGATTTGAATAAACCAACGGCGGATGCCAAGCTGAAATTCATCTGTTGGAGCCCTGTTCGATACACCCATGTGTCGATAATATCAGCTACTTTATACACCTGCGTATTATACATGATATAGATTTGATCGAAGCTCCCTTCCATAATGTGACCGATCTTTAAAATGAGCAGGAGCACGATGGTCGTCTGAATACCGGGCAGTGTAATATGCCAGATCATTCGTAAGCGTCCTCCCCCATCCACCCGACAGGCTTCATAGAGCGTGTTGTCTATCGAGGCCATCGCCGCCATGTAGATAATGGCTCCCCATCCAATGTTTTGCCAGATATCACTTCCAACCAACAAGCTGCGAAACCAATCCGTTGAGGTAATGAATGGGATCGCTTTGAAGCCAGAATTGACAAGCAAATGATTCACAATGCCCGATGTCTCAGATAAAAGAGCAATTACGATTCCGTAAATGATGACCCATGACAGGAAGTGAGGCATATAGCTAATCGTTTGCACCCATTTTTTGAGCCATCGACTTCTACACTCGTTGAACAAAATAGCTAGAAAAATGGGAGGTAATGTTCCAAAGATCAACTTATATATACTGATCAAAAGGGTATTCCCCAAGATTTCGGTAAAATAAGGAGAATTGAAAAATTGCAGGAAATATTTGTTCCATGGATTACTCCAGGGACTGTTCCAAAGTCCACCCACAATGTCATAATCCTTGAATGCAATGATTAACCCATACATAGGCACATATTTATAAATCACATACCAGATCAAACCTGGCAACAACATCAAATACAAAGCTCGGCTCCGCCATATGTCCTTCCAAAGACGAAATCTCCGCTCAGCAGCAATGCTGCCTTTCAAGTTCGATACTTGTTCTTGAGTAGATACATTACTCATGTTGATCACCTCCTTCTACTTTATGTTAATAGCATAACGCGTTTACGAATTTCGCATAATCAATAAATCTCTGCATCATGTATCACAAAATTAGTTAAAAATGATCGTTTGAATATAAATGAAGTGTATTTATGCTCCTATTTTCTGTTCCTAAGGTCTTAATTTCACTAGCTTGACAAAGTAAGATTCTCAGCGTTAATGTCTATCCAAAAGGGATGACTCAAGGAGGCGGTAAGCTGATGTTGATGAAGAAGTTCGAGCTGTATAACGTACAAGCATTAGTAGCAACAGAAGGCGACAAGGGAATGAAGCTTAGCAGAGTACCAGAGGTTCTAAGATCAGCCTTAAATGAAAACGCACAACGGACCGCTTTCAATGGTTGCGGTGTGGAAATACGGTTTAATCTGCACAGTGAGAAAGCACGAGTCGTACTGCGGAAACTGCCTAACTCCGCTATCTCGCTGCACGGCGTTGCCGAGGTGTACCATGGCGGTTTTCAAGGATCGTATGATTTGTGTCCGCAGCATATCGGGCTATCAGATTCCGAAATTGTTGTGCATGCTTCTCCACAGCTATCTGAGCTCAGGCAGTTAACGCAGCGCTTCAATATTCCCTACGACCCGAGCTTAATCCGCATCCTACTGCCCTATGACTGCCCAACTCTGTTCATCAGCTTAGATGGAGACACTTCACCACCAAGACCGGACCAAGCTCCTTCTCGGAGAATGTTATCATACGGCTCCTCGATTACGCACGGCGGTGGTTCTGTCGCGCCTTCCGAAACTTACGCAATGAATACCGCCCGATTGCTGAAGATGGATCTCATCAATTTGGGCTTTGCCGGCAGCGCTCATATGGAGCCGGAGATGGCGGATTATATCGCCTCTCGTGATGATTGGGAAATAGCAACACTTGAGATGGGCATTAATGTGATCGGTATATGGTCTCCCGAGACATTCGCCGAACGTATCGATTATTTTATCGAGACAGTGGCGCATGCACATCCGCACCGCTGGATCTTCTGCATCGATATGTTTACCAATTACAATGATCTGGTATCGCCACAGAAAGCGGCAATCTTCCGAAATATCGTTCGCGATAAAGTAGCCTCACTGCATATGCCTCGAGTCATCTATCTCGACGGCACCCATTTGCTGCCCGGCTATCTAGGTCTCTCCGCCGATCTCGTTCATCCTTCTCCGTTCGGCATGCTGGACATCAGCCAAAGGCTGGTTACCGAAATTCAAAAGCATATCACAAAATAAAAAAGAGGCTTCCGAGCTCATTTATACAATGAGTTGAGAAGCCTCTTCCTTGATTTTATTAACTGACAACGATCTTAACTTATCATATTGTCCGAAACGGAGCAGCAGGCAGACCTTCAGCACTCATCAGGTTTGCATAGGTGACATTGGACCAGCCATATCGTACGAACCGAGGTATGCGGACTTTATCACTTCTGACCCTTACCGTATTCCCATGAATTTCCGCCTCTACAGGCAGGAACTCACCACTCTCACCAGCTGCTTCAAAACCGACTAATCGATTCCCTTCACGAATCAACAGTCCTGTTTCTGCATGATCAAAATGCAGAACAGCATGGCCATCCTCTATTCTGATCTCACGATAAACAGGCCCTGAGCTCTTAACCGCTCTGCCATATACTTTATCTAATGCCAGTAAAGCTAAACGCTCACCGACCGGCTTCTTATCCAGAGGATGAATATCTTCCGGCTCTCCACATTCCAAGATCACAGCCATTGCAGTGAATGGAACCCGATTGGCTGTTTGCTGCTGCGCCTCTCTAAGCAGCGGCCATTGTTCCCCCATAGGGTTATTATGATCAAAAATAGGCAGCTGCACGAATAGAAACGGAAGCTCGGGATCATCCCATTGTCTGCGCCAATCTAATATCAAGACCTCTAGCAATTTACTATACAAATCTGATCGATCGACATCAGCTTCGCCTTGATAATAAATCACACCTTTTATCGCAAAAGCGAACACCTTCCGCAGCATCGTTTCATATAACCCACAGGGACGCATAAAAGAATGAGGGCTTAATGGAGGCGGCCAAGGATACTGCCCAAGCTCTTCCCCCTTATATCCCGCTTCGCTCTTTCGATTATAATGGTCAACATCCTCGTCATACTTTCTGCTTACCTGCTCAAATTCCTGCCAATCAAAGCCTTCCATTTGTTCAGTAAACTCCTTGGTATAAATAGAAAGCTCTGCATCTGCCTCCAAAACTTCTTCCGCCACCCAGCAAGAAGCGGAGGTCCCTCCCCAATTGCAACCAATAATCCCGATCGGCACTTGCTCGGAGTCGATCAGTGCTCTCGCATAATAATAGGCGACCGCAGATATGTCCCCTGCCGTTTGTGGCGTGCATGTTTTCCACATGCTTGTCACTTGTATTCCCTCTTGCTCATAAGCTAGCTTCGGCACCGCATAGAAACGCAATAAAGGTACGTCCGCAGCAGCTATAGCTTGTTCAGCTTGATCACTACTACTCAAAGACCACTCCATATTCGATTGTCCGCCTGCCAACCAGACATCTCCAAATACAACATCCACCAGCTTAATGATGCTTTCAGCCGTTTCCACAATCAGCTCACAAGCTTCCCCAACACCCATAGCTGGAAACGCTACACTCCATTGGCCCTCATGTATCACAGCAAAACCGCTTACACCGCGACAAGTCACTGTCACTTTATCGCCATCTGTCCCTGTTCCCCAGACTAAAAATCGTTTATTCCGTTGGATAACCATATGATCATTAAAAATTGGATCGAGACTCAGCGGCTTATTCATAACCTATCACTCTCCCATATCTTTATTTAACCGATTCAACCATAGACTCTGATCTCGAAAACCTCTGCACGAGGACATCCATTCGTTGCCTCTATGCATAATTTTATTTGGTTAGTAGTAATCGCTTCTATGAGGTAATGCACTTTTTTTCGTTTGTGATTGGAATCGTCGTTTGCGTTATATCCTTGTCAAAGCTTGGCGGGATATATTTGACCGGCATGCCTGCATCCTTCGTATAAAACAGCAGCGTGCTGCCAAGCGTAATGTCATCCGCCACCTCCGGCGCCCAATCCTCGTTGTACTCATCCTTGGCTTCGCGGCCGATTCTGTATTTCGCTCCGGCAAGGAAACCAACAAGGCCATCGCCGGTACAATCGATATACATGCTGCTCTCGAAACGAATTTTACGCTCTGAGCCCATCATCCATCCTGTTACGCTTTGAATGACCCGGTCAAGCTCCGGTCCTTCCGCTTTCACCTCATGCACATCCGTGTTAAGGAATAAGCGAATATTTTCTTCTGCGCGAACGGTCTCCAGAACAACAAGATCCCATAAATAAGGATTCCCTTCGGGGTTTCGGTATTGGTTCTCGGTGAACATTTCACCCATGATGCCGGTTTCGCCCAAGACGGGCAGCAGAGACGGCGGCGCAAACATCGGCAAGCCCTCCGCCAATTACGGTAATATCAGATTTTATATGCTCGATTTTCATCTGGCTAAACCTCCACTACATCGATTTGACTTTATCTTAATATGGAGGCTAGTGATTTAACATGCACTACGCTATCATATAACCATATACTTTATTTCATCATGGAGGTGGATAAAAATGACAGTGCTCAGCTCCAGCCTTTATCCAATTCTTTCTCACAATATCTTCTGAGATAGCAAGTCCGAGTTTCAATTAAGTGTAAAATACCTATGATCTATGGGTGATGTTTGCCGTGGAGAGCGGGAGCTTCTCGTATCGAATAGCGGAAATAGAGGGAACAGCTCGAATGGGAGATGTGGTCGTCTGTCCGCCGGGCTTTCCCTTTCATCGCAGCGTGATTCATGCGTTATCGTTTCATTTTATCGGATTTTCACTTGACTCGGTTTCAAACGATGAATTCGGCTTGAATGCACGTGAACATACGGTCCAGCAGCAGCTGTCCGAATCCGTATACAAGATGGTCATTCAGCACCGGAATCGTCTGGCCGACAACTTGAATAGCCTATAGCAGCAATCGGGATATACCGAGGATCAGAATTTGTATTGGCAAAATCATATACTGAACGATATTTGGCAATTTTGCCGCCAGATGGAATCCTCCCCCGTCAATCTGGTGGATGAACTTACTGATCCACTTATTGAACAGGCCAAGGCCTTCATTCATCAGAATCGCTATCAGGATATAAGCATGCATAATCTTGCAGCTGAGCTCGGCATAAGTGCTGTACAGCTTAGCCGCAGGTTCCAGCGGAGCGTAGTCATCCAACTAGTTTATAGGTCCAGATTTATTAACAATTTTGTACTCTCTATTCGATCTATAGAAATCTCAAACCAATGGTGATCAATCTCAAAAGCCAGCCAAGACCGATATGTCATAATGGCAGCCACCTCAGCTACTCCGCTTCCTGCAAAAAAATCAACCATTAATTCATTTGGCTCGCTACTGTTCTCAATCATTTCTCTTAGTAATTTAACCGGTTTCTCCGTAGGATGTATTGTTTTGTTCCCATGGATACGTGGAACTCACCAAATATCAGGTTGTTTTCTAGTTGATATTTTTCTTATACGCTTGTCGCCTTTTACTGCAAAAATAATGAATTCATGTCGATAACGATACTGCCAGCCAAGTCCCATATGTTCTTTATCCCAAACGATACAATTCTTAATAATAAAGCCTGCATTTCGAAGCCACATAACCATATCTGCATACATACGCCAATCAATCCAAACATAAATATGACGTCCAGGCTTCAACACTCGATATGCTTGAAAGATCCATTGCATTGAAAAGCGCTTGTAATCTTCTGGTGATAATTTATCATTTTCTAAAATATCAAATCTTGGCTGTTTTGATTTTGTTTGCGTAGTCCCACCAAATCGCAAATTATAAGGTGGATCAGCAATTAATACATCTACTGAATTATCTGCTAAATGTTCCTTTGCGCCTTCAATACAGCTTTGGTTATATATCATCTTATTCCTCCTGGTGTAATTGCTTCTAATAAATAAATTCTACAACACAGTTCAGAACAAGTGTTCTCTTTTCTCGTAAAAGTTACAGGATTCCTCCTGTAACTCTCATTTTCCATGTATGCTTAAATCATTTATAATTGTTATTTGAAATGACCACCTATTTTCCTACTGCGATCTGAAGATTGGCCAGCTGGACCAGCGGAAGAAGCTCTTACTATTATAGAATCTCCATGTTTTTGTTTTAAGTTATATATCGGTTGTAACTCAGGAAATGATGCCCTTACCTTTGAAAATGAAGAAAATGTTAGTTTGCAAATTAAAAAAGGTGATGTAGCAAACGCTACATCATCTCGTTCTCCATTCCTACCAACCCTTATGAAATTCAAAAAACGACGTCCAGCTATCTTTAATTTGAATGGTGACGTCCGTTTCTTTCACCACACCGTTTGAATAGGTGGCTTTAAACGTAAAGATATAATCTCCATCCTTCAGCGACTCTAGCTTTACCTGCGCTTGCTTCGCACCAATGAATCCATTCCAAGCTTTTTGATCGGTGGATCCTAGGCTTGTGCTACCCATTCGCGCAGCTGTTACGTCGACCTTGGTTGCCTTTGTTGTGCTCGTGCCTGTATCGGTTGTTCTGGCCTTCAGATCGAAACGTTCACCGGCCCAGAATGTGGATGGACTTCGAATTTCTTTTGGTTTTACTTGATTTCATCTCATTCGATTCGCTTCCCAATCCGCCGTATGAAGGACTTGACCCGTTATCCCTAGTGGTAATACCGCTATCGTTTTGGCCACGACAACGGGATCCGCAATGCCATCAGACACGGTCTGCTTCACATGCCAGTTGCCAACCTCCAGGAACTGCAGCACAGGACCCGTTTTAGGGTAAACCATTCCGCTGCGCAAGAGCGTATAGCTAAAGCTACGCTTTACTCCAGTTGGACTTGTGAGCTCGTAAGCTACGGATAGCGGATCTCCATCCTCATCATTGACATTAGATGAGATCGTAACCGTATCACCCTCATAGACCGGCTGTGGTGACCAGTTAAAGTCGGCTGTCGGGGCTCGGTTGGTACTAAAATGAATATAAGCATAATAGCCTTCATTACCGGCTACATCATAGTCCAGCACCGTTAGCCGGTATTCCTGGCCAGCAACGAGGCCAGTCACTCGATACGACTTAGCCTGCAGGGAAATCGGAATACTGTACTCTGCCGTACCATCTTTATTTAAGTCCACATTTGTTACGCTGCCATCTGTATTCACTTTCTGCAAATAAAACGTGCGTGATGCATGGCCAGAGGATGGCGATGGATCGCTGAAGGCATTAAACGTTACGTTAACCGCTGTGGGCTCCACCTCTAGCTGCTCATTCACATCCGCGGGCTTAACCGTATCCACGAAGAAATAACCATTCGACGAATAAGGACCCCACAGAAAGCCATCGTTCGCCTTAGCCCTCCAGTAATATAAACCGTCAGCCAGCACCGGCGGCGTGTAACTTGTTGCCGAACGTTTCGGTATCGAATACCTTAGCACCGTCTGACACGCGATACACTTCGTAATCTATCGCACTTATTGAATGGTTTTCTGGATCTACTGTAAAGACACGCAGCTGTGGCCGGTTAATCATGGTATAGATCGGATTTGCTGCATCGATGCCGTTATACGACAATAAATGTGTCTCTGGAGGCAAATCCAAAACAAAATATCGAATATTACTTAGATTTGACCAAGCCCCTTTTGAGTAGACCTGACCTTGCACCTTAACGACTCTTCCAGGCTGTATGAGCCCCTCGATGAGCTTAAAGCTTTTTTCTGCACCGGCATAATCGATGTACAGGGCAATTTCGTTGTTATCAACGTAGTTCAACGATAACCGATATTGCTCTTGCGGATCGTTCTCCTGGTCCACGTATGTCCAAGTAATCGTAGGATCCTTGTCGAGTACGGTTGGTGCTGAAGCTGATGTTCCCCCTGGATACGTAATGGTCATGACCGGCTTCGTCTGATTAACCACAGGTAACGCCGGTTTATAAATGGACTGTTCCGCCCAATAGGACCATGCTCCATGCAGATCTTTCACTTGTTCTTGTACAATCAGCTCTACACCTGGCCGACTATAAAAATTCCGTTTACCGGTCGTCCAAATGGTTTCGTCAGCCCAGCGCGTCCGGAATACTTTATCCAGCAGCCGCTGCGGAATATCCGGATCATACGAGGTATCAAATGTCTCATAATCAAGTGCTTCCCCCTCTGCGTAGACCAGGCCAGTGAATCGTACATCAGGCAGTGCAATCGGTCTACGATGAACGTAGAGCTGTTTTGTAATGGGCTCTGACCATTTGCTATATGCGGATAAGCCTGGATTATCTTATGCCCGATACGTAATCTCATAAACGCCTGGCTTCCCTAAGGAATGAATCGTAGCACCGTACGTTTTCCCGTTAAACATACTGAGCCCTTCTGGATTCTCGAATATATGGGGATTATGTGCATAACTCCACTCTTCTATCGACTTGGGATCATCCTCGATATCCGAGAAGATTTTGTCGTAGAGTATCGCATCATTGATGAGCACAGCCTCATACTTTTCCTCCGTATACATATCTCCGTAGTTATTTTTCTTTACATTCGAAAAAGATGCAGAAGATTGGCCAAGTGACATCATGCCTGCAGCACCTTTTGTATACGTGCTATCTACGGTATTCATTCGAATTATGACAGAACTAATTATTAAAAAGATCATTCCAAATAAAACGAAAGAAATTTACTTGAGTGAGAGAGAAATAGAAGAAATGAATCATATAAACTCAGGATACAGAAAAAACGTGGTAATATACGCCTAAAAAAAAACCACCCATAAGGGTGGTCCGTACTCATGATGAGCACTATAGGATTTGGATAGGAGTGGAGAGAAACCATACTGTACCTTTATTATATGTATACGCTTCCACTTTGTCAATAAGCGCTTTCATTTTTTATCAATTATTTTGAAAGCGTTTGAATATATAAAAACGCTCACCCTTTACAGGTGAACGTCGTAGCCTTTCGAGGTGAGCAGAATGACGGCCTGGTCCAAATACTCCTGGCTTCGGAAGGATAACCTAAGAATGCCAGGTACATCTTCCCTACTCTCGATAATATGGATATTGCTAAGGTTAATAAGGCTGTTTCCTAGTTCGCTAGTTATTTTTCCAATAATACCAGGGTGATCGGGAATGTCCACGTAACAGTCAAATGCGGAATGAATCATGCCTTTACGGCGTTCGGGCATCTTGCTGCGGAAGTTGCCCGCTGTCTCGAATGCTCCCGCTATGGCATCGCCATCGGCGTTCTCGAGCATTTGTACGAATTTATTCGTCTCATTGCTCCAATCATGAAGCAGCTTTAGGACGACATGACGATTATTAATAAGAATATCGCGCCATAGCGTCGGGTCTCCGGATGCAATTCTCGTTATGTCCCGGAAGCCACCAGCAGCGAGCGATTCATATAGGTCATTTTGCTCGTTGTAGCCGCGAATCTGATTGACAAGCGACACAGCAATAATATGCGGCAAATGGCTAATTGCTCCGGCAATCTCATCATGCTCCTTGGCGTTCACGCGAACAATATTCGCCTTCGTGTACGAAAGCAGATCGACAAGACGCTCCACAACTGCCTCTGGCGTCTCCTCGTCGGGAGTGAGCACATAGAAAGCATTCTCATAAAGATGCGAGGATGCTGCCTCAACCCCTGTTCGCTCAGACCCTGCCATAGGGTGACCGCCTATAAAGTAAGCTTGCCCAAAATCAAGAGATTTCGCACATGCAGCAACGGATGCTTTCGTGCTGCCTGCATCCGTAATGATACAGCCAGGCTTAAGCTGAAAAGCAGCCAGCTTCTCGATATATTCCTCTAAATTTCCAACTGGTACGCATACAAAAATAAAGTCGGCCTGCTCTGCAGCCTCCTGCATTGAGGTCGTCGCATAATCGACGACGCCGCGCTGCAAGTATTTCTCAACCTGAGAAGGCCGGTTCGAATGTCCGATTACGGTAATGCCTGGTTTGCCTTTAAAACAAAGGGCGATCGAACCGCCGATCAGCCCTACACCAAAAATCGCAACTGTTGTCATAACTTTATCCCTGCACCGCCGATTCTTCTAAAACCTGTTCTAGGGCTGCAACGAATTTCTCATTCTGCTCGCGCGTTCCTACTGTAATTCGAATATGGTTCGGATAATAAGCCCATCGCGGTCTCGAAATAATGCCTCTGCGAAGCAAGCCGTCAAATACTTCGGGAGAAGAACGTTTAACATCTACCATTATAAAATTCCCGTATGCTGGGAAGTAAGACAACCCAAGACGGTCGAATTGCTCCGATAAATAGGTAAGTCCCTGCTTGTTCTGATCACGGCAATACGTAATAAAAGCTTTGTCCGCAAGAGCTGCTTTCGCCGCCGCTTGCGCTGCGCGGGAAGTGTTAAACGGCTCGCGTACTTGGTTCGTGAAACGAATCACATCGGGATGTCCCACGCCAAATCCGATACGCAGCGCAGCTAATCCGTAAATTTTGGAGAAAGTACGCAGTACAATCAGATTGCGATGCTCTTTCAACAGTTGAATGCCGTCCGGAAACTCGGGATCATCGATATACTCTCCGTATGCTTCATCTAACATAACTAACACGTTTGCTGGGACCTGCTGCATGAACGCTGTTAGCTCCTGCAGAGTAACGATCGTTCCGGTAGGATTGTTCGGATTACAGATCCAAATGATTTTGGTGCGGTCATTGATTTGGGCTGCCATCGCAGGCAGATCATGCTTGCCCTCTTTAAGCGGAACCTCTACGATGCGAGCATTCTCAATCTCTGCGTTATGTTTGTATTGTGGAAATGTTTCATCCGCCATAATCGTTTCATCTCCGGGAGAGATAAACGCTCTGTTAATCATAAGTATAATTTCACTGGAGCCTGTGCCAAATATAATCTGGTTAGGTTCTACTTGCAGCTCTTTAGCCAGTGCTACCGTTAGCTCCACGCTTGCACCGTCTGGATATATATTGAAATTCGATAATTCTTCAATCACTGCTGCTTTCGCCTGCTCTGAGCAACCAAACGGATTCTCGTTAGACGCAAGCTTTATTACTTCTGTTAACCCTAGCTCCCTCTTGACATCTTCAACCGGCTTTCCTGGTTGATAGACGGGAAGGTGGACGATATTACTTTTGGGCTGCATGAGCCGTTCACCTCTTTATCATTGACTAATAGACATACTCGTTGTCCATTGTCTCATATCTGTGTAACGTTTTAAAGTTTTTTTAACACAAATCTCTGGATTCGTTCTCGACGAATATATATGATTAACATTTAACGTGTTGGATGTGCAATTAAATACGCAAGCAGCGGTATTCTATGTAGAAATTCCGCAAAACGGACTGTTCACTAAAACTTGGTCAGAAACTACATACCTAGCCTTTTTAAACAGTTATTGCTCATTCATAACTTCCTACAACAAAAAGATACTTATCCTATAATTTTCCTCCTTCGAATATTTTTCCTCATGCATAGAAACCTATCCCTCAGACGAGCTTATCTCGCTTAAGGTTGCTCAAGCTCCTCTTTTTTTCTAATAGGCAGCAAAAAGCCCTCTTATCTTTCGACAAGAGAGCTGTTCATGCTGACTAACTCACGGATTGATAAAATACGGAATCCAACAGCAGCCGTTCTTTACCCTTTTAGAGAAGCTACGAAATCACCGATCTGCTTCAAACCTTCCTCGCGTCTGTTTGCGTCGTTCAAAAGCGGAATAGCCTCTTCGATTTGACGAACGATCGCGCTGCCGACAATTACACCGTCGCATTGCTTCTCAAAGCGAGCGACCTGTTCTCGGCTGGAGATACCGAAGCCGACCGCGATCGGCAAATCTGTCGCTTCGCGAACCAAACCAAGGAACTCATCGATCCCAGTGTGGAAATCGGCACGAACGCCTGTAACGCCAAGCGAGGAAACGCAATAGACGAACCCTTTCGCTTTGCGCGAAATACGGGTTACGCGATCCTTCGAGGTAGGAGCTACCAATGGAATGAGATGTACGTTCGCTGCTTCAGCAAGCTGACGAACCTCTTCATCTTCTTCAATAGGCAAATCGGGAATAATTAGACCGCTGATTCCTTTGCTTTTCACAAGCTCGAAGAACGCATCCAGCCCGAATTGGAAGACAGGATTATAATAAGTGAATAGAATAAATGGAATCTGCACGCCTGCTTCCCGGGCTTGCTCAGCAATCTCGATGCAATCCCGAAGGGAAATGTTATTATTGAGAAGCGCGCGCTCAGACGCCCGCTGTATAACGGGACCATCCGCGAGCGGATCGGAGTAAGGAACCCCGAGCTCGATCATGTCTGCGCCCGATTTTTCAAGTGTTTGGATAATCGCAACTGAGGTAGCTAGATCAGGATCGCCCATCGTTAAGAATGGGATTAACGCCGTTTTGCCTTCTGACTTCAATCGTGCGAACGCCGTGTCAATGAGATTCATGTTTATCTACCCCCAAATAGCCCATAATCGCTTCCACGTCCTTGTCTCCGCGCCCTGACAGGCTAACGACGATGACCTTATCCTTATCTAGTGTAGGGGCAAGCTTAATCGTCTGGGCAATCGCATGTGCAGATTCCAAAGCCGGAATGATTCCTTCTGTCCGGGAAAGCAGCTGCAGCGCTTCAAGCGCCTCTGCATCCGTAACCGGTACATATTCCGCACGTCCCGAGTCCTTCAAGTAAGCATGCTCAGGACCGATGCCAGGATAATCAAGACCTGCGGAAATCGAATGAGCAGGTTGCACTTGGCCATGCTCATCCTGAAGCACATAACTCATAGAGCCCTGGAAGACACCATGACGTCCTTTTGTCATCGTAGCCGCATGCTCGATTGTGTCAACGCCTCTGCCGGCAGCTTCTACGCCAAGCAGCTTGACGCTGTCATCATTGACAAACGGGTAGAAAATGCCCATGGCATTGCTGCCTCCGCCTACCGCTGCCACGACATAATCGGGCAATCTGCCTTCTTCTGTTAGGATTTGCTTACGCGCTTCATCGCCGATAATGCGTTGGAAATCCCTTACCATCATCGGATAAGGATGCGGTCCTGTAACCGATCCTAAAATGTAATACGTATCGTCAACATGGCTGACCCAATAGCGCAGTGTTTCATTGCAGGCATCCTTCAGCGTTCTCGTACCGGATAAGACAGGAACGACTTCAGAACCAAGCAGCTGCATACGGAATACATTCAACTGCTGGCGCTTCATATCCTCTTCGCCCATGAACACTTTGCACTCTAGGCCAAGCAGCGCAGCAATCGTTGCAGATGCGACGCCATGCTGACCAGCGCCTGTTTCGGCAATAATCTTCGTTTTGCCCATACGTTTAGCGAGCACGCCTTGACCAATCGTATTGTTGATCTTATGTGCGCCTGTATGGTTTAGGTCCTCGCGCTTCAAGTAAATTCTCGCACCGCCAAGATGCTCGGACAGGCGCTCGGCATAGTATAGCGAGGTCGGACGTCCTGAGTATTTGTGCAATAAATAATGAACCTCGTCTTTAAATGCCTGATCTTTTGAATAGTGAAGATACGCCTCCTCAAGCTCAAGCAATGCGTTCATTAACGTTTCGGGTACGTATCTCCCGCCAAACTTTCCGAACCGTCCATTCTCATCTGGTACCTGTGTCATGCTTCCATCACCCTTCTTACAAATAATCGGATTTTTTCGATATCCTTGTGCCCGCTCGTCTCTACCCCGCTTGATACATCAATCCCGCCGGGAGCATATACGCTAAGCAGTTCCTGTACGTTGCCTTCATGAAGACCGCCTGCTACATATAGTCTTATACCAAGCTCACCAGCTGCCTGCTTATAATCATTTATCGAGTCCCAATCAAAGGTTTGTCCAGTACCGCCGCCAGGCGCGTCGATCAACACAGCGTCAACTGACCCATGATATGGCGCAAGTCTCTCACTGGCGGATTGAGGCAATCGCCCTTCCGAATCCTTCTTCATGGAAAATACTTTCCATGCCTGTGCATTCAGCTTCTCACGCACATCTCTGCAGTATTCTGCCGATTCACTGCCGTGCAGCTGAACGACATCAAGCTTTACTTCCGCTTGAATAGCGGCGAGGTCTGCAAAAGCTTCATTTACAAACACGCCAACCGTCAATGGACGTTCACCATCAGCAGCTTTCAGCCGTTTGGCAGCAGCGATCAGCTCAGCTGCCGCAGCTCCCGAAACCTGTCTTTTGCTAGGTGCAAATATGAAGCCAATCTCATGGATAGGCAAGCCGTCCATTTCCATTATCGTCTTTGTGTCCATTAATCCGCATATTTTAATACGAGGTACCGGCTTCATCCCGCTTCCACCGCGCCCATTAAGTCTTGTACGGATTGTTTGACATCCTCATGCCGCATGAAATATTCGCCGATCAGGACGCCATGAGCGCCGATCCCATGCAAATAATCCATATCTGATTTACCCGCAATTCCGCTTTCGCTAATAACTGTCACGTTCTTCGGCATGAATCCGATCAGCGACTCCGTCGTTTTGAGATCGGTCACGAACGATTTCAAATCACGGTTGTTGATTCCAATTAACGTAGCTTTATCCAGCTCCAGCACGCCCTCGAGCTCCTCTTGATTATGAACCTCGACCAGTACGTCAAGCCCAATCGATTTCGCCAGATCATGGAATTCGCCAAGCTGAGCCGGTGTCATGATTGCTGCAATAAGAAGAATCGCATCTGCCCCGATTTGACGCGCTTCGTATATTTGACGGTAATCGATGGTGAAATCTTTCCGTAAAAGCGGCAGCTTTACCGTTTGTTTAACCGCTTGTAGAAAAGCATTCGACCCTTGGAAGTAATCACGGTCCGTCAATACAGAAATACAGTCCGCGCCTGCTGATTCGTAGGCTGCGGCAAGCGTAGCCGGCTCGAAATCTGCCCGGATTAGTCCTTTGGAAGGCGAAGCCTTCTTTACCTCCGCAATCAGACCCATGCTACGCTTGCGTCCCGCAGCTGATACCGCGTGTTCAAAGCCACGGCATGGCTCAAGAGCGGCAATCTGCCGTTCGATCTCAGACAGATTAAACCGTGAAGCCAGTTCTTCTACTTCAGCCCGTTTCGTTGCTACAATTTTATCCAGAAACATGCGCCAACTCTCCTGTCGTTTGAATAAGGCTTTCAAGCTTGCGCTTTGCCTCTCCTGAATCAATCACTTGTGCTGCTATCGTAACGCCGCTTTGTAGCGAGTCTGCCAACCCACCTACATAGATGCATGCACCAGCGTTCGCTAGGACGATATCCCTGTACGCGCCCTGCTGCTCACCTGCGAATATCGCACGAATAAGGGCTGCGTTCACTTCCGGCTCACCGCCCAGCACCTCAGCAATCGGCCACCGTGTCAGTCCCAGCTCTTCCGGCGTAATATCGAACGTTCTCACCTTGCCATCCAGGAGCTCTGATATTTGCGTTGGTGCGGAGATGCTAATCTCGTCCAAGCCATCGTGGCTGCTCACAACCATTGCCCGTTTCAAGCCTAGCTCACCAAGCACCTCGGCAACCGTAGACGTACGAGCTCGGTCGTACAGGCCCAGTAGCTGCCTGTCTGCGCCTGCCGGGTTCGTAAGTGGACCCAGCATATTGAAAATCGTCCGAATGCCCAGCTCTTTGCGCGGAACTGATGCATGGCGCAGCGATGGATGATACAGCTGAGCGAACATAAAACAAATACCGATATCATTCAAGCATTGTGCTGCTTGCTCTGGCGTAATCGTAATCTGGACGCCAAGCGCTTCCAATACGTCCGCGCTACCCGTCTTGCCGGACATCGCCCGGTTGCCATGCTTGGCAACGCGGATTCCAGCCGCAGCAGCTATGATAGACGATGCCGTCGAAATGTTAAACTTATGGATGCCTGAGCCGCCTGTGCCGCAAGTATCGAGCAAGCCCTCTTGCTCGGTTAGGAGGTGGCTCGAATGCGCGCGCATCGCTTCTGCGAACCCGGTTATTTCGTCCTTCGTTTCACCCTTCATCCGCATCGCCGTTACAACGCCAGCGATTTGCGCATCGGTAGCCTCGCCGTTCATGATAATATTCATAACCGCATTTGCCTGCTCACGCGTTAGGCTGTTTCCACTAATCAATTGACTAAGAGCTGACTGCATCGTAATGGCCACGGTTGCCTGCATTATTGACCAAGCCCCTCTCCAGCCTTAACGTAGTAGTCCGAATTAATGGAGTTGTAGCTCTCCTGCTGGCTCTTCGGCTGGGCAAAAATCGCTTCTGCCGTTCGTATTGCCTTCAGCATACCTTTTGCTTTATTCACGGTTTCCATATACTCGCTCTCGGGAACCGAATCCCATACGATGCCGGCGCCGGCCTGCACGTACGCTTTGCCGTGTTTGAATATAATGGTGCGGATTGTGATACAAGTGTCCATCGAGCCGCCAAAGCCTAGATAGCCAATAGCGCCTGCATACGCGCCGCGTGCTTCGTTCTCCAGCTCTGCAATAATTTCCATCGCTCTCAGCTTAGGTGCGCCCGAAACGGTACCGGCAGGCAAACAGGATACGAAAGCATCGAAGAAGTCCTTGTCCTTATGCAGCTTGCCGGAAACATTGGAAACGATGTGCATCACGTGAGAATACCGTTCGATTTCCATGAAAGAGTCGCATTTCACTGTCCCGAATTCCGATACACGCCCGATATCGTTGCGGCCTAGGTCCACAAGCATCAGATGCTCTGCACGTTCCTTCTCGTCTGCCAGTAGCTCTAGCTCGAGTGCCTTATCCTCCTCCGGTGTTTTTCCGCGAGGTCTCGTGCCCGCGATCGGTCTCGTTTCCACACGGTCTCCATTAACCTTTACAAGTGCCTCTGGCGACGTCCCGACAATGACCTCTTCGCCCATCTTCAAATAATACATATAAGGAGAAGGATTCATCGTGCGAAGAACTCGGTACACATGCAAAGGGTCGATGTCCGTATCAATATTAAAACGCTGCGATAGCACGACTTGGAAAATATCGCCTGCGCGAATATATTGCTTCGCCTGTTCAATATTCGAAATAAATTGCTCTTTCGTTACATTTGACTGAATGTCTCCCAGCTCATAATCAGCCGCGATGGAGCTGCCGGTTGTCACTGGAGTCGTGATCGGCTGCTGCAGCCGTTCGATCGTTGCATCAATCTTCGCAATCGCCGCCTCGTAGCTTTTCGCGATCTCAGCATCCGTTGCGCCGTCTGCAATATGTACGTTGCCGACGATTTGCAGCTGCTGCTTGAAATGATCAAATACGATAACCTGGTCACAGAACATAAACTGCATGTCATTCATGTTGAGATCATCGATTCGGTGTGCCGGAAGCTTCTCGTAATATTGCAGCAGATCATATCCGAAAAAGCCAATTGCCCCGCCTGTGAACGGCGGAAGCTCCGGTAGCGAGGGACTGCGGAAGGAACGCAAATGAGCTTTTAGCAGCTCGATTGGCTTATCGCTCAGCACATGCTTCTCGCCGCTGCGCTCGAGTACCATCTCACCGTTCTTGCCATACAGCATCATGAACGGATCCGTTCCGATGAACGAATGTCTCGCCCATTTCGCACCGCCTTCTACGCTCTCTAGGAGAAAGGCATGATCCTCCTTCGCAAAATGCTGAAACAACCGAATTGGCGTTTCCGTATCCGCCATCATATAGCGAACGATTGGAATTAAGTTGTATTGACTGGCAAGACGGATAACGTGCTGCAGCTCATTTGTCATTTTCGAAACATCTCCCTTTGCGATCAAAAAATCTATCAATGCGTACAAAAAAAGCTCCTGCCAGAGCAGGAGCGTTGGTTTAGATGATGACGGAAGTGTGTAAGCGGAAAAGACACTGCTGTGGATAGGATGAAACAGCACTTTTACAACCGGATATGCGCATGCGCAATTGGTCGTTCAGCTCTTTCGTTCGTTCCCATTTCACTGCGTGCTTCACTCTGCTACTCTCAACTAGTCTTGACTCATCTCAACTCAGCTCATAAAACGGCTCTGCTACTCTCACTTACGTTACTAAATATACAACAACGAACAGCTGTGCGTCAACAAAGGGATTTCTTGCATTTATGAGCTATAGTAATATTAGGCCTTGGAAAGATCAGGACGCAATGCCTGCGCTCCATTCAAATAAACATGGCGAATCTCAGCCTGCGTTTTATCTGTATTGATCAAAACCATTAGACGAATGCAGCGCTCTAAGCTTCCTTTAACTGGAACCTCCAGCGCACACATAAGCGGGACAAGCTCCCAGCCTTTCATCTGACGGATCGCTCTTGCTGGAAAAGTCTCATCCAAATCATTCGTAACCGTCACGAACACGCTGCAGATATCATCAGGAACGATTTCATTATCAGCAACAATCCCGTTCAACATCTCGATTGTCGCATTTAGAATGGGCTGCTCCTCGTTCGCATCAACGGTAATTGCACCACGAATTCCTCTTACGCTCATTACGGCTGCACCTCCAGCTTTAATTGCTCTACTATTTCGCGTACCCACTGCACAGGCACATCTGATTTGATT
Source organism: Paenibacillus sp. 2TAB23 (assembly GCF_052115165.1). Taxonomy (NCBI): domain Bacteria; kingdom Bacillati; phylum Bacillota; class Bacilli; order Caryophanales; family Paenibacillaceae; genus Paenibacillus; species Paenibacillus sp. 2TAB23. The sequence goes on from NZ_JBFRGD010000003.1 coordinate 63,806, forward strand.
TCCACCCTGCCTATTTCAGTAGGTACGACAAACACCATCGTTCCCTCGGAAAACTTCTTGTCATGCATCATAGCATCCATGATCTTATCGACGTCGAAATGATCGGGCAGACGTACGGGTAGACCTGATTTAGCAAGCACTCGCTTAGTTACGGTATACACGTCCTCAGAAGCCCCGTAACGCAGCCCTAGCCGTGCGGAGCCAACCATGCCGATGGAAATCGCTTCGCCGTGAAGCAGCTCGCCATAACCGGCAACCGCTTCTAACGCATGTCCAATCGTATGGCCTAAATTCAATATTGCGCGCAAATCATTCTCGCGTTCATCCTTGGAAACCACTGCCGCCTTTACGCTGCAGCCTTTGTACAAGGCATATCCAAGCGCTTCTGCATCAAGAGCAAGCAGCTTCTCTGCATTCTCCTCGCACCAAGCCGCGAATTCTGCATCCCAGATCAGGCCATGCTTGACAACCTCGGACAATCCCGCGCTCACCTCTCTCGGAGGAAGCGTTTGAAGCGTATTGAGGTCGTACAAAACCAGCTCCGGCTGGTGAAATGCACCAATAATATTTTTGGCAAGCGGATGATTAACCGCCACTTTGCCGCCTACGCTGCTGTCATGCGCAAGAATGGTCGTAGGAACCTGAACGAATTTAATGCCGCGCATATAGGATGCGGCTACAAAACCCGCTAAATCACCGACAACACCGCCGCCTAATGCAATGATTGCAGATTTGCGATCAAGTCCGCATTCCAGCGCCTTCGTAACGAGAGACTCCAGCATAGACAGCGATTTGGAGCTTTCACCTGATGGCACGATAACGCTTGCTGTCTGAAACCCCGCTTCCGCTAGCTCTGATTCAAATGATTCAAGATGATATTCGGCTACGCGGCTATCCGTAATAATGAGCAGCGGGGATTTCTTGCTAATACCATGCTTTATGAAGTAGGAGGAAGCCTCCTTCAGGAGGCCTTCACCAATATAGATCGGATAAGAACGTTCACCTAGGTCGACCGTAAGCTCGCGCATATTAGTACCGACCCAGCTGATCCAAATAATTGTTCAGGTTCGTGCGGATTTCCTCGATGGAATCGCCTCCGAACTTTTCAAGGAACGCTTTTGCCACTTCCCAAGCGACAACATGCTCCATCACTACGCTTGCCGCTGGCACCGCGCAGCTGTCTGAGCGCTCAACCTGTGCTGTAAATGGCTCTTTTGTATCGATATCCACGCTGCGAAGAGGCTTGTACAGCGTGGGAATAGGCTTCATCACGCCACGCACAACGATTTGCTCGCCGTTAGTCATGCCGCCTTCGAACCCGCCTAGGCGGTTCGTTGCACGGTGGTAGCCCCGCTCGGCTTCATACATGATTTCGTCATGAACCTGTGAACCGCGAAGCTTCGCTGCTTCAAAGCCAATGCCGATTTCGCAGCCTTTGAACGCATTAATGGATACGACTGCCTGCGCAATTMGCCCATCCAGCTTGCGGTCCCACTGCACATGGCTTCCTAGACCGATAGGTACGCCTTCGATAATGCATTCCACGATACCGCCGATGGAATCGCCTTCTGCCTTGATCTGGTCAATGTAGTCGGTCATCCTCTGTTCCGTTTCCTTGTCTACCACACGGACAGATGATTCCTCTGTCAATCGTATGAGCTCGTCAACAGTAAGCTGATTCGCAGGAGCTTCAATTTCACCGATACGGATAACTTGTCCGGCTACTTTAATGCCGAATTCCGCTAGAAATTGGCGCGCGACCGCGCCGACTGCCACTCTTGCAGCCGTTTCTCTTGCACTGGAGCGCTCCAATACGTTGCGAAGATCCTTCAAGTCGTATTTCAATCCGCCATTCAAATCCGCATGTCCAGGTCGCGGGCGGTTAACGCGGCGCTTCTCTTCGTCGCTACCTTCAATAGGCTCAATATTCATAACGGAAGTCCAATGCTTCCAGTCGTTGTTCGCAACAATTAGGGCTACAGGCGCTCCTGTCGTTCTGCCGTGACGCACGCCGCCGACAATGTTGGCTGTATCCTTCTCGATCTGCATCCTGCGTCCGCGGCCATGGCCCTTCTGACGACGGTGCAATTGAAAATTAAGCTCCTCGAAATCAATCGTTAAATTGCTGGGCAATCCTTCGATAATCGCTGTTAGTTGGGGACCATGTGTCTCCCCCGCTGTCAAATACCTTAAACTCAACCAAAGCTCCTCCTTCAAAGCAAGCCTGTAAGCGCCTGCTATGCTTTACTGCACTAAACATCTTTGCTCATTATAGTACAGCGCTTCCGGTTTGACAAGAATCCGAGCGCCGGAAACACTGGTGTCTCTAGCCAAAAAGAGGCTGGCGAACATGTCTGTGAAAGAAGACATGTTCGCCAGCCTCGAGTGAAACTTGCTTATTAACTGTTGACCGTTTTTTTATCAAGCAGCGGCATTCCATCCTTCATAAGCAGCGGGTCATTTACGAGCCTTGTCATCTGACCGCTGTCTACTCCGATAATTTGTGCGCATTCTTGAATGGAGATAAAACCACGCCTATATGCGGCTATAACCTTGCGTTTGTCCATCGGTTGCTTCATCCTCCAAGTCATCTACCTAATGCTTAGTATAGGAGAAGTTGGAAAACGGTATACATGAAGGTTACATCTTGCGGTAAAAGAACGTGTCCGCAGTCTCAAAGCCGTATTGCGCAGGCGAGAAAATCTGTTCTGTGCTGCCCACGAATAGCAGTCCGCCCGGCTTGAGCGCATTCGCAAATTTCTGGTACAGCACATGCTTCGCTTCCTCTGTGAAATAGATCATGACGTTGCGGCACACAATTAAATCAAATGAGCTATCAAACGCATCATGCAGCAGATTTTGCTGTTTGAATTGAATAAATTGCTTCAGAGCATCCGAAATCTGAAAAGCACCGTCAACTTGCTTGAAATATTTCTGGCGGCATACGGCAGGCACGTCACGAAGTGACCGTTCCAAGTAGCTGCCTTCAATCGCTTTCTGCAGCACGCCTGAATCAAGATCAGTTGCGAGCAGCGAGGATCGCTGCATAGCTCCCAGCTCCGATAAAATCATCGCAATTGTATAAGGCTCTTCGCCTGTTGAACAAGCTGCGCTCCAAATTTTCAACCGATTGGCAGATCCAAGCATTTCAGGGAAGAAACGTTTTTGAAGCACTTCCCACCTGGAAGGATTTCTCCAAAACTCAGACACGTTAATCGTCATCCGATCCAAGAACTCGTTCAGCATGCTTTTATTCTGCTCGATCGCTTTATAATAGTCTTCAAAAGTTTGAAAACCGTGCTTCTGCCTTAACGTCGTTAGCCTGCGCTTCATTTGGGCTTCCTTGTATTGGGACAGGTCAATGGCGGTCTTTTGCTTTATTCGAACGATAAATTGTGCAAAATCTTGGTCTTCAAGCATAGGTTCCTCCATCGCAGTAGTCGGGGACGTTAAATCCACCGTTGGATTGTATGTTCGTAATCAATGAGCTCAGATGGAGAGAAATAAATGCTGATCTCTTTTTCCGCATTCGCTGCCGAATCGGAACCATGGATCAGGTTGAAGTTCGTATGTACGGCAAAGTCGGAACGAATCGTTCCTGGAGACGCGTCAATCGCATCTGTTTTGCCAATAAGAGCCCGTGAAAGGGCAATGGCATTATCCCCTTGCCAGACCATCGCAAATACTGGACCAGAGGTAATAAATGTAAGAAGCGGCTCATAAAAGACCTTGCCCTTATGCTCCTCATAATGCTTCTCTGCAAGCTCCTGGCTTAAAACCATAAATTTGGCCGCTGACAGCTGCAGTCCCTTTCTCTCAAACCTTGAAACGATCTCGCCGATCAAGCCGCGTTGTACGCCATCTGGTTTAACCATCAGAAAAGTTCTTTCCATCCACAACCATTCCTTTCGACTGAACAGAATTAATAATTTCGTTTGCCGACAAAATGTGCAATATCGATCAAGTTCTTTTTCGCTGTCAGGTTAGGCAATCCCTCTAATGCTTGCAGAGCTTTTTTTACATATCGGTTGGCGAGCTGGTCAGCCTGCTCTCCCCCATCGCTTTTACGGATCATTTCGATAGCTCGGCCTGTATCTCTTTTGCCGCCAAGCTCACGGATTGATGCAATTTCGCTCAGCAGCGAATCTCGGATTGCAGGGTCCTTAAGAGCAAGCAGCACGGGCAGCGTAATATTTCCTTGGCGCATATCCGAACCGGGCGGCTTGCCGATTTGTTTCTCCGTACCGTAAAGATCAAGCAGATCATCACGAATTTGGAATGCCATTCCAACGTTGTAGCCATACCGGTAAAGGCTGTTCGAGATGGAACGGTCCGTATTCGATGCAACTGCTCCAAGCTGGCAGCTAATGGCAATAAGCAATGCGGTTTTCCTTCTAATGCGAAGCAGATAATTTCGAATGGTCTGCTCCGTATTGAAAAAATCTCGAATTTGCTCCATTTCCCCGACACACATCTGTACTAAGGCGCTGGAGAGGATGAGATGGATTTGCGGATTGGGCAGCTGTGCTGCAATCGTTAAGGCTTTGCCGTGAATGAAATCACCCGTATACATCGCAATCCGGTTATCCCATTTGGATTTGACCGTTAATTGGCCGCGGCGCGTCTGCGCATCATCAATGACATCATCATGAACTAGCGAAGCCATGTGTATGAGCTCGAGCGGGACAGCGACACGTTTCATTACATCTAAGCGGTAATCGCCAAACTTGCCGGAAAGCAGGACAAATATCGGCCTGATCCGTTTCCCGCCCGCTTTGAGCAAATGCAACGAAGCCTCGCTGAGCAGCACATGGTCATCCGTCACGCTGCGCTCCAGCTCTTGCTCGATTTGATTGAGATCGCCTTTCATCTTTGCATACAAATCTAGTAGTTTCATTCTTTCACCTTTTGGGCAGATTGGTCTTCAAAAAAAGTCAGTTCCACTTGTTTCGTGAGTAGACCGAGCTGCTTGGAATAATCGAAATATAACTTAAGTCCCTCTTGCAGCTTGCTGTCGAAATCATATTGAAGCGAATGAAAATACATATTCCAATAGGCTGAATCTCCCCCAAGCTGGCTGCAAGCTTGCTCTATCAGTGGACGGAGATGCATCTTATTATACTGTTTACTCGCTTTTATCGCATTATATACAGCTTGTACCGCTTCCGGAGCTGCAGCAACTGCCTCTCTGCGTGCTGCGACTACCGCATACGTCATGCCAAGACCCGTCCACTCGTTCCATAATTGTCCCAGATCGATGACATGTAAGCCGTGGTTTTTCCAAGAGGCTTGAATAGCTTGGTCGCCGATTATTAGCGCAGCGTCTGAGGTTTCAAGCATTTTCTCAAGAACGGGCTCTGCCGTCACATACTCGGGCTCACATTCGAAGCGCAGCGTCATCAATATTTTCAAAAGATTGACGGAGGTCGCCGATGTTGCCGTCAACGCGATCCGTTCGGGTCGTTTGCGCTCAAGGGGTTCCTTCAGAAAAAGCAGGATTGAATTCACCTTTCCGATCGAACCGACGGAAAGGTGAGGCAGCAGCATATAGTCGTCGGCGTTTTGACCATATGAGAAGGACGAAATAGCGGATACATCCAATTCGCCTGCTTGTAGCAGCCGATTTAACTCAGAAGGCACGCGTTTTATGACCTCATAACGATTCCATTCCACCCTATCCTCCAACTGGTGGAATAGCGGCCAGGCATTTGCGTAATCAATTCTTCCGATGGTGATCGGGCGATTCATGCCCATTCTGTTCATCTCCCCATCTTCTGTACAAATCATGATCGATTGTCATATTATCAAGTACTTTTCCAACTAAAAAGTCAATCATTTCTTCCATGCTTTGTGGCTTATAGTAAAAGGCGGGCATCGCTGGAATGATTCTTACGCCTAAACGCGAGAGCGTCAGCATATTTTCCAGATGGATGGCATGCAGAGGAGTCTCTCTCGGTACAATCAGCAGGCTGCGACTCTCCTTCAGCATGACATCCGCAGCTCTCGTCATCAAATCATCGGAAATGCCGTGCGATATGGACGAAAGAGTCCCCATCGAGCACGGCACGATAACCATTCCTTGTACGCGGAAAGAACCGCTGGCAATACTTGCGCCTATGTCCGCATTGGGATGAAACACGAGCCTGCGTTCAGTGATTGCATCTCCAAAGCGCTGCTCGAGCGCTGCCATTCTGCGAGTTGTTTCGAAGCCAAGCTCCTCTTTGAGCACTCTCCATCCAGCCTCGGTCACAACAAGATGAATTTCAAATCCCTTTTGAAGCAATACTTCAATTAGTCTAATGCCATAGATCGATCCGCTTGCGCCGGTAATGCCGACAACCCATCGTTTCTTCCAGTCCGCTTTGGCCGTATTCGCTGTTTCTGCTACCATTGGTGTATAACCAGAAGATCAGCGATAACAAACAAGAATAATACGACGCTTAGTGTGCCGTTCATGCCAAAGAATGCCGTTTGAACCCGCGATAGATCGTTAGGACGAACGAGATAGTGCTGATAGAACAGCAACGAAATCGAAATAAGCGTACCGAGCAAGTACATCCAGCTGAGATCGGTTAACCAGAACAAGGTTATGAATCCAATTGCTGTTGCGACATGCAATCCCCGTGCGATCCATAAAGCGCCGGCTATACCGAATCGAGCGGGAATGGAATGCAAGCCTTCGCCGCGGTCATATTCGAAATCTTGAGTAGCATAGATAATATCGAACCCAGCTATCCAAAGTGCAACCGTAATATATAGAATCCAAGCGGCAGGATCGAACTGACCTGTCACGGCTACCCAGCCGCCGAGCGGCGAAAGCCCAATCGTAAACCCGAGGACAAGATGGCAAAGCCAGGTGAAGCGTTTGGTGTACGAATACAAGACGAGCAGCGCAACCGCAATCGGCATCAATTTAAGTGCAATCGGAGCCAAGTTCGCCGTTGCGACAAATAATAAAACAAATGAAACGATGATAAACAATAAAACTTCCGCCGACTTAAGCAAGCCTGCCGGAAGCGCTCTTTTCTCTGTTCGCGGATTTCTCAAATCGATTGCTTTGTCGATCAATCGGTTCAAGCTCATGGCTGCGCTCCGGGCACCGAACATGGCGAGCGTAATCCAACCGATCTCGGACCATGACGGCAAACGCTGCTCCATCATCACCGTTCCGAGTATTGCGCCCATGAACGCAAAAGGCAATGCAAATACGGTATGCTCAAACTTAATCATCTCTAGAATAATGCGTAATTTGCGAATCATTGCTATTTCTTCTCCTTTGTCCCCATATGAAGCGCAGCTACTCCGCCAGTCAGAGGATATGCCTTAACCTGTGACAATCCCGCATCTTCAAACATCTCAGCAAGCTGCTGACGACCGGGGAACAATTTTAGTGATTCCGGCAGCCACTTGTACTCTTGAAAGCTCTTGGCAACTACTTTCCCTATAATTGGAAGGAGCTTCTCGAAATACAGATTGTACATGGCTTTGAATGGCTGCCAGGTCGGCTTGGACACTTCCAAGCAAACGACTTTCCCGCCAGGCTTAACGACTCGCTGCATTTCCTTGAGTACCTGCAAATAATCAGGCACGTTCCGAAGACCGAAACCAATGGTGACGAAGTCGAAGGAATGATCCTCGAAAGGAAGGTTCATTGCATTTCCCTGAACGAGCGTAATCTGTTTATTAAGCCCGAGCTTATCTATTTTCTGGGCTCCAACATCAAGCATGTTCTGACTGAAATCCAATCCGACAATCTTCCCTGTGCGGCTCGCATCAGCTAGTGCAATCGTCCAATCACAGGTGCCGCAGCACAAATCCAACGCGGTTTGTCCTGCTTGAACATCCATCTTCTTCATCGTCAGCTTGCGCCAAGCCTTATGCCTGCGAAAGCTGATCAGATCATTCATTAAATCATATTTGGGTGCAATGCGTTCGAACACGCCATGCACATGGCTCTTGGAGTTTGTATCCATTCGAGCTGTTCACCTCGTCTCGTTGAGTGCGGGCGTAAAATCGGTTTCCTCGAGCAGCAGACGATTGACGATGGCTGTAAGATCACCTTTCAGCTCGTCTGATTCCAACATTCCAGCAGCTGCTAGAACCTTGGTTGCCGATGCCTTCAGCTTTGCGTTAAGCTGGCTGCGCACCTTATATTTTTCCGCCAAACTTTGAATACATGCGTAATCATTTGAATGCTTTGATAATTGATGCCTTTCATCGTCTGTAGCGACCTGCATGACATGCCAATAAGACCAGCTTTGGTCGAACCGATCTACGCACTTGCTTCTTGCCAATTCATCCACCAATGCCTCGCATAAGCTTAGCCCGTTCAGAATTTCTGGCCAGACACGCAAAAGAGTCCCATCCAACAAATCCGTGAAAATGTGGAAGAGGGTGCTTTTTATAGGTACGGATAAGCTCAAATATTCATCAGCTGTCAGCTTATGCTGCCTCATTCGCACGTAAAGGTTAACCTTTAATCGGTTTACTTCACTCACAGCACTGCTAATCTTGGCAATCATGTCAATTTGGCCAGATTGGGCAAGCAGCTGGTAGAAGGTGGCGCTAAAATAGTCACCAGCCAGCACTTTAAGCTGCCTTGCTCGCATTTCCTTCTCAGAACGCTGATCTTGCCGTGTGTCGATCAAATCATGCGTATCCATTCCTAGCTGCACGAGAGATACGACGAGCGTGTAGAGCTCACTGTGTGTCTGTAACGACTTCTGCTGGTTTAGGAACGCATACAGCAAACGCAGCCTCGCATTCGCTAAATCAGGAAGAACAGCATGCTCTTGGATCATGTCATATTCTACATACTTTTTAGCTAATTCAGGTACACGGTATGTTTTCATTGGGGAAGCCTCCGAACAGAGAAGCGCAAATCGCCGCTCAATAATCTAAACTATTATAGCACAACTTATTTAAAGAGCATACGATATAGCTTTCTTGTTCAACAAATTGCAACAGACAGCCTTATTCCGATTGCAAAATGAAGGAAGGCTTAGCAGAATACAAAGCTACTGGTCCGAATCGTTTCTCCCAAGCCGAAGTGAAGCTCACCCGAAGCCGCTTCCGCCACAGCTCATCATGCACGGGATCTGCTGATGAGAGTTGCTGCATTTCACTGATGAGCCATTCGTCTGTTTTCCTAACATCGACTGCTGCCAGTAAAACCGCATCGTCTTGCTGCTTTTCTACCATTCGAATAAGTACGCGTTTTACGTTTTCAAGCTGCATGAAAGAGACGCGCACCAGCTTTTCCACGTCCTCAAACCAAAGCGAGGGTCTGCCGCTGTTCGGATCTACGCGCATATCCAAAGACAAAATCCCATTGCTCCATTCCGCTTTCTCGAGCCGTTCATTAAGCTTTACGGCAACGAGCACATCGACTAAATTGCTATTGGTTAGCCTCACCGCAGTCGATACGCGAAACACAGCCACATCCCCGCGCTTATCTCCTTGCTGCCACGATGCGTGCGGCAGCCACGTAAATATTAAAGTAACAGCCAGCGCAGCCGCAATTGCTGCCAGTAATGGTTTTCCGATCTTCAATCTGCACCTCCCATTGCTTGCACACCATTTTAAACGGTCTGCAAGGCTCTTGCTGTGACAAGTCCCTTATCACATTGTACGAGCGGTGCGGGTTGAATATTCGGAGCGTACGCAGACAAAAAAAAAGCAGGCATCGCCTGCTCTGCTTGATTATCTTACTGGTCCGTTTCCATCGTACCGTATTTCGTCATGACGACTGCTTTGCCGCGAATTTTAATGGCTGACGTATGATCAGTGAACTGGCAGATTAAAATTTCGTTCTTGTCCAGCTTTTCCGTATGATGAAATTTTGTGTCCATTCCGCGTGTCAAACCGATGACTTGCACGCCTTGATCCTTTGCTTTTACGACTATGTACTCACCATGTGTAGGCTCCATCGTTATCCCTCCGCATCCGAATTTCCAAGCTATCCATGTGAATTATAGTGTATGGAAGACGTTTGCGCAATCCATACGGCTTTGGCAGCTAACAAAAAATGCCCGAACGGTTACCCGCTCAGGCATCTTCTGCTCGAAATCTACGCGCGTTTTCATCTCAACCACTAGGATTGCTTCGGTTAGCTGCGCTTAATATCATCTAAGTATGCTTAATTGGATACAAGGTCCTTAAGTGATTTCCCCGGCTTGAACGCAGGCGTTTTGCTTGCTGCGATATCGATTGGGTCTCCAGTTTGCGGGTTGCGGCCTTTGCGTGCTTGGCGCTCGCGAACCTCAAAGTTTCCAAATCCAACCAATTGCACCTTATCTCCGCTTTGAAGCGCATCAGAAATTGCATCAAAAACAGCATCAACCGCTTTAGTTGCATCCTTCTTTGAAAGATCAGTCAACTCAGCTACCTTTGTAATCAAATCTGTTTTGTTCATTGTTTCACCTCCTCCAAAGTACTCATGGTCACTCCTGGAAAGCATGCGTGTAAACGCTCATCTTATCCCTCTTATTAACGGAAAACTTCAAAAATATACCTTTTGACCGAACAAACCTATAGTAATACAGCCGTTTGCCAATTTCAAGTGCCGAACTCGAATTCCTGCAAAACAAATGAGCCGCTCCCTAATCGGCAGCGGCTCATTTGAATTCACGTTATTTCTTCCTACAGGATGATCGCGATCAACCCGCCCGAGCCCTCGTTGATAATTCGTCCGAGTGTCTCCTGCAGCTTGTATCGAGCATTATCCGGCATCATGGCGATTTTGCCTTGAATGCCTTCACGCACAATGGAGTGCAGGGAGCGGCCGAAAATATCAGACTCCCAAATTTTGATCGGATCGTTCTCGAAATCCTGCATTAAGTATCTGACCAGCTCTTCGCTTTGTTTCTCCGTACCGATGATTGGAGCGAATTCCGACTCCACGTCGACACGAATCATATGGATGGACGGTGCTGTGGCCTTCAGTCTAACCCCAAAGCGCGAGCCTTGACGGATTAGCTCCGGCTCATCGAGTGCCATTTCCGCAAGTGTCGGCGCTGCTATGCCGTATCCGGTTGTCTTGACCATCTCAAGCGCTTCCGCAAAGCGGTCATATTCTCTTTTGGCATGAGAGAACTCCTGCATCAGCTGAAGCAAGTGGTCTTTACCGCGAATTTCAACGCCGACGACCTCCATCAGGATCCGGTCATAGAGCTCATCCGGTGCATACAGGTCGATTTCTGCAACGCCCTGCCCCATGTTCATGCCGCTAAGCCCAGCTCTAGCAATGAAATCATACTCCATGAACTGCGAAACGACTCGATCAACATCACGCAGTCTGCGGATATCCTTCACCGTATCGCGTACAGAGCTTTCATAGTTGCTGCGGAGCCAGTGATTGTCATTCAGCACCATGACCCAACTAGGCAGGTTCACGTTCACCTCATGGACAGGGAATTCGTAGAGCACTTCTCTAAGAACCGAGATGACCTCTTCTTCGCCCATTGTCGCTACGCTAAGCGTCATGACCGGAATATCGTATTTGGCTTGAAGCTCGTTGCGGAGCTGCAGCGCTTCGTCACCCTTAGGCCGAGTCGAGTTAATGACAAGCACGAACGGCTTGCCGACCTCCTTCAACTCGTTGATGACGCGTTCTTCTGCAACAACATAGGAGCTGCGCGGTATTTCTGCGATTGAGCCGTCTGTTGTGACAACAACACCGAGTGTGGAATGCTCTTGAATAACTTTGCGTGTGCCAATCTCCGCAGCTTCTTGGAAAGGAATCGGCTCATCGAACCAAGGAGTCGTAATCATTCTTGGACCGTTCTCATCCTCATAGCCCTTCGCGCCTTCAACCGCATATCCAACACAATCGACCAGTCTCACGTTTACCTCAAGTCCATCGGTAACCCTGAGCTGTACCGCTTGATTCGGAACAAATTTAGGCTCTGTTGTCATGATTGTTTTGCCTGCGGCGCTCTGAGGAAGTTCGTCCACGGCTCTGACACGGTCTGATTCATTTGCAATGTTCGGAAGCACGACCGTTTCCATAAACCGTTTAATAAACGTTGATTTGCCCGTCCGGACCGCCCCTACAACCCCGAGGTAAATATCCCCGCCAGTTCTTTCGGCTATGTCCTTGAAAATGTCCACTTTCTCCACTGAATATCCCCTCCCAATTGATTTTTCCGGTTCGCCGCCATCCACCGGTCAATAGGGCAGGCCAGCGACGCAACTCGTACATGCTTTTGGACTAGTATCATCATATGTGCGGGCTTTCCGATTATGACGATTCCTTCTACGAAAACTTTTTTTGTTCGTCTGCGGGCTTCCCTTCCAAGACTGAGTTATATGAGCAAAACTAAAAATCTATGACCCCGCATGGCAAAAAAATCCCCTTCTTGACTTGCGCCAAGGAGAGGATTCAGTGCGTAATGTCCATATTCAGGACATCTTTTATTATTTGACAGCCTGCGGCTCATTATTGACCAAATGGTAGATGGGAGCTTTGACTGGGACGAAATCTGATCCATCTACCAGCAGCGTGCGCAGGTCAAAATCCGCTGCAAACTCTTTTTGATCACTTTTCTGGATGAATTGCATGATGTCAATGCCGTAATCAGTGTAGACGACGCCATTCTCATCGACCAAGGCTTGAAGCGTCTGGCCTGAGAATACGCTTCGAATCGTCGGTGCTGACTTATTCATTTCTTTATAATTGATTTGATAAAAGCCAGGATAGGTTTGTTCCCCTTTTGGGAGCACGCTGTTCGTTTGAATGTATGACGTTACCCAGCCTTGAATATCATTGATATTCTGAAAAGCGACAATATCGAGCAGCTTCACTCTTGGCTTCGTTTCCTCGTCAATAAGAAGAAAGCTGAAGCTGCCTCCATTCTCGAATGCAGCCGAAGGAATATCGGTCAGATAGCCTGTCCGGCCAAGCTTGCCGAAATCAACATAAAACTTCTCATACTTTGGCGTTTCTGCCGTACTGTTCTTGATCGGCAGCATACCTGTTTCATCCTTGTACTGGTCAATTGCTGCTTGTACGTTGCGAACCGCTTCTTTCGGAGCGACCTGGTTTTGCTTGAGCTGATCCTTCGGATACATGCACCCTGATAATGCAATCAACATGACAATCGAGCCGGCCAGCATCGCCAAGCTTTTTTTATAATTCATTTTTTTACCTCCCCCTAGGTTTGTGTAACAAACCTACTTCGCAAGCGTAAGCCTAGGTTTGTGCAACAAACCTTTTACCATAAATCGTCGCTTTCCTCCGCTTGTCGCGCAAGCTGGCGTGCCACTGCCGCGCGCAGCGGGTCAAGTGGTACGTCTACCTCAACTTTGCCAGCGACCCTTGCTTGACAGGAAAGTCTGTAATCATCTCCGTCTAATCCTGATAGCTTTCGTCTTTCATTGTCTGCAATGGGAGCGAGCTCGCTCCCAGGACGCACGGAAACCTTGCACATGAAGCAAGCAGCCTTCCCCCCGCATCGCGTGCGAATCGGCACGTTAGCGCGTCTGGCGGCGTCTAGGAGCGTTGTGCCCCGCCTCACCTTCACAGTCTTTCCCGCCGGCCAAAAGGTAACCTCTCCATCCATCAGCTACTCACCGGCCTCTCGATTGGCTAGCAAACGTCGGAGGCTGTGCTTAGCCTCCTCCGTAAACGTATTGCTTTGCTCAATTGCTGCAAAAGCATGTAGATGCTTCTCAGGAGCTGCTGAGAAAGCTTTGACGATGAGCTCAACTCGGTCCATACGATCGCGCAGAAAATTAAACCATAGCTCATGCGCTAACGGCACAACCGGCAGTACCAACTCCATAACGTTTATATCAATCCAATCGGATAGCGGAAGCAGCGTCTCCCGCACTTTCGTTTCATAGACGCTGCCACCTGCTTCTACGCGGAATCCCCCAACCAGCTCAACCTGTACTCCCTTGATACGGTAACGGCTTAATACCGAACGGTACATGCCCGTCACGCTCAAGGTTGGCTTATCTACTGCATAAGGCTCGAGCGCTTTATGAATATTCGCTACATCTTGATCATCGCAATACAGATCCAAATCACGTGGCATTGCCGCAAGAGGCAGACCTCGCAGCATGAGACTTGCACTCCCACCGATTACCCAGCTTTCGGCGGTCGAATTGGTTGCTTGCCAAACGGCAGCCAGCGCGTGGTGAATGTTAACGTCCTGTGTCATCGCTGGCACTTCCTTCCACGTCGTACTTATCAAAAATATGGTTTGTTCGCAGCCGAAATATTCGCATCTGCGGTTTTAATGATGGCCTGGCAGCCTAAGCGGTAGCCTTCATCGAATTCCTCCGGCTCGAGACGGTCCCACTCTTCATCCGTGATGCCTTCCAACTGGTCAGCACCCTCTGTAACCAGGCAGCGGCAGCGAGCGCAGGTTCCGCGCGCGCAGGAGAAACTCCAGTCAACATTATGCTTCATCGCAAGATCAAGCAGTGAGAGTCCTGCTTCCGCTTCAACGACGGCTGTTTTGGTTCTACCCTTTAATTCAATCATTGTATGTGAAAATCTCCCTTTTCGTTAGTAATCTCCGAATTCTTATGTATAAGTGCTAAATGATTGATATTAATCCGCATATAAATCCAATGATTAAAATGAAAAAAGCAATAAGCGATAGGACAAATTTAAGAGCGCCCTTCGTTTTCAAACGAGCAAACGTAATTAAAAGGGCCGCAATCGCCATCATTCCAATGCCGAATAGCGAAACCCACATTTTTGTCATAGCATCCATAGTATTTCCAGTCTCCTAATCTATATCATAATGAATTCTCCCCATTATAACATTGCATAAGTAGAAACGCCTAACGGCGTCCTTTCTATAGACGCGCCATCGTTTCGGCGAAACGTATAGAGAAAGGATGACCAAACTCATATCCTTTCCTATACGTCAACGTGAAACGGCTATCGCCTTCCTTTGGCGGCGCGGCGCGTTTCATTCCAAGTACTATAGAAAATGTATAGCCTAACGGTTTATTTTCCTATATTTTTAAAAAAAAGGACAAAAGCTGACAGGACGCTGAACCGAATGCATGGTTCGGGACGCCTATCGCTTTTGTCGCAGCCATTTATTTCTTCATCATCATTTTCATGAGCGTTTCCATATTGCTAGAGCTCATTCYGCTTGCCTTTACGGCTTTAACGATATCATTGACTGTCGATTCGGCAACCTTAACCTTTGCCATTTCCGACACCTGCTTAATCAGCTTGCGAAGCTCAGCTTCGTCCTGCATCGTTTCTGATGTTACACCGCTGGCCAGCTTTTTAACTGAGCTCTCGGAAATTGTCTTGCCGGTTTTTTTGTTAATTGAACTGAGAATATCTTTGGAGAAATCCTTCGCCATACCTTACACCTCCAGGATGCGCAAGTGTCTTGCTCCATGCATCATATGAGAAGGCGTTAGGTTTGGTGTAGGCGCTGGTCCCTAGCCCAGATCCTCAATTTCATGCGTGCGAAGTCTGCCCATTAGATGTTCAACCGCAGTCCGAGGTGATTTATTCGCGAATAGAACCTCATACAGCTGAAAGGTAATCGGCATTTCCACATCGTATTCCTTAGCCAAATCATAGGCTGCTCGCGTCGTTTTCACACCTTCCACGACCATGCCCATCTTGCTAAGCACGTCTTCAAGCGGTGTACCGTCAGCAAGCATATAGCCCGCACGCCAGTTTCGGCTGTGTTTGCTTGTGCAGGTAACCACTAGATCTCCAACGCCAGCAAGACCGGCAAAAGTAAGCGGACTAGCACCCATTGCGGTACCAAGCCTGCTAATCTCGGCAAGTCCCCGCGTTAGCAGCGCTGCTTTCGCATTATCTCCGAATTGCAAGCCGTCTGTCAGTCCTGCCCCTAAAGCAATAATGTTCTTGATCGCACCGGCAACCTCGACGCCAACAACGTCCGGATTCGTGTAAACCCGGAAGTCCGTATTCATTAGTGCATCCTGTGCTTTCTCTGCAGACACCATGCTGGCAGATGCAACAACGACGGTCGTTGGCTGCTTCAGAATCACTTCTTCAGCGTGACTTGGGCCTGAGAGAACGACTAACTGCTCCTGCGAGCGTCCTAGCTCTTCTGAGAGTACGGTTGTCATCCTCTTCAACGAAGTCGTCTCAAACCCCTTCGTTGCATGCACGACGAGCGTATCATCCGACAAATGTACAGCCGCCTGCTTCGCTACCTCACGCATTGCACCGGAAGGCGCAACGAATAAAGCCAGCTCTGCATGCTGAAGTGCAAATTCCATGTCTGTGGTCGCATGAATACGCGCAGGAAGCTTTACTCCCGGCAAAAACTTACTGTTCATGCGGTTTTGGTTGATATCTTCTGCTTGTTCCGCGCTTCTTGTCCACAACTTCACTTGATAGCCGTTACAAGCAAGCACTGATGCTAGTGCGGTTCCCCAGCTGCCCGCTACAAGCACCGCTGCGAACTTTGATGTCTCCCCTAGCTGATTCATGCAACGCTCACTATCCTTTCTTCGCACCTAGCTTGTTTTCCGTTCCTTGAAGCAGCTTTACAATATTCGACCGATGACGGACGAAAGCAAAGATACAGATCAGAAGACTTGCACATAACAACGGTACTGAAAAATAAAATATGGATATGAATAATGGCGTTAATGCCGCAAACAAAAGTGAGCCTAACGAAACATAACGAGTTAATGCAATTGAGGCGATCGCAACAGCTCCTGCACACAGTGCAGGTACGAATGCAAGTGTCGCAATAACGCCAACCGTTGTCGCGATGCCCTTTCCGCCTTTGAATCGGAACCAAATCGGCCAGTTATGACCAATAATGGCCGCTAATCCGCACAGAACGGGTATCCAGTCATTTTCTCCGAGCGCATGACCAATCCAAACAGCCGCTACGCCTTTCGCAATATCAAGCACAAATACGAGTATGCCCGGCCCTTTGCCGAGCACCCGCAATGTGTTGGTAGCGCCGGCGTTGCCGCTGCCGTGCTGACGGATATCAATGCCTTTAACCCATTTTGCTATAACGATGCTAAATGAAACCGAACCTAATAAATAGCTTAAAGCAACCGCAATTACTCCATATAACAAGCTACTTCTCCCCTAATCTTCTTCGGACTTACGACGCGAGAATATTCGTATTGGCGTCCCCTCAAAATTAAACGCAGCGCGAATTTTGTTTTCCAAATAACGTTCGTACGAGAAATGCATAATCTCCGGATCATTGACGAAAACAACAATCGTAGGAGGCTTAATCGCAACTTGAGTCACGTAATTAATGCGCAGACGCTTTCCTTTGTCGGACGGAGGCGGATTGATCGCCACTGCATCAGAGATGACATCATTAAGCAGATGCGTTTGAATGCGCATCGCGTGCTGTTCAGAAACATGCTTAACAACCGGCAGCAGCTTTTGTAAGCGCTGTTTAGTCAACGCAGAAAGATAAGCGATTGGAGCATAAGACATGAACAAGAAATGATCACGGATGCTTTGCGAGAACAACTGCATAGTCTTCTCGTCCTTATCAACGACATCCCACTTGTTAACGACAAATATCGATGCTTTACCCGCTTCATGGGCATAGCCGGCGATATGCTTGTCCTGTTCGATAATGCCTTCTTCTCCGTTGATCAGAACAAGAACAACATCAGCGCGTTCAATGGCTTTCATCGCACGCATGACGCTATATTTCTCGGTAGATTCATACACCTTGCCGCGTTTGCGCATACCAGCCGTGTCTATTAGCACGTAACGCTGGCCATCGCGTTCGAAAGGCGTATCGATTGCATCTCGCGTTGTGCCTGCTACGTCGCTGACAATAACCCGGTCTTCGCCAAGCAGCGCATTCACGAGTGATGATTTACCAACGTTAGGCCGGCCGATTAATGCTACACGAATAACATCCTCGTCATAGCCATCATCCGTTTGCTCCGGCAGCAATGCAACTGCGGCGTCCAGCAGATCTCCGATGCCTAGTCCATGCGAGCCCGAGATTGCGATCGGTTCACCGAAACCCAAACCATAAAACTCATAAACCTCGTCCATTCGGCCTTGGTTGTCCACTTTATTCACAGCAAGCACTACAGGCTTTCCTGAACGGAAAAGCATTTGTGCGACTTCATCATCTGCATGTGTTAATCCGGATTTGGCATCGGCCATAAAAATAATCACATCTGCTTCTTCAATGGCAAGCTCAGCCTGCATACGTACAGATTTCATGATTTCATCTTCGCCGTCAATTTCAATACCGCCGGTATCAATAATGCTAAACGGTTTGCCATTCCACTCTCCGGTGCCGTACAACCTGTCACGAGTGACTCCCGGTTTATCCTCAACAATTGCTAGACGGTCGCCGATGACCCGATTGAAAATGGTGGATTTACCCACGTTCGGACGACCGACGATAGCGATAACGGGTCTTGCCATAGTTTGTTTTCCACTCCTTCAAAAATACTCACGTTAACCATCATAGCAAAAAAGTGCGTTCTTGGCTAACTTTTCATATTACTTGTGATTGACCAATATAATTGTGCCGTTCTTCAAATCATGCGCGCTGGCATCCAATATCTTCTCAAGCAGAAATGCTGTTTTCTCCAGCTTGTCTTTCGACTCTTCAATAAAAATGGGAGCTCCGCCCCCGACTGCCCCGAAATGCATAGCCACTATTGCGACGATTTTAGCCATTTTCACCAGCCTCCTTTTTGTTGACAGAAGCTTCTGTAGGCATACGCACAGCAGACTCCAATATAGGCACTCTCATTATGACTTTCTTGCCTTTCTCCGCATCCATCTCCTGCGGCAAAATAAACACAGCCAAGCGCCCATCCTTCATATCCAGCTTGGCCATGGGAATTAGCGCCGGCTCGCCATCGTCACGGTATACGCCTAATATCGTTGCCATATCATAAAGGATAGCCTGACGCTGTCCGAGATTGCTTATCGTAACTTTTCCGTTTGAATTGTACGGCGTAAGTATGAAGCCCATGCCTCGTTCCGCGATAATGTCTTGATTGGCCTTCAAACCAACATTCATTATGTAGATGTCGTCTACGAACAAATCAGGACCATCGACCTTCACCGCAGCAGTTTGTACGGCAGCAATATGCGACATTGCTTTTCCCGATTTCAGCTTCTCTACCAGTACCAAGGAAAGCAAGCCGGCAACAATGCCTACCCAAACATTTAATATGACGGCGAACAAACTCGTTAATAAAGCAGTCATAATAACTAAGTAATTACGTCCTTCAAACACCATCGCAATCCCTTCGATATAAGTCGAGCCTCTGCTGACCAGCTCCATGCTGTCGATTTTGGTCAACGTTTCTCTTTCCATTTTACGAACATCTCTGAATTGCTGCGCGGCAAGCGAGAGAAAAGTAATAGCCGTATAGTCTTTGTTGAATAAAGCAGGTGCAGCCACAGCTCCGAGCGCTGCAGCAATTACACCTAATGAAATGTGAATGATTCGCCCATGCGGGTATGTCGGATATTGTCGATAATCCGTTCTAAGCATGAGCAAGCGGGAAATAATCCCAAAGGCGATCCCTAGCAGAACACCGACTAAAAACTTATTCTGGATGAGATAGTGCTGCATTATGATGAGCGCCCTCCTCTAATTTGCCATAACATTTCCTGCAATTTCGTGCCTGCAACACGAAGCGCCTTTAGCAATATGCTGAAAATCCTTGCCGTTGCAAAAGCAATCCAGAAGCTATCCCACCACCTGAGCTCTCCAATATAGCCCATATACCCGCCGGTCTGTAAAAAAGCGTTAAAGATTTCACCAATAACGGCTCCACCAGAGATCATAGCAAATTGTTGATTAGCTTTAGACGCAAAGGCGCCGCAAAACAATCCTGCGAGTAAGGGAGCATCCCAATTCGGGTTTATCCAATAAAAAACGGGATCGTAGCTGTACATTTTACGAACGAATCCCCAGATTACTGCAATCATCAGCATACATACGAGTAAATAAGTCACGTGTCCCCAGCTTTCTGTACCGTTGTAAAGTGACGATAAGGCCAAAAACAGCAGTACGCAGACACCCACATGAATTTCAATGCCGAATACGTGAAAAGGCAAAAGCCATAAAGACGATGCAAGCGCAATGACCATAGAAATAACAGCTGCAACCATCATTCGACGGCTAATATCAGGAGCTACATAGTCCTTCCAGCCTGTTGCCATGAGTATGATCATGATTAATACGATCCATATAGCCATAAAACCAGGATTCACCTTATCTCACCTCTCGTAAACCCTATTATGCACCAATAAAAAGGAGCTATTCCTGCGATATTTCGCAGGAATAGCTCCTTTGGCATAAATTAAAAATTATTTAAGGTTTTTTAGCTTGTCGCCGAAACGTTCAGCAAGTGAGTAGCTCATGCTCTCGTTGCTCAAGCTAACGTTTGGATTGTCGATTTTCTCGATTTTTGGCGAACGAGGAGCACGATCAGGTCTAGCGCTAGGAGCCGCTTGCTCTGGTGCTTCTTCTGTTTCTTTAATGCTAAGGCTAACGCGTTTCTCGGAAGGATTGAAGTCAAGAACTTTCGCTTGAACTTCTTGGCCTTCTTGAAGAACCTCGTTAGGCGTAGCGATATGACGATGTGCGATTTGGGAGATGTGAACAAGACCTTCCACGCCTGGAGCGATTTCAACGAAAGCGCCGAATGGTACTAGGCGACGAACTGTACCTGTAACGATATCGCCAATCGCGAATTGAGCGCCTGCAGTATCCCAAGGACCTGGTTGCGCAGCTTTCAAGCTGAGGCTAATTTTGCCTGCAGCCGGATCTACTTTAAGTACTTTAACGCGAACCGCTTGGCCTTCTGCTACAACATCCTTCGGGTGTGCAACATGCTGCCATGATAGCTCGGAAACGTGTACAAGGCCGTCGATGCCGCCGATGTCTACGAATGCGCCGAACGGAGTAAGGCGTTGAACCGTACCATCAAGCTCTTGACCTACTTCAAGTGCAGCAATCACTTGCTTTTTGCTTTGCTCGAATTCCCCATCAAGCACTTCTTTTTGGGAAAGAATAACTTTGTTGTTCTCGCGGTCGATTTCTTTAACCTTCACGCGAAGCGTGCGGCCTTTGTAATCGGAGAAATCTTCAACAAAATGACGCTCAACCATAGAAGCAGGAATAAAACCGCGAACGCCAACATCAGCTACAAGTCCGCCTTTAACTACGTCTGCAACGGCAACTTCGAATACTTCGCCGCTTTCAAAGCGCTGCTCAAGAACATCCCAAGCTTTCTCGCCGTCGACTTGACGTTTCGAAAGAACAAGCTTTTCTTTCTCATCATCAATGCTGACTACTTTAAGCTCTACCTCTTGACCGATTTGAACAGCGTCCGTAGCGTTCTCAATCTGCACAGCAGAAAGCTCACGAATCGGAATAACACCGTCATATTTATATCCAAGGCTTACATAAGCTTGGTTATCTTCGATTTTGACGATTGTACCTTTAACGGAATCGCCTTTTTTCAAAGACACGAAATTATCCAAAGCGTCTTGGCTTACTTCTTCCGCCACGGATTCTTGCACATTAGTTTCTTCTGACATTGAAATAACCTCCTCAGTTCATACCCCAACTTTATTTAAATCCGCAGGCGCCTAGAGCGAATGCAGCATTTAAAACATACATTAACGATTGTTTGCAGCTAACTCGCGAATGCGAGCCATAATGGCATCTGTTACTTGTTCTAGCATATCAGGTGATGATTCTTCAATAAGTGCAGTAAGATCAACAGGCTTGCCGTAACATACGATAATTTTGCTAAAAGGTTTATACTTTCCGACAATAGCAACTGGTACTACAGCAGCTCCGCTGCGAACGGCAATCATAGCTGCGCCTTTCTTAGCCGCTCCAGATTGGTTGTTGCGCGATCCTTCTGGGAAAATCCCCATTACATTGCCTTCTTTTAGCAGAGAAATCGCAGATTTGATAGCATCCTTGCTCACGCCCCCGCGTTTCACAGGGAATGCGCCAAACGCACGAATGAGAGATCCGAACACCGGAACTTTGAACAATTCCTCTTTCGCCATGAAATATACTTTGCGCTTTACCTTGACACCAACTGTAGGAGGATCAAAGTTGCTCAAGTGATTCGAGGCAAGTACGACCGGGCCTGAAGTCGGAATATTCTCCGTTCCTCTAGCTTCCAATCGGAAAAGGAGCGTGTAAATGACACGCAATAGAAACCGGAAAATAAGGTATAACATAGTTTACTTCGCCTCCGCCAATTTGGTTCGGCTTAATTTCACAATTGCATGAATGACTTCATCAATTGTCATGGCGGTGCTGTCGAGTACAATCGCGTCCGGCGCACAAATAAGCGGCGAAATTTCGCGTTGCTCGTCCAAGCGGTCTCGCTCGGCGATCTCGGATTCGAGCTGTGCAAGTGTAATGCTTTGAGAGTCCACTATTTCACGGTAACGGCGAAGTGCCCGTTCCTTAACGGATGCAGTTAAGAAAATCTTCAGCTCCGCTTGCGGCAGTACGTGTGAACCGATATCTCTGCCGTCCATTACGACGCCCTTGCGTTCAGCGAGCTTGCGCTGCATGATGCCAAGAACTTCACGAACGGTTTCATTCGCGGCGATGTGAGAAACCTGAAGCGTTACCTCGCGCGTGCGAATCAATGCGGTTACGTCTTCGCCATTCACAAAAACGGACTGACCTTGCTCGCCTGGCTCTAGCTCAATCTCCAACGATTTTACTAAATCCGCTAGCTTGGCTGTTTGCTCAACCGTTACTCTTGCCCGCTGCGCCATGAGTGTTACAGCCCGGTACATAGAGCCCGTGTCAATATACACATATCCAAGCTGTTCGGCGACTTTCCGTGCAACCGAGCTCTTGCCCGCGCCTGCCGGCCCGTCAATCGCAATGATCATACGGTCATTGTCACCTTCGTGATGCACCACCTAAGGTCAACCCCCTTTTAGTAGAGACGGCTGGCCGAATGCATGTAAGAATGCGACGCAAACCTCTCAAGAAAAAAGCAGGCTTTGCCTGCGAACGTGAAAATTATACCACACTATATCCGTAGATGCAAAAGCGGAGCGTTAGTTCAAGCGGACTCCTTCCCGCTGATCTACGCCCGTTAGCCATTGCCGAACAGCATGATTTTGCAGTGCTGCTTGCGAACATACCAATAAAATAACAAGCATAATAATGATTTTTCGTAATACAGCACTAACCTCATCCGTTAGCTTAATCATCGCGTCGGTATTCTTTTTGCGAAAAAACCATTTTTTCAGCATACGGAAACTAACCCCCTGTTCCTGGCTAGTTTTCCATAACTTTCAAAAATTATTCATCGGTTTCGGAATTCAAGTTGTTTCTCAAAACAAAAGCGGATTACCTTCTGCCGTTCTGAATCATTAATGCTCACGTATTTGATCATCGCTTGTTTTCTGCCGGATTCCAGATCGACTACACGAACGACCTCCCCTTTGAAAAAAGCATGATCAATGCTTCCGTTCTTATATGGAACCAAAAGCCAGCAATCCAGCAGCTGTTCAGAGGCGAGCTGCCATTTCCCATCGCATATCAATGAGATTCCTCCGCCGCCAACATCGTCCGTTTCGCATACGAACCTCAAATTGCCTTGTGTTTTAATCGCTATTTCAAGTTCTGCAGGCACGCGTAAAAAACTGCGGCGCTGCACCTTCGTAATCCGATCAAGCTCCGGCTTGCGGATCTTGATGAGTTTGACGCCATCCTCTACAAATCCGAGCACATGGGAATCGAAAAAGTTTTTGATTCCATCCTCCGTTACGAAATAAACGGATAGCTCGTCACCAAGAAACAGCCTCTTGTAGCGGCCCGTTTTCTCACTTATCGGAACTTCAATTAAGAAACCATCCTCTTGCTCATCCGCAATACGCGATTTGTATTCAATAGAAGCTTCCTCTTCGTCCGAAGAAGCAATCTGAAAATGCAGCATCTGGTTCATTTTAGGCAACAAATTGGCTCCCCCCCATTATACATGCCATTATAGCACGTCGAATTGAGGGGAGCCATATCGTTATTTGTCGGAAGCTGCCTTGGAATCATAAGGAGACATTTCCTCAATCGATTCTTCTAAGCCTGTCTCGGAATTGATGTAAATACGGTACAACGAACCATTGATTCTTCCGCTATATTCGTAACACAAAACCTCTTCGCCCAAATCATTGTCAATCAAGGCCAATAGCTCTGATTGTACCTTCATCTCCGGGTTAAGCGCCTTCCTTGCCTCTGCCTTCGAAATAATCGGACTTGGCAGCTTTCGTTTGTGATGCTCAAAAACGTAGTCATTCGCTTGCAGTCCGACCGTTTGGCCATTATCCAATGCGACCTTTACCGTCAGCTTATCCGGATATATGAGAACTCCGCTTTGAACGCTAACGTAGGTGAATGCTCCCATATTGCTATGCACATCGTAGCTTACAGCCTTCATATTGGAAAAGCCATGCTTATCCAAAAATGAATCGGCAGACGCTTTAGCTTTCTCTAGATCAATCTTTTTTTCGCCAATATCGCGTGAATTCATAAACCAAATGAGCTGTCCGCCTTTTTGTGTAAAGTCCATCTGCAGCTTTTGGTCCTTGCTTTCATTCACTGTTGCGGAATAAGATGCGTATTCGGTGCCCTTCGCATTTTCGACAATACGAATATCGGCATTTGGTTTGTTAGTAAATGTAGCTGCTAGCTTCTTCACCTGTTCTGCCGTAACCAAATTGCCGCCCAGCATTTTTATCGTCCGTTTTTGATACATGCTGCTTACGGATGGGCCCCAGTTGATCTCTGGATATTCGCTTACTTTTTTATCCACCGTCTTAAAGCCGTCCACGATCGTATTGTCGTTGTTCTCCTTCTCCGAAGCAAGGGCAATCTCCACATCCATCCATCGTAGATTGTTTGCCAGCACTTCCTTCTGCATGCCGCTTAGATCCTTGGATATTTGCTCCGAGTTCGCGTACAGCGTCTTCATTGTTTTAAACTCGTCTTGCGTGAGCGGCTGCTTTGTTAAATCTCGAACTGCCGTTTTGTACGCGAAGTTGGCTATGCGCGATAAGAAATCCTCCGCCTCATTAAAGGGAAGCAGCGTTAATGGAAGCTGATTGATTTCATTCTGAGCCTGACTCGTTAAGCGCCATACGTTAACCAGTCCTTTTCGGTGATAGCTTTGCGAGGTCGAGTTCACTGCCAGTGTCGTGCCAAGCTGCTGGTGAAGCTGCTCCACATGGAAAGTTAAATCATGAAAGGCGCGTTGATATTGATTTTCCGCTTTGATCAATATCGAGTTTTTCTCTTGATGCTCTTGGTAGCCCCAATAGATTGCGCCGATGAACAGTAAGGACATAAAGGGAAAGAGGATTGAGCTAAGTCGATGGTACATAATACAAAAGCTCCTTTCTTGTGCAAAACCTGGTTTTAGTTTGGTTTGCCCAAGGGAGCTTTATGCATCCATCTATATAATTGTAACAGCATCCTTTTGTTTCCTAAGGCGAGGCGTCTATCGCCGTCCTTTGAAAGCGCGGCGCGTTTCATTCCGAGAAATATAATATAGAGAATTTATAGCCAAAGGCGATGCATTCCTATATTTTAAAAAACGCTATGCTCTTCAATATCAAGATCATTGGCGTTGTTGCAAATGCATTGCTTAAAGCCGGTATCAATCATGCCCTTGTCTCGCCGTCCGCGCAGGACAAACTTTTCTCCGCACATATTGCACCGGATTGTCACTTTAATTCTGGCAGCCTCCATAAGCTCCTCCTCAGCCATTATTCGAATGCCATTCGCAAAGGCATTTCTATATAATGTCAGTATAGACGGATCAGCTATAGTTTAATCTCATCTTCCCGGACCAAAAATCGAAATGGAGAGCGTGAGTTGGCATGATTCATTTTACGAAGCCCCCATACCCATAACCCAATCATAAAGGGAATAATGAACCACATCCAATTCGTACGAACGGTGATCATGATCCAATCGTACGTGCCGTGCAGAAGAATGGGCAGCAGCAACGAAATCGCCAAGAAATAATTTCTTTTGTTCGCCGGAGCGAATTTCGCTTTGCCCAAGTAGTAGCCCATCATGACTCCAAACAAGGCATGGCCTGATACAGGCAACAGCGCCCTAACGAGAAGCGTGCCAAAGGTCGCAGGCGAATATATCGCATACAGCACATTCTCCAGCGTTGCGAAGCCAAGTGATATCGAGGAAGCATATACGATTCCATCGTACGGTTCATCAAATTCCGTATGATTGTATATGACATGGTACAGCACGAACCATTTTACCAATTCCTCTACTCCAGCCGATTCTCCAAATGCAAACACGAGTGGATGATCTCCTAGCCATAACTGAAGGCCGCGTTGGATAACCATAATGGGGACAACGACAAGAATACCAAGCACGAACATCCTAGCAACCATGTGTATAGGCTCGGCTTCGTAACGGTCCCTCAAATATAAATAAGTGAGCAGCGATACGCCTGGCGCTACCGCTGCGGTCAATACGGAGAGAAACAGCATTTAGTCCCTACTTTCTTACACCCAGCCTCGAAAGCGTACCGCTTCGGCTAATTTGCGAACTCCCGCCATATAAGCCGCGAGCCGCATATCAACCTTCCGGGTGCGGTGTATTTCATACACTTGATTAAAACCTCGTATCATCATGAGCATCAGCTTGTCATCCACCTCTTGCTCATCCCAATAATAGCCTTGATTGTTCTGAACCCATTCGAAGTAGGATACGATAACTCCTCCGCTGCTTGCAAGAACATCCGGGATGAGAAGCACGCCTCTGTCGGACAATATTTTTGTTGCCTCAAGTGTTGTTGGACCATTCGCTGCCTCCACGACAATAGAAGCTCGTATTAGAGATGCGTTTTGATCCGTAATTTGATTCTCAATTGCTGCTGGCACGAGTACATCACAATCGAGCTCTAGCAATTGTTCATTCGTAATCGTTTGGCTGAATAAATTCGTTACATTGCCGAAGGAATCCCTTCGATCGAGCAGATATTCAATATCCAGCCCCTCTTCATTATACAACGCCCCGTTCACATCGGAAATACCTATCACGCGCGCACCTGCCTCATGCATGAATTTGGCAAGGTAGCTTCCGGCATTCCCGAACCCTTGAATGACAATTCGCGCATTCTTCATTACGATCTGCTTAATGCGCAGCGCCTCTTGAATCATGATTACAACTCCGCGCGCTGTCGCGGTCTCGCGTCCCTTGGAACCGCCAAGCACCAAAGGTTTTCCTGTAATGAAGCCAGGAGAATCAAATTCCCGAATCCGACTATACTCGTCCATCATCCAAGCCATAATCTGCGAATTGGTCATAACATCCGGCGCTGGAATATCTTTGTTCGGGCCTACGATTTGACTCACCGCACGGACATACCCTCGACTCAAGCGTTCAATTTCCCTGAATGACATGTTGCGAGGATCGCAAATGACGCCTCCTTTGCCTCCGCCATAAGGCAAATCTGCGATTCCGCATTTTAAGCTCATCCAAATCGATAAAGCCTTTACTTCGTTCTCAGTAACGTCTGGATGAAACCGAACGCCCCCTTTGGTCGGTCCGACTGCATCATTATGCTGGGAGCGATAACCTGTAAAAACCTTTGTTGTTCCATCGTCCATCCTCACTGGAATCCGCACGGTTAGCAGCCTTAGCGGCTCCTTCAATAGGTCAATCATATCCTGATCATAGCCAAGCCTGCGAAGCGCTTGTTCAATTACGATTTGAGTAGAATGCAACACATCGTTTGCTTTATTATTACTCATTCCATTCACCGCCTTTGTCTACATCTAATATGAACGCCTTTCCCTTGCGGTATTCCATTAATAGGACATTTACAAAGAAGAAGAGCACCTTGCAGACAAAAATCAGCCTGCAGATGCTCTTTCAGTGGTCAACTTGCTAAAATTTAAAATGATTACATATTTCCCCTACTGCTTTCTCGGGCATAATCACTTTTCCGTATTCCTCCAGCATTGCATAAGTGACCGAGGTTGCCTCTCCGTACTCAGCAAGCAAAGCTATGACTGCATTATGCCTGGAAACATCGATTAAAGCAGGTTCYAATGCCAATATATACTTGCCATTATAAGAATAAAGCCGTCCGTCATCTGTAAGGGCAGAGCTTTGCAATTGTTTGCAAACGGAGATGACATCCTCGAATTCGCGGAAAGCATACATCACAATATCGCTTTGTTCAAGCGTCACTTCCATTTCGTATATTTCGTCGTCCGTGTCGTCATCTTCGGTTGCCCGATCGCCTGCATGACTATTCATTTTGCCACGGGTGACAATCACTACCATACCTTGAGCGGGGAGGGCAAACACTTCGACCGCTAATGGGCCGCTGGCGTCGAATCCAAGTTCACTATATGCTTGATCCATCATTTCACTGAATAGTTCGTGTACTTTTGGAATTTCGCGCCACATGTCGTCCTTCTGGATCCCCCGTTCCAGCAGGTCGTCGAACGTCAGGAAAATCCGTATCTTATCCTGGCTCAGTCGTTCGATTTTCATGACAGGATCCTCCTCTGCAGCATCTGTTGTAATAACGTATGATTTTTTTAGTTAGATGTGATCAAATTTGATCAAATCGTGCTATGTATCTACTTTATCATTTCTTTTCGTCGAATGCACTAATAATGAACGAAAAAAAGAATCGCCTGAACGCATAGCATTTCTGCTTCACGTTCAAACGATCCCTTGTGATCCCTGCACGATTAATGGGCTATTGCTGACGATTCCGCTTTGATCTTATCAGCTTCACGTTTCAATGACGGATCACTGTTAACGATCGTCTCAATCTGTTCCCAAGCGGCTTCTGATTTTACGGCGGTATCGTCTGAATGCTTTGGGGAGAATGCTGAGGCCTCTTCCCTTATCGATTTGCTCATGATTTTGGAAACGGATTTGCGTGCAACGGAGGAGCAAACATCAGATACCGCATGAGCCGCCCAAGCAACTGCGCCTGGCTGCTTGCGAGAGACATATACGGTTGCTGCCGCGCCAATTAATCCACCAACCAAAAATCCACTTAATTTCATAATCGTGTACACCTCTTCCTTGTTCAGCATTCGTCTTCATGGATTAGTTTGACCGCATCACTTGGACGTCATTCTGATTAAAATAAGGAAATCATGCTAATCTTCGATTTGGGTAAATATGATACAATGAGGTCGATTCAGCATGAAAACATCGCGCTTTGGAGGTTTACTTACATGAAGCATAACCATTTGATCATATGCTTAATTTTCGTCAGCTTACTACTTACATCTTGTACTGCAAGTCAGACTAACGAGAATGCCACTGTATCCAGCGAAGCCTCCGAGACGGAACTCCCTACCTCAACTGCTTCCCCCGCACCTGCTTCTAGCGCGCCTACAGCAAGTCTGAAGCCAGCTCCTGAATTGACGGAAGCAGTGAAAGGCGAGGGGCCAGACATTCTTTATACGATGAGTGAAGCCTACCGCTTTGTTCCGATTGAAGCAAATACACCGGACAAAGTCGTATTGCTGACTTTCGATGACGGACCGAAGGACCAAGTTGTCCTTACAAGCCTTCTAGACACGCTAGACCAGCACAATGCCAAGGCCATATTTTTTGTAAACGGCTACCGCGTAAAGCAAAACCCTGATTTGTTGACCATCATACATGAACGCGGTCAAACGATTGGCAATCATTCATGGGATCACATTAACCTGAAAGAAGAGAAAGAGGATGTCGTCGAAAAACAACTTAATGATGTTCAGTCAGCCGTTCAAGCACTAACTGGCACAAAGCCGTTATTCTTCCGTCCTCCATACGGCTCCGGAAGCGACCTTGTTAAGAAAATAGCAAAAGACCACGGCATGCTGTACATGACGTGGTCCAATGGTTCCCTTGATTGGGATAAGTCAGCTAAAGATAAGCCCGAGGTTGTCATTAAAAATGTGATGGACCAGCTTCATCCTGGAGCAAACATTCTTATGCACGAGCTAAAGTGGACAGCTGAAGGGCTCGATGAACTGCTCACAAAACTCGAGAACAAAGGCTATGGATTTATTGATCCTTCCAGCATCAAGCTTAATCCGTAAACTTTGTACCGTACCAGAATAAGCCCGCAACCAAGCTGACGAATAGTACAAAAAGAAGATTATAATACCATTTCGTTACTTTATAATTACTCGAAGGATGTTTTTTTCGCCTAGGCGGCAGAGCTTCTCCTTCATTGGAATCCGTTCCGATGCTGAGCGAATTTGCCGCCTTATCCTGCTGCCTGTTTCCCCTCGAATTTCCAAACTTTTCTTTCCTGCTCATGACTCCCTCCTGAAACGTATGATCAACCCCATTATGAAATCAATTAAGAAATGAGCGATAATCGGAGCAAGAATCGAACCGGATTGCATATAAATCCATCCTAATCCATAGCTGATTGAGAAAACGAGCCCGGTAGGAATCCAATGCTTCAAATACCTTACATGAATAGTAGCAAAAATTATGCTCGTCCAATAGGGACCTATGGCATGTTGTATCGCTCCGCGAAAAAGCAGTTCCTCGCAAATCGCAACAACAAGGGATATAACCGCAATATGCCAGACGGGTCTCGTACGAAAAATCCGATCGTTTACCCCGCCGTCATCGGCTGCTTCCTCCGGCACAAACCTGGAAATAAGCAAATCGACAAGGATTACCGCCACCGCGAGACCTGCTCCCCAGTAGACAAAGCTAAGCTCCTTCGGCGGCGTGAACATGTGAAACAAATTTTGGTGCTGAAATAAAACCCACACTAAACCGATAATAAAAGTAAAAGCCTGTGTAGCATATAAATTAATGAGGAGCATACGGTCATCCAGATCGTCAACGGACACCTTTCGAACGCGAATGTTGCGAATATCAAATTTTTTCATAGCTAACCGCCTGTCTGGAACGTTCTTATTTTCTTTTAAGACCTTTTCACCTATACTGATAGGACTAATCGGCAGCCTAATTTTTTCACATAGAAGGAGATAGAGAGAGATGGAAAAAAGATTAACCGCATCGGCAATGTTATTTAGTATTGGATTTGTATTCATGCTCGTTTGCGCAGTAGGCGCCTTTTTCTATGGCATACAAATCGGTAGCGAGAAAACAGAAGCCAAGTATGAAAAAGATGAGCTTGTCGCAAAAAACGCCGCATCAACTGTAAGCCCTTACCAGCAGCAAGATTTGGTCTCTTTCTATCATACTGTATTTTTGCCTTACCGTGAATTTCAAAACGAATGGTTCGCTGCAATGAATAAGCTGTCGCAAGGAAAAACCAATGAAGCAACTTCCATGTTCAAAGACTTGGCTAGCCTTGCCGATGAGAAAGCGAAGGACGCAAGCTCTGTGGATATGCAAAGGTCACCGCTGCTAGGGCAAGCTCAAGTCAGCTATATTAGAAGCCTTAAGCTATTCAAGGATGCCTCAACCAAAGCGGCTACGAGCTCCAAAACCTTGACATTCAACGAACTTAAAAAGGATATCGAGCAAGAAAAAAATTACTTATCAGCTTCACAATTCGCGCTTAGCGCGCAGCAATCTTATTATGCGGCCATGTTGAAATGGGCAGCTACCGTCGATCTTGATATTCCAGCTGACTACAAATCTCCATCCTTGCTTCAGTTGACGCAGTGGAAGGATCTCACGATCACGATAAAAAACAAGCTGATGGCTGATCAGCTCATGACTCGTAAGAAGCTGACAAACTACTACCCTCAGGACTTGACGAGCCGAGTTGATGAATTTATTGATTCCGGACAACCAGCCAAAATGAAAGTGCATACCGTGTCCGCAGTCGTTGATCTTCTCATTAATACCGAAGCCGTTCGTACAGGTGACTTTACCGAAAGCAAGCTACGGTTCTATCAGCAGGAACTGCTGCCGCAGCTTCCATTCTTCACTTCCGATACCAATTAAACTGATTTTGAATGGTATCCATTAATCGTATTGAAATCCTTTTATCGAGGCTATCGCTGCCATCCCGCCGGTAACGTTGTGGAGACTGCTGTAGCCTTTTTTTTCTAAGTATTCACATACCGCTGCGCTGCGTACTCCGTGAGCGCAAATGATATAGATGGGCATCGTATCTATCAATTCATTTAAGCGATTTGGGATTGTATTCATCGGTATTAGAACAGAGGTCTCCAAATGGTAATAATCCCATTCAAACTCTTCCCTGACATCTATAAGTTGATTTGCTGCTATTTTTCCGTTTTCCAATAAATTAAGCATGAATTGCGCTGTCACATCCTTCCAATTCGCCATGAATAAAGACCTCCCCTGTATTATTTTGTAGCTTATGCTGCAAGAATCATAACGAAATTTTCACATTTCAGCAAGTTTGAGGATTGCTTTTGTCCACCCCGTTGCATTAAAATAGAAAAGTCTGAGATCGATGATCAAACTCTCGTCCCGCTGCTGCACAACGGTGCCGGGTTGAGGGTTTTTCTGTTCATATTAAGCGAAGCCTTGGAGCTTAGCACCAATTTAGGAGGCATACTTCACATGTTTAAAGTGTTAGTTTCCGATCCAATTAGCGATTTGGGCATTCAGCAGCTTGTTGATGCGTCAGATGTCGCAGTCGACAAAAAACCTGGATTAAGCGAAGACGAATTGGTTGCCATTATTGGCGAATACGATGCGTTGCTCGTTCGCAGTCAAACACGCGTTACTGCCAAAATCATGGAAGCTGGCAAACAGCTTAAAGTGGTTGGTCGTGCTGGCGTTGGTGTCGATAATATCGACCTTGATGCAGCTACACAACGCGGCATTATCGTTATCAACGCTCCTGACGGCAACACGATTACAACTTGCGAGCATACTTTTGCCATGATGATGGCGGTTGCCCGTCATATTCCTCAGGCTTACATGAAGACCGTTAACGGTACATGGGATCGCAAATCCTTCCTTGGCGTAGAGCTTCGCGGCAAAACGCTGGGTGTTCTTGGAATGGGCCGTATCGGCAGTGAAGTAGCAAAGCGCGCGAAAGCTTTCGGCATGGAAATCATGGGTTACGATCCGTTTATGACGGAAGAAAGAGCTGAGAAAATCGGCGTTAAGCTTGCAAGCGTAGATGATATCGTACGTAATGCTGATTTCATGACCGTACATACACCACTTACGCCGGAAACTCGACACATGATTGGGAAAGCACAATTCGAGGTTATGAAACCTGGCATGCGCATTATCAACTGCGCACGCGGCGGAATCATTGATGAAATCGCATTGGTCGACGCTGTCGATGCAGGCATTGTTGCTGGTGCTGCATTCGATGTGTTCGAGGTTGAACCGCCAGCTGATGACCATCCGTTCCTCACTCATCCCAAAATCATCGTAACTCCGCATCTTGGCGCATCTACGGTTGAAGCGCAAGAAAACGTAGCGATCGATGTTTCTGAGCAGGTTCTTCACATTTTACGCAGCGAGCCGTTTATCAATGCGGTTAACATGCCACCAATTCCGGCTAATTTGCAAAGCATCCTTCAGCCATACTTTACCCTTGGCGAGAAGCTTGGCAACTTTATTGCTCAGGCAACGGAAGGTGCTGTTATTGAGATCGTAGTTGGTTATGCCGGTGAGCTTGCAGAGGTTGATACTCAACCGCTTACTCGTCACATCGTACGCGGCGTGCTTGCGCATCACCTTGGCTCGGAGCAGGTCAATGTTGTTAACTCCCTGCATCTAGCGAAGGTTCGCGATGTCAATATCGTGATCCAGAAATCGCATGCGTCCAAGGATTTCACGAACCTTGTAACGGTGGCGCTTCGCACGAAGAAGGAAGAGCGCGTCGTATCCGGTACGCTGCTCACTGGTTATGGTCCGCGTATCGTGCAAATCGATAAATTCCCGGTTGATGTTACGCCTGAAGGCAATCTTATCCTTATCTCGCACAACGATAAGCCTGGTATTATCGGCCGCGTTGGAACATTGCTCGGCAATAATGACGTTAACATTGCAACGATGCAGGTTGGTCGTCAGTTGGTTGGCGGTTCTGCGATCATGGTGCTTCGAGTGGATAAAGCAACCCCTAAAGAAGTTCTTGAGCAGCTTACGAGCATGCCTGAGCTTAACACCGCGAAAGAAATTACTCTTTTCTAATAAAATGACAAGAAACAGCCAATCAGATCGTCTGATTGGCTGTTTTTGTTTCACGAGCAACAAGAATTATCTGCTGTATTCTACAAAAAAAGCGCCCCCTAAAGGACGCTATGACAACGACTGATGCGCTTCGACAGGAAGCAATAACGTAAAGGAGGTACCCTTTCCTGCATTGCTGTCAACGACGATACGGCCATGATGCAGATCAATGAAGGTTTTGACGATCGCAAGACCCAGACCTGTTCCACTAGCCGTTCCCCGTTTGCGAGCTTTATCTGCCTTATAGAAGCGTTCAAAGATGTAAGGCAAATCCTCAGAGGGGATACCTTGTCCTTCATCTCTAACGGTAAGCTGAACGTACTCACTGGCGTTGACTCTCTCAAGCTGTCCGGCAATCGTAATGGATTTGCCTGATGGTGTATGCCTGAGGGCATTATCGAGCAGGTTGGTCAGAACCTGTTCCAAGCGATCCTCATCCGCTTCCTTGACCATCAGTGGCTCAAGAGGCATCTCCGCATGAAGCTTCACGTCGCGTTCCTTCGCATAAACCTGAAATTTCCGATGAACGCGTTTAAGGACATGCCTAAGATCGAGCTCTTGGAAGTTCATATCCACATGACCAGCTTCCATACGTGCTATGTCCAGAAAATCATTGACTAATCTACCCATTCGCAGCGATTCATCATAAATGACCTGGACAAGCTCCTTGCGATCCTCGTCTGAGACAACGATATCGTCCAGAAGAGCTTCGCTATAGCCTTGCAGCATAGAAAGCGGCGTCCTGATCTCATGGGAGATATTCGCCACGAAATCTTTTCTCAGCTTCTCAAGCTTATGCTCCTCCGTTACGTTCCGAATGACCGCGACCGCTCCCCTGATAACGCCTTTGGATTGAAGAGGCGCCATCACGGCAGACCAGACGCTGCTCATTACATGAACATTGTCCGTCGCATCACGGCCCTCTTCCATCACTTTCTGGAATAGATCGCGCAGCGGCATCGGAACTTCCGAGAAGGAGGATGAACTTTCGAACAAGTCCTCTTGCCATGCTTTCTCTACTCCAGACCATTGGTTGATAAGCAAATGCCCGCTTGGATTCGTTAAAATCACTTTACCATCTGCATCAAAGGTGATAACGGAATCACCCATGCTTCGCAAAATGCTGGCAAGATGATTTTTTTCATGATTTAAATCATGGATTAGCTTATCAAGCTGCTCCGTCATATGGTTAAAGGTTTGTGCCAGCTCTCCGATCTCATCGCTGGATCGAATATTCACCCGAGTCGAATAGTTTCCTTGAGAGATGGACACTGCTGCTTCTTTGAGCTGCAGCAGAGGCTGTTGTATTTTTTTGGACAAAAAGAAAGCGAAAAAAGTGGATAACAGAAAGCCGATGATCGCAGTTAGAACAAATAGCACCTTTACTTGATGCTGCGTTTTGCCCTCACTCTCAACCCAAATGTCGATATACTGCAGAAGAAATACGCCAACGATTAACAACACTACAGCAACAAGCAGCATAATCGTTGCCCAAAGCTTGCCAACCACGCTGCGCCAAAGTTTGCCCGCCGAACGCTGCCACAAGCTCATTTATTTCGGTACCTCAAGCTTATAGCCGACGCCCCAAACGGTTGTGATCATCGCTGCTGCATCAGGAGAAACCTTATTCAGCTTCTCTCTTAAACGCTTTACATGCGTGTCCACAGTGCGCAGGTCGCCGAAAAATTCGTAGTTCCAAACATCCTTCAGGAGTTCTTCTCGGGAGAACACTTTGTCGGGCGATACAGCCAAATAATGCAGCAGCTCGTATTCTTTAGGCGTCAAGCTGACTTCCTGACCGCCTGCTGTCACTCGGTGCGCATCATGCTCAATGATGAGATGAGGAAACACAATATTGTTGCTTGAATTGATTTCCTTCGTAAGAAAAGCAGTAGCTGATGAGCGTCTTAATATTGCTTTTACTCGGTAGATGACTTCACGCGGACTAAAGGGCTTTACCACATAATCGTCAGCGCCTACCTCAAAGCCTTGCACGCGGTTCATCTCCTCGCCTTTAGCTGTAAGCATAATGACTGGAGTTGCTTTCACTTGGCGAAGACGTGAACAAACCTCAACGCCGTCTATTCCCGGAAGCATGACATCCAACAGGATGAGTGCATAATCCGTATTCGACGCAAGCCTAAGTGCTGTCTCACCATCTTCCGCCTCGTCGATTGTATAGCCTTCTTTCTCTAGATACATCTTGAGTAGACGA
Organism: Paenibacillus sp. 2TAB23; assembly: GCF_052115165.1. NCBI lineage: Bacteria > Bacillati > Bacillota > Bacilli > Caryophanales > Paenibacillaceae > Paenibacillus > Paenibacillus sp. 2TAB23. Next base: position 100,154 of record NZ_JBFRGD010000003.1, read on the forward strand.
CGAATGCGTTCTTCATCGTCTACGACCAATATACGGCTTGAATAATCGGACATCGGGCAAAACTCCTCTCAAACTAAATACTAAGTACCAGAATAGGAATGCAAGCCTGCAATAACGAGGTTTACCCCAACCAGCGTGAACAATACGACTACGAAGCCGATAACTGCTAGCCAAGCCGAAGGCTTGCCCTGCCAGCCGCGCGATAGACGGAAGTGCAAGTAAGCACTGTAGTAAAGCCACGTAATGAGCGCCCAAACTTCCTTCGGATCCCATCCCCAGAAACGTCCCCAAGCGATATTCGCCCAGATCATCGCGAATATTAATGCACCGAGCGTAAAGATTGGAAAGCCGATCGCGATGGAGCGATAGCTGATTTCATCCAGATCTTCGGGATCAACACCCTCCATCATGGGATGAATGAYCGCTCCTAGCGGTTTGCGGAATACTAAGCGCAGCAATCCGTATAGCAAGCTTCCTGCAATAACGGACCATACAACCGTATTCAGCTTACGGCCGGAATTGACGCCGTTCATCCAATACGGTGCTTCAAAGACCGGCTTGTCCATTCCTAAGAAGGAATCCGCCTTCACGATATCACTGTTATACGGTTTAACAATTGGCGGCAGCGTATAGTCGACCGTTTCCGTAATCGTTGATTCCGTCCCTTTGCCATCTATGCTTGACTTCTCCTGAATGAATTGCGCCTCATAGCCAGCGCCACGGAACGCAAAGACAGCAACAATGAAGCCAACAATCAATATAATGGAGTAAAGCGAGAATTCAACCCAAAACTGCGAACGCTTCGCTTCCTTCGTTTTACTTTTGAAATCGACGACTCGCAGCAAGTACATCATTCCCGCTGCAAAGCCTACTGCAAAAAAGGCTTCGCCGAGGGCGGCAGTCGTAACATGCACCTTGAGCCAATAGTTGTTAAGCGCCGGAATTAAAGGCTGTACCTCCTGTGGAAATACAGACGCATATGCAACGATAATAACGGTAAGCGGCAAGGAGAACATCCCGAGCAGCGGCTTTCTATATATGGCAAAAACGATTGTGAACGCGATCATAATTGCCATGCCAAGGAAAGTCATGAATTCATACATATTGCTCGTAGGAATCTGTCCGCTTCCTGCCCATCTCGTGAAGAAGAAAGTCAAATGCGACGCCAAACCAAGGCTTGAAGTAATAAACGCGATGCGTCCCCAACGTTTCTCATGCTGGAGTGGATCACGGTTGCTCCATTTCTTCCCTGCAATCGCAATGACATAAAACATAAATGCAAAACAATAAAGAAAAAATGCGACAATAAATGCGTCGCTGCTAAAATCAACTAAACTCACGCGTTGTTCCCTCCGTTATCAAGCGACTTCGGATCTACGGTTATCCCTATTTTTTGAAGCGCTCCCGCAACATCTGAGCGCATACCGTACCAGTTTTTGTTCGTATGAGCCCCTAATGAAAGCTCTCCGTCATCAATTCGAAGCCAAATCCGCCGATGCTGCCAATATGAGCCCATTAGCAATCCAATCATCGAGAACGCTGCTCCAACCCATACATATGGCAATGCCCGATCCATCCGAACGTTCAGATAGGTCGAAGCTTCGGAAAAGTCAACGTTTTCCATCCCATCTACGCGAATCTCAATCTTGTCGGAAATCGCATGGTTGATGACATCCTGTGAGAATTTCACCTTATCCTTCTGCATCGGGAAATACATATAAGGTTCCCCGGCAGGATCTAGTCCAGGACCCTTCACCGTAAAGACGAAAGCCGGAGCAATCGGATCACGGGATAAGGTAATTGGTTCTCCATCATCACCGATAGCGAATTCCATATAATTAGCATATAAATCAAGTGTATATGGCCCAAGCTTATGCTGCAGCTCGGAATCCTTCATCGGAAGATCAAACGGCCCGTATTTCTCGCCCGTTTGTTTGTCTACCAGTATAGGATGAACGGCATTCAATCGCGGGGTCGTGTCAAAGTCGAATTGATACAGCTTCAAACCCTTGTACTTAAGCGGTTCATTCACGATGATGTTATGCCGCTTCACTTCTTTAAGTTCAGGCTGCTTTGCTTGATCCGTGCAATTGCTTATACATTCATACAGAACGGCCTTCGTCTCAAACAGCTTTGCTCGCGCTGTCCCTTTAAGCTTGTCCGGGAGCTCCTCATCCGTGTAGTACTCTACTGTAAACTTTTCGTTTTTCACAAAATAGTTCGTATCCGCGATTTGAATGGTATCACCATCGGGAATCGTTATGTAGCTGTCCATTTGCCAGCTTGGAATGCTTCTTGCCAATATGGCCAATAGAAACAAGATAAGCCCAATGTGGTTAATGTAAGGTCCCCAACGGCTAAAGCGATTTTTTTCTGCAAGCAGCGCTGATCCATCACGGTGAATCCGATATCCTTTTCGTTTAAGCTGCGCGCCGAAATCCTGCACCCACTTCTCTTCATCGCCTTCAATGGTCTGCTTATACACCGTTTTCTGCCGATGTATAAACTGTAGATGCTTTCGAATTTGCTGCTTGCTCAGTGCCCGGTAAAGCGGCAATACACGGTCAAGGCTGCAAATAACCAGCGATGTACCGATCATGACCAACAAACCGATAAACCACCAAGTTTCATACGTATGCGACAAACCTGTCAAGTAATAAAGCTTGCCCGGAAATCCGTAGGTTTCCTCGTAATACACCGAAGGATCGAAGTTGTTGATAAAGGTATTTTCCTGCGGATAGATCGTTCCCAGCATGGCGGTCAAAAACGTAATGATGATCAAATAAATCGCGATTTTGACTGATGAGAAGAAATTCCATATCTTATCAATGTAATTCGGATTGCTCTTCTGCGAACGTCGGGCAACACCGTCATAACGCATTTCCAAAGGCAAGTCTGATTCTACATTGTTCTCGAGCGGCTTGCCGCAGCTCTCGCAAAGCACGGTTCCGATTGCATTCTGATGCCCGCACTCGCACTTTGTGTTCTCTACCACTAACACGATACAACCTCCTAAAGCTTAAGCAATCTCTCAATTCGGTCGTCAATCTCCGCCTCAGTCATCCCGCCTACTTTTATTTCCATTAACGTCCCATCGGGATTTATGAAGAAGGTAGTCGGATAAGACTTTAAGCCGTAGCTGCGCTCCGTCTTCCGATTAACGTCCCGCAAGATTGGATAATTCAGATCGAATCGGCGCACGAAGTTATTGACAGTCAACGTATCCTCACTTAAATTAATGGCAAGAATAACCAATCCTTGATCCTTCCACTTTGCATACTGTCTCTCAAACTCAGGCATTTCCTTAACGCAAGGCGGGCAGAACGTTCCCCAAAAGTTGACCACGACAGCTTTGCCCTCATAATCAGACAATTTTCTCGCAGTGCCTTCTAAATCGACAAGCTCAAACGCAGGAGGCTTGTCTCCTTCCTTCAAAGGGCCTTTATCATCAGCAGCAAATAAAGTAGATCCAATTGCATACCCACCTATGATCAAGACGGCAATCAGGATAACAATTTGCACCGTTTTGCGCGATTTTCCCATAATTGAATTCACCACCAGCTTCTCTCTATGCAGTCACGAATATTACCATTATAACGAAAAGTCGACGGCAATTACTGCCGCCGTCGATTACTTTTTATGAACTTTATGTGTCTTGCTATTTGCAATATCAAGCAATTCCTTGATTTCCACGGGCGTTAAATGACGATACTTTCCTCGGCCGAGATTTTCAAGTCCCAGCTCGCCAAAGCGTATCCGCTTCAGCCTTGTTACCTTGTGTCCGATTGCTTCGAACATACGGCGAACTTGGCGATTGCGTCCTTCGAATATTGTAATCGTTATTGTTGCCTCGTTACCGTCCGTATCCACGTCGTGATATTCCACTTCTGCCGGAGCAGTCATGCCGTCCTCCAGCTTGATGCCCTTCTGAAGCTGCTCTAGCGCAGTTCCGTGAGGTACGCCTTTGACAGTTGCACGATAGGTTTTGGGTACGTGATGACTTGGATGCGTAAGCAAATTAGCAAACTCTCCATCATTGGTTAGAAGAAGGAGACCCTCCGTATCGTAATCCAATCGTCCGACCGGATACACTCTCTCTTTGATTCCTGGCAAGAAATCGGAAACCACTTTGCGGCCCTGCGGATCCTTGGCGCTCGTGATAACCCCTTTCGATTTGTTGAGCATGAGATAGAGCTTCTTCTCGCTCCGTATCGTCTTCCCGTTAACGGTAATGACGTCGACTGCCGGGTCAGCTTTGACGCCAAGTGTCGTTACTTTCTCACCATTAAGCTCAACCATCCCTGCCAAAATCATTTCTTCACATTTGCGACGGGAAGCGATTCCCGCAGCGGCTAATATTTTTTGTAAACGTTCCAATGCTTTCACCTCAATCTCCATCATAACGATATGACGAAGAAAGCACAAGCTTCACTAGCCGAATATGTATAAGCAAATTAAAATAGCAGCAAAAAAACCGACCAGATCAGAAAATAAACCAACTTTCAGGGCATACCGTGATTTTCGAATGCCCACTGCCCCAAAATAAACGGTGAGTACATATAATGTTGTGTCCGTACTTCCCTGTATCGTTGAAGCAATTCTGCCAATCATGGAATCAGGACCAAAGGTTTGGATTAAATCGGTCGTAAAGGCCAATGAACCGGCCCCTGTTAACGGTCGCAAAATGCCAAGAGGCAGCACCTCGCTCGGTATTCCCGCCCAATCAAACAACGGTCTGACCGCCGACAGCATGAGCTCTAACGCTCCCGATGAGCGGAACATGCTGATGGCAACCATCATACCGACAAGATGTGGAATGATGTTGATGGCTGTCCCGAAGCCATCCTTTGCTCCCTCAACAAACGTTTCATAAACGGGCACTTTGCGCCTTAGCGCTGCATAAAGCGGAATAAATACGATAATGGCCGGAATCATCCATGCAGACAAGCTTGTAAATACGCTATACAACAGTCTCACCTCCAACTCCCTGCGGGCTTGCTTTCATACTTGTTGGCTTAGATGCTGGCGGCGCCATCGGAGGCGGCGATTTCCTTCTATACCAGCGATCCGCAAGTATGGCAGCTGAGGTCGCTACAAATGTAGCGGCTAACGTCGTTCCGATGATTTCGGCTGGATTAGCTGAACCGTAATTCATTCGAATAGCAATCAGCGTTGTTGGAATAATGGTAATACTTGATGTATTTAAAGCCAGAAGCGTACACATCGCAGGCGTTGCCGTATCCGGATTTGGGTTCAGCTTTTGCAGCTCCTGCATCGCTTTTATTCCCATTGGTGTTGCGGCGTTCCCCAGACCGAATAAATTTGCGCTCAAATTGCTCATGATGTAACCAATGGCCGGATGGTTGCGAGGTACATCAGGAAACAGCTTTCTTACAAGCGGTCCGAGCATTTTTGCTAGTGTTTGCAGCAAACCAGCATCTTCGGCTATTCGCATCATTCCGAGCCAAAATACCATAATGCTAATTAATCCGAAGCTTACGGTGACGCCTGATTTGGCTCCTTCGAAGGCAGCCTGCGTCACCGCATCCATTTTTCCTGTTACCGCTGCTACAATGACGCTTGCTACGATAAAAAACAGCCATATCCAGTTTACCATTTTGGTCGCCTCCCCAAGCTACGCAAATACATGTCAGATTCAACCGGCGTCTCCCACGCCTTGCTGAATTCAGTGCGCAAATAATGCATCCAGCACTTTTAATAATGAACCCATCATTATGTCAGTTCCGCCTTGATGATCTGCTTTTCGAAACTCGGCCAAGGATTGAAGCGATTTAGGTGATTTTGAAGGCTGCTCGAGCTTTGGACTTGCCAGATCATACACAGGTACTGAACCAATAAGGTGATCGGCCATATACCATTCGAGCAGACCTCGCTCGCCAAAGGTTGACCGAATGGAATCAACGTTGTGAAGCACTAATCGAGATTGAATGCCGTCTTTTTCATTATCAGCGATCGGATACTTGAAGGATTGTCCGATCGTGTAAGGATAGCCGGCTATTTGCTGACCTTTAACAGCAATTTCTTGAAGCGGATAATGCTTAAAGCCCCAGTCGAGCATCTTCCGATGGTCTGACCAGTCATCGCCGTCATTAATCGTTACTGCAGCTAGCTGTTGGCCCTCTCTCGTTGCCGAGCTTACAAGACAGCGAAGCGATTTTTTGGTGTATCCGGTTTTAACGCCGTCTGCGCCCTCATACATGGAAAGCATTTTGTTCTTATTCGTATAGCTGTATTCCCATTTTTCATGCGGGTTTGGCACCTTTTTGACACGTGTGCTTACAATTTCAGCAAACACATCATTTTTCAGAGCATATGCGGTGAGCTTGGCCAAATCATTCGCGGACGAATAATGACCTTCCTCGTCCAAGCCATGCGGATTTCTAAATTGGGTATGCGTAAGTCCAAGGAACGTCGCTTTCTCATTCATCAGATGCACAAAGCCTTCCTCTGAGCCCCCTACATGCTCCGCAATAGCCGTTGCTGCATCATTGCCGGATCTTAGCATAAGCCCATACAGCATATGAAGCAGGCTCATTTCTTCGCCTAGTTGAAGATAGATTGAAGATCCTTCTTTGCCAACCGCACGCTTGCTGGTTTTCACCATGTCGGTCAGCTTACCATTATCAATAGCTACAATAGCTGTCATAATTTTAGTTAAGCTTGCAATGCGCATTGAGGTATCGCCGTTGCTGCTGTAGATTAAACGGCCGCTCTCTACATCAATCAATGCCGAGCCCTTGGCATTCGTGTAGAGCGCGCTCGGATTTGCAATCGCCTTCTCGAGACTGCTTGTCCCAATCAGCAAAGCAAGCATAAGCCAAAGCGCAACGATTTTCCGCATATTGCCGACATGCATGTTCGTTCTTGCCCCTCTCCTTGCGATAGTTGATAAAGCCTGTGTCTCTTTCAGTATATGCTTGTACATCTTGCTCTAGACGAAAACAGCCAACAAAAAATGAAAAACTGCCCTCTCGGGCAGTTATGTCATAAGAGGTGATCGTTAGCGTCCACGTGTGCGCTAATTACGTTGGGTGACGGATCAACATATGCAGCAGTGCTGGACGGCTGTTTCATCATGGATTGCAGCTTATCAAACACATGCGGAGCTGAATCGATAACACGCTCCATCAAATGCGTTTGATTGTCGAGCGGTACAATTTTCACGCCATGCGTGCCAACCACGAGAAAGGCGATTGGCGTTATGGATACGCCGCCCCCGCTTCCCCCGCCGAATGGCATTGCAACTGAAGCATGCTGCGCATCGGATTGGTTTTTATGATCGACGTCATCCAGCCTTATATCGCTGCCTCCTGCTACAAATCCGAAGCCAACCTTTGAGATCGGCATAATGATGCTTCCGTCCGGCGTTTGAACAGGGTCGCCAACAATCGTATTGACGTCAACCATTTCTTTAATATTTTCCATTGCGGTTTGCATTAAGCCTTGAATAGGATGTTCTGCCATGCTTTGACGCCTCCTTTCATCTTCCTCATCCGAACCAAAAGCTGAAGTCCGGCAAGAATAGCATAACCGAAGCGGATTTGTGCTATGCATGACCACTCGGTGGTGAAAGCGGTTCGTTGATAAATGGGCTGCACATTCATTTGAGGCTCTGCTTGCAGCTTTACCATCTGGGATATCAACCCGACGATCGAAGTTTTTACGGACCACACCAATCCCGTTGACATCGCTGTCCACATCGCATCGCCTGTGCCTACCGAGGTATGCCACTTCCACTCCAATAGGCGAACCTTCGTCAGTGTTTTTCTAGCCCAGCCCGTCAGATTGCGCGTCATTTGCAGTAGCCGTTTAAACTTATCGATCCCAGAAACTACCTTATCCGCATCAATATCCTCGTTAAACTCTTTCCACGTATTGATGCCTGCGCTCGATTTCGAGACCTCTTCCTTTAGTTGGACCGATGTACCGGTAAACTGAATAATCGGCACTTTCAAGGTATAACGAATGATTCCAAAAAGTGCTTTTATGTTCACTTCAGCGTCATCATTATGCCCAAATCTCCGCAAATGTCCTTTAATGACAACTTGAGAGCTTAGTACCATTATTAAAATAAGCAAAAAAAAGAGACTGGCCGCCGTCATCCAACCGTAAGGGTAACTGAGCATCATGATGCTTCCTCCGTTTCCCTAATATGGGTTGAATATAGTATGACCCGGCGGCCAAATCTCATTCTTTAATTTCTTCAATTGTCATTTGCTTGCCGTCCAAACGCTCGAATAACAGCTGAGTCTGCTCCTCTAACGCATCGTCGATATCGACATTACCAGGTTCCGGCAGTTCTTTAATGGAGGGTAATCCGAAATAATCTAGAAATGATTTCGTTGTTCCATATAATATCGGTCGTCCGATTTGTTCTGCTCGGCCTACTTCTTCAATTAAATCCTTGGAGACGAGCGATTGTATCGCACGGTCGCTCTTTACTCCGCGAATCTCTTCAATTGAAATTCTCGTAATAGGCTGGCGATAAGCAACGATGGAAAGCGTCTCGAGCGCAGCCTGCGACAGCTGTGAACGAGTTGGCGTATAGGCCATCCGCTCAAAGTAAGGCGCATGCTCCAAATGTGTAGTTAACCGATAGGACGCCGCAACCTCCGCAATCTGGATGCCGCGGCCCTCGCGCTCCAGATCCCGCTGCAAATCATACACGAGATCCGACGCAAGATCGGCATCCAGCTCCAAAATATCCGCCAACTGCCGTTTAGTCAAGCCTTCATCGCCTGCCATGAAAAGCAGACCCTCAATAATCGTCTTCAACTTCTGATAATCCAATTTGCGACGACTCTCCTCTCCAATGAATAACGATGTCGTCAAAGAGCTGGTGTTGAAAGCAACGAATATGCTTCATCTTCATCAGCTCCAGAATCGCGAGAAAAGTGACTACGATTTCATGCCTGTCCATATTTTCACGAATGAGCCGAGAAAAACGAACCGTTTCAAACTGCTTCAGCACATCAACGATATCCCGAATCCGATCCTTGACCGAAATCTCATCCCGTTGAATCGTTGATACGACATTCCGCCTTGCTGCCCGGCGCAGCGCCTTCTGAAAAGCCGAAATTAAGTCAGAGAGATGTACGCCTTCTACCGGATTCACCTTTTCTTCCTTCATAAAAGGCGACATATCCTCCGGCTCACGCGAATAGACGAGGCTGCGCTCGACTTCCTTCTCGCGCAGCTGCTCGGCAATTTGCTTGAACTTTCGATATTCCACGAGCTTCTGAATGAGCTCGTCTCTCGGATCGAGTCCGTCATCGGGCCAATCCTCGTAATCATCCTCAAATACGGGCGGCTTCGGAAGAAGCTGCTTGCTTTTTATCGCCAAGAGAGTAGCCGCCATCACTAGAAATTCACTCGTTACCTCCAGCTCCAGCTCCTTCATCGCATGCAAGTAATCCATATATTGAATCGTTATCTCGCTGATAGATACTTCATGGATATCGATCTCGGCTTTGTCGATCAAGTGAAGCAATAGATCAAGCGGCCCCTCAAAAGAATCCAGCTTATAAAGCACCGACACTTACATTTCCTCCCGCCTAGCCTTATCTTCGCTGCTTAGCCTTGCAATTGCTTAGTCAAATTCGCCATTTCAATTGCACTGGCAGCTGCTTCGTACCCTTTGTTGCCCGCCTTCGTTCCGGCACGCTCGATCGCTTGCTCAATCGAATCCACCGTGAGCACGCCGAATATGGTAGGCACGCCTGTTTTCAGCGCAATCGCAGCAACACCTTTTGCCGCCTCGTTGCAAACAAAATCAAAATGCGGAGTTGAACCGCGAATAACCGCACCAAGCGTTATAACCGCATCATATTTGCCGCTTTCGGCCATTTTTTGAGCGATTAGCGGAATTTCGAACGCGCCTGGAACCCAAGCAACCTCAACGTCGGAATCCTGTGCGCCATGTCGTTTGAATGCGTCAAGTGCGCCTCCAAGCAGCTTGCTCGAAATAAACTCATTGAAACGTCCTACTACTACTCCGTATTTTAAACCTTCTGATACTAAATGTCCCTCATAAATTCGTGTCATTTGTCATCTTCCTCTCGTTATTTTAAATGATGTAGTCGTTAATTTAAATGATGTAGTCAATATCTTCAAAGCTGAGCAAATGTCCCAGCTTGGATTTCTTCGTTCTCAAGTAGCTTTTGTTGTCTTCCTTCGTTTCCATCTGAATCGGCACGCGTTCCACTACCTCGAGGCCATAGCCCTCAAGACCTTTGATCTTGCGCGGATTGTTGGTCATCAACCGCATCTGACGGACGCCAAGATCCTTCAGAATTTGCGCGCCTATTCCATAATCGCGCAAATCGGCCGGAAAGCCAAGCTTTAAATTTGCATCTACCGTATCAAGACCCTGCTCTTGAAGCTCGTAAGCCTTCAGCTTGTTGATAAGACCGATCCCTCTTCCCTCTTGGCGCATATAGAGAAGTACGCCGCTGCCTGCTTCCTCGATCTGCCTAAGCGCAGCCTCCAGCTGTGGTCCGCAGTCACAACGATGGGAATGGAATACATCCCCAGTCAAGCATTCGGAATGCACCCTCACTAGCAGCGGAACCTCCGAATCGATCTCGCCTTTAACAAGCGCAATATGCTCTTTATTATCAACGAAATTCGTATAGGCGATCGCGCGGAATGTTCCGAAATCAGTAGGAAGCTTGACGTCGACTGCACGTTCAACCAGTTTTTCCTTCGCATTGCGATATTGGATCAGCTCTTGAATCGTAATGAGCTTTAGATTGTGTTTTTCTTTGAAAACCAGCAAATCAGGCAGCCGAGCCATCGTTCCGTCTTCATTGATAATTTCGCAAATCGCACCTGCCGGCTCAGAGCCGCACATAATGGCAAGATCGATTGCTGCCTCTGTATGCCCAGCACGGCGCAGCACGCCTCCTGATTTCGCAATCAAAGGAAAAATATGGCCAGGCCTGCGGAAATCAGAAGCTTTGGTCGACGGATCGATAAGCGCCTTCACCGTTTGTGATCGTTCATAGGCTGAGATTCCTGTCGTCGTTCCTACGAAATCGACGGATACCGTGAAAGCCGTACCATGGTAATCCGTGTTATGCGTAACCATAGGCGGCAAATCCAGCTGCTCTGCACGCTCCTGAGTAATAGGAACACACACAAGGCCTCTAGCCTCTGTAATCATGAAATTAATAACCTCGGGCGTCGTACGGTCCGCCAAAGCGATCAAATCGCCTTCATTCTCGCGATCCTCGTCATCAACGACAATGATCGGCTTGCCTTGCTTAAGATCCTCTAACGCGTCTTCGATTTTATCAAATGGATTGTTCTCTATATGCTCCATATGGAATTCCCTCCTTTGTGACTATTATGCTTGTATACATGTTCAAAGCTTTGCTCACCTGCTGGCATAAGGCCTATAAAAAACCATTTTCCATCAGGAATGAGGTGCTCAGCTTGGATTCTGCTCTTATGTTCTCAGGCTTTTTGAAATTCAGCAGATGGTCAACGTATTTCCCAATGACGTCGCATTCAATGTTAACCGTATCCCCAGCATGCTTTTGCTGCAACGCTGTTTCTCCAAGCGTGTGCGGTATAATCGAAACGGAAAAGGAATGCGCACTTGTATCCACCACGGTAAGGCTTATGCCGTCGATGGTTATGGACCCTTTTGGAATAACATAGCGCAGCATATCCGCGTCATCCAGATGAATGTGATACACGACAGCGTTAGCATCCGAGTGGCGTTTCATGATTTTCCCAGTGCTGTCCACATGCCCTTGAACAATATGCCCGCCAAATCTCCCGCCTGCCAGCATGGCACGCTCTAAATTCACTCGTTCTCCTGCCCGCAGCTCATGAAGATTCGACTTTCGATAAGTCTCAGGCATCACATCCGCCGAAAATGAAAACCGGTCAAAGGCCGTGACTGTCAAGCATACGCCATTGACTGAGATGCTGTCACCGAGCATAACGCCATCGGTGACGCGGTCTGCGCCAACGACGATACGCATCGCTTCGCCCTGCTTAGCGATTCCTTTCATTTTCCCCACTTCTTCCACTAATCCGGTAAACATGGGCTTCCTCCTTAAAGGTTTGCGGTAGCAAACCTACTCCGTAAGCATCAACTTAGGTTTGCGGGTAACAAACCTACTTCGTAAGCATCGTTATACTCCGTGCATCAGGTTAATAAACTGGATAACCGGACACACATATGTCCTCTCCTGCCATATCAACGCTGACACGCTCGAGTTGTACGGCATCCGCCATTTTCTCATACCCTGGAAACGTGAACGTGCCAGGTGCATGCAGGCCGCCGATGATTTTGGTTGCATAATATAGAATGATTTTATCGATAAGGCCTGCTTCGAGCATTGCTCCGTTCAACTGACCTCCGCCTTCCAGCAGGATCGAACCAATTTCAAGCGCGCCAAGCTTCGCCATGCCATCAACCAAATCGACCTTCTCACCAGAACCACAGACAATAACCTCGATGCCCGCTGCTTCCAGCTCACGCCGCCGTTCCTCACTAGCTTGACTGGAAGTCATTACGATCGTCCGAACCGTTCGGTCAACGACGACCCTCGCAGTCAACGGCAATCGTAGCTTTGAGTCTACGATGATTCTAACCGGATTAAGAGCGGGAACAGCAGCTCTCGTGTTCAGCAGCGGATCGTCTGCAAGAACCGTTCCAATGCCAACCATGATCGCCTCATGCTGATGACGGAGCGTGTGCACCTGCTCACGGGCAATCGCGCCGGTTACCCAGCGGCTGTCGCCCGTGCTGGAAGCGATCTTGCCATCAAGGGTGCTGGCCGTTTTTAACGTTACGAATGGCATTCTAGATGTAATGTATTTATTGAATTTTTCATTTAATTGCTGAGAGCGTTGTTCGAGTACGCCTACTGTAACTGCAATACCTTCTTCCCGCAGCCTTGCGATGCCTTTACCGGACACCTCGGGATTGGGATCGCCGCTGGCAACGACAACTCTCGCTGCTTTCGCATCGATAATACGCTCACAGCAAGGAGGCGTTTTGCCAAAATGGCTGCATGGCTCAAGCGTAACGTAAACGGTCGCGCCTTCAGCCTCGGCACCAGCCATTTGCAAAGCATGAACCTCTGCATGACCGGTACCCCGCTTAAGATGCGTTCCGATTCCGATGATTCGCCCATCTTTGACGACGACGCAGCCTACGACTGGATTAATGCCAGTCTGACCGGAAGCTTTGGCTGCCATATCGAGCGCTAACCCCATATAATACTCATCATTTAAAATGTCCAACAACAAAAAACACCCCTATCGGCAATCAATCCGAAGGGGTGATGAAAGATAAAAATAGGTAACTACGACAAAACCGATCGGCGTTGTCGGTTTTAGGTCCCGACTAATCCAATTTGCATCTCATGCAATTTCGGTTTGTAAAATACGCTAAAGAAACAAGCCTAGTTCACATGTGAAATAAAGCACACACGCAAATAAACGGATTGTTATAGCTGTCGAAGCATCCCCTTCTCCCATCCAGACTGTACTGTCGGTCCCGGATTTACACCAGGTCCACCGTTCTAATTCGCTGCCACCGTCCATAAGGACGACAGACAAACCGTTAGCCCGGGTCACGGACTGACGGACAGCATAGAGGTTCGGTTATCCGATCCCTCTATGCTTGCCCGATCACCGCCGGTTAGGAATTTCACCTGACCCCGAAGGAAAGCTGCACTTACATAATTATAGTTAGTATATTAACACTAAATTGATTCAACTTCAACCTTTTCCATTTTGTCTCCGCCTTTGAACGCATCAACAAACTCCATACCTTTAGAAACCTTACCGAAAACAGTATGTCCACCATCCAAATGCGGCTGTGGCGCATAGCCGATATAGAACTGGCTGCCGCCTGTGTTACGGCCGGCATGGGCCATAGCAAGCGTACCGCGCTCATGTTTATTCGGGTTGATTTCACAATCGATTTGGTAGCCAGGTCCGCCTGTCCCTGTCCCGTTCGGGCAACCGCCTTGAGCGACGAAGCCAGGAATAACACGGTGGAATGTAAGACCGTTGTAGAAACCGTCGTTAGCAAGCTTCTCGAAGTTTGCTACAGTGTTCGGCGCGTCTTGATCGAATAGATCGATAAGAACCTCTCCGCCGTTTGCTAGTGTGATTTTTGCTTGTTTTGCCATTGCTGCATCTACCTTTCTTTTATCCAGATAAGACTACGTTACCAATTTCGCCCTTATTTCGCAAGCGGTGATTTTTGAAGTCTTGCCGGAATGACATCATTACATACGATATTTTCTAGCGATTCCCGTTTAACAGCAAGGTCTGCCTGGCCGTCTTTAACGAAAACAACAGCCGGACGACGAATGCGGTTATAGTTGCTCGCCATTGCATAATTATAAGCACCCGTACAGAAAACAGCAAGCAGATCGCCGTTTTCAGCTTTCGGCAATTCCAAATCCCAGATCAGCATGTCGCCGCTCTCACAGCATTTGCCCGCAATGGAAACCGTTTCTTCAACCGCATCGTTCGCGCGATTAGCAAGCACAGCTTCATATTTGGATTGGTAAAGAGCTGGGCGGGGGTTGTCCGTCATACCGCCGTCTACTGCAATGTATTTACGAACGCCCGGAATGTTTTTGCTTGTTCCGACTGTGTACAAGGTTGTTCCAGCATCGCCAACCATGCTGCGGCCCGGCTCTACCCAAATCTCAGGCAGCGGGAATTCCGCATTCGTGAAATTCGTAATTATAGCGCCTGTGATAGCAGCTACATATTCGCAGATCGGAAGCGGAGTGTCGCCTTCTACATAACGGATGCCGAAACCTCCGCCAAGATTGATTACTTTAAAGGTAAGGTCAAGCTCATTGCGAATTGCAACCGCGAAATCAGCTACTTTATCCACAGCCATACGGAAACCTTCTACCTCGAAGATTTGTGAACCGATATGTGAATGGACGCCTAGAATGATAAGGTTTGGCAAAGCAAGCGCTTCTTGAATTGCTTGTTTCGCAGCTCCATTTCCGAGATCGAAGCCGAATTTGGAATCTTGTTGGCCAGTAGAAATGTAATCATGCGTATGTGCTTCAACGCCTGGCGTAATACGAAGCAGGATGTTGACTTTTTTGCCTTTATCGCCCGCAAGCGCGTTCAACAGCTGCAGCTCCATGAAGTTGTCAACCACGAAGCAGCCGATTCCTGCATCAAGCGCCATATTGATTTCCTCAGGCGTCTTATTGTTGCCGTGGAAATGAATGCGCTCAGCCGGGAAACCCGCTTGCATAGCCGTATAAAGCTCTCCATCAGATACAACGTCAAGCGACAGTCCTTCTTGCTCTGCGATTGCGCACATTGCCATTACGCTAAACGCTTTGCTCGCGTAAGCCACTTGGAATCTCAGCCCTGAAGCTTTGAAAGCCTCGACATATTCAATTGCACGCTGACGAACAAGAGCCTCGTCCACAATATAAAGTGGCGTACCAAACTGTGCAGCCAAATCAGCTACATCGCAGCCGCCAATTTCCAAATGTCCTTGAGTGTTAATTTTACTAGTCCCATGCAGGTACATAATTTCCCCTCAGCTTTCTTCTATCTGCTTGCAGATAGAACGGATAGAATTTGCATCAATAGCACAAGTATAACGCAATCTACCCGCCATGCGAAATGGATAAATCCACATTTCATTTGCATTTTATGAATTCACTCCGTCTTCGGCATCTTGTCTCGCTGCTGCGGTCTCAGATTGTTGGGACGCGTGCGATTGTACAAGACAGGCTGCCGTACGATAATACTCCACATCGCTCTTAGATCAAACGGAATAAATGGCCACATGTACGGACGATTGAAGGAACGCTCCATCGTGAGCAGAATGATAATGGCTGTCGTTGCAATAACGAAGCCAGGCACACTGAAGGCGGCCACCGCAACGATGAGCACCAGCCGAACGATACGATTCGCTAGACCAAGCTCATAGCTTGGCGTTGCAAACATACCTATGGCGGCAACAGCCATATAAAGGATTACTTCATTCACAAAGATACCCGTCTGCACGGCAATATCGCCGATTAGAATGGCGGCTACGAGCGACATGGCCGTCGCCAGCGACGTTGGGGTATGTACCGATGCCATCCTCAGGAGGTCAACTCCGATTTCTGCCAACAGAAACTGTACGACAAGCGGCAGCTTCGCCGTTTTATTAGGGCCTAAAAACTCAAGTGCCGGTGGCTTCAATTCCGGATGCATAACGAACAGCAGCCAAAGCGGAAGCATAAATAAAGAGGCGAATATCCCGATAAATCTGACCCAGCGCAAATACGTACCGATAAACGGTGTTTGCCTATTCTCTTCGGCATGCTGCATTAAATCCGAATAGGTTGTCGGCAGAGTCATCACGCTTGGCGAGGTATCCACGAATACAGCCACGTAGCCTTCCAATAGATGCGCAGCAACTGTATCAGGCCTCTCCGAATATCGTACGAGCGGAAAGGGGTTCCACCCCCGCTTCACGGTTGACTCCTCCAGCTGTTTGTCTGCAAGCGGCAAACCGTCAATCTTCACCATCGCAATCTTGTCCTTAATCGATTTCAGCAGCTCTTTATCCACAATGTCGTCAATGTAAGCGATGCATACATCCGTTTGCGTCCTCTCTCCTACTCTAACGATTTCATAACGCAGCTGAGGATCGCGGAGCCGCCTTCTCACAAGCGATACATTGACCATCAACGTTTCCACGAATCCGTCCCTGCTGCCGCGGACAACCTTCTCTAGCGATGGCTCCTCCGGTCCGCGTGCAGGAAAAGCCTTCGCGTCAATCATGACGACACTCGATTCGCCGTCGATAAACAAAGCAGTACCGCCGGAGAGGACTCCTGTCAGCATGCTGTTCCAATTATCCTCTTTTGTAGCCTGTGCTGCTGGTACATATAGATCTAGAAAGGAATGAAAGGCATGCACAGACAAATCCTCTGGCTGCAAAAAGGTTAATCGTTTGAGCACTTCCGTAAGCAGCGTATCCTTGACTAGACCGTTCATACATAGCATAGCTGTGCGACGATCCCCGAAGGTCATCTCCCTTACGACCACGTCAAAGCTCGTTTTATAACCGATTTCGTTTTCCAGACGCGACAAAACCTCATCTAAATCAGTAGGAATCGGAACAATATCTTCCTTGCCTTTCGAATCCGCGACTGAGCCCTCTGTCTTCTTATGATTCCGTGTTTGAACAGTACCGGCTGCGCCCTGCCGACTGCGTGATTCTTCACGCTGCTGTTCCTCTGGAATGTCCATCATGATCGGAACCCAGTTCCTATCTTTGCCTTGATGTCCATGAGAGTCATTATGCTCGTTATGTTCGTTATCCTTCATGTACCTTCACCTCGTTTATTATGAATTACCACTGAAACACAAGCCAATCGAACAATGAGCCCAACGTTTTCCCTAGCACCATGGCCATTACTAGCGCGACCATGTAAGAAGATAAATTCATTCTTTTGGCGAGAATCGGAAGCACATTCATGACCTCAGTCAAAGCAGCGGCCAGCATGCCGACGAACATGCCGTCAATTAGTCCTGCCCCGCTCAGTAAAATGCCGGAAGGCATGGAAAGCTTCCAGTTCATGAAGTCAGCGAACGTCCAGTAAAGGGAGCCGCAAATAACTGCCGTCTCGAACCATATGGACATGCGGTATGCATTCGCAACCTGTGCAAGCCTTGGAATAAGATCCAATACAATCAATAAGGCGACCAATCCGCTTCCGACTGCAAGACCACCCGCTAAGCCCAGCAGAACAACGAAAATCGTGGAGCCGATGCTAATCATCCTGATTCCCATTTGTCTGGTCGTAATCGGATTTTTTTCGCATCTCATCGGCAATGACATAGGCATTCACATTTTCTTGATACAT
This sequence comes from Paenibacillus sp. 2TAB23, assembly GCF_052115165.1. Lineage (NCBI taxonomy): Bacteria > Bacillati > Bacillota > Bacilli > Caryophanales > Paenibacillaceae > Paenibacillus > Paenibacillus sp. 2TAB23. The sequence continues at coordinate 118,054 of NZ_JBFRGD010000003.1, forward strand.
ATAAAGCTCTACTTCAAGCGGATTTGGCTCCTCATTGAATCTTTTGCGGAAGAGGTGGTTGAAGAACAAAACCATTCCTAGCCCTATTCCAAGCGAGTAAGGGATTTGGAACCAAAGCGGGTGTTCCGTGCGCTTCCCTGTTATTAGCTCAACGATGCGAATATGAACCTCCTTCATGCTGACGTCCGTATGGAAATTCATAATGGCAAGGCCCGCTCCAAAGAACAATAGAAGCCAAGCAAAAATAAGCACAGGAATTCGCGGTTTGACAGGCTTCTCTGCTACCATCACTAAGACTTGAGGATCTCCGTAGGCCTCTACAGTCAGACCGGGCTCGCTTTCACGAATGGCTTTGACGATTTGAAGCAGATCGATGACGACTCGGTTGCCGTCTGCCTTTTTATGCTCGTACAGCACGAGTGCCTTTAATTTCTCTTCGAGTGCTTCATCTTTAGCCAACAGCCTTGCCGCTTGGCCTAACGTGACCCGTTGGTTCGGTTTCGTGTAAATTCGTTTTTTAAGACGCAGATAGAGGACCGAATGGTTAGGTATTGCCATCTGTCATCTTCCCTTCTGCATAAACTTTGGTGGATGTTTCCCTTTTAGTATGAGATAAGGTCGATTCGGATACTCATGCAAAACGAGGTAAAAAATAGAAAGACCAAATCGCCTATAAGGCGATCTGGTCTCTGATTGACTGCAATATCTTTTTCTCGAGCCGGGATACCTGTACTTGTGAAATCCCCAGCCTGCTGGCAACCTCGGATTGCGTTTTGTCACGGTAATAGCGCAGGTATACAATTAATCGCTCGCGTTCGCTGAGGCCCTCTATGGCTTCTACGAGCGCCAGCTTATCGAACCACCGATCCTGAGACTCATCCGCGATCTGATCCATTAAAGTGATGGGATCGCCATCATTCTCAAAAACCGTTTCGTGGATCGATGTCGGCGGCTTGTTCGCTTCTTGAGCGAATACGACTTCCTCTGGCGTAATGCCGAGGCGCTCTGCCACCTCGCTGATCGTCGGCAAGCGGCCCAATGTTTTGGAGAGCTCATCCTTCATTTTACGCACCTTATTGGCCGTTTCCTTCAGCGATCTGCTCACCTTTAGCGTACCGTCGTCCCGTAAAAAGCGCTGGATCTCCCCAATAATCATGGGCACCGCATAGGTGGAAAACTTCACATCATAAGACAAGTCGAATTTATCGACCGACTTCAGCAATCCGATGCAGCCGATCTGGAACAAATCCTCGGGCTCATAACCACGATTGATGAACCGCTGCACGACTGACCAAACGAGCCGGATATTGCAATGTACGAGTGTATCCCTTGCAAGCGTATCCCCGCTTTGACTTAACGCAATAAGCCGCTTTACTTCCGCGTCGTCCAGGTATGGCTGGGCCGTCTGTTTTAGATTGACATCCATGAGGTTCAACCCCTATACGCTAATTGTAAAGCGCTTTTTTCGATTCAATTCGTTTCAACATGGCTACTCGCGTTCCGCCGTCAATGCGGCTCGATACTACAAATCGGTCCATGAAATTTTCCATGATCGTGAAGCCCATTCCAGAGCGCTCAAGCTCGGGCTTCGATGTATATAGCGGCTGGCGAGCAAGCTCCAAATCCTCAATGCCGCGACCGCTGTCAGAGATGGTAAGCGAAACAGAATCGCCTTCGATTCTAGCCTCGATTGTGACCTCACAGGTTGGATCATTTTCGTAGCCGTGAATAATCGCATTCGTAACCGCCTCGGAAACCGCAGTCTTCAAGTCGTTCAACTCCTCGAGCGTCGGATCGAGCTGTGAGACGAATGCAGCAACCGCGATACGCGCGAAAGCTTCATTCTCCGATCGGGCGCTGAAGGAAAGCGTCATCTCATTGGATCCGTTCATGACACCACCTCCAAACTGGAAATTGCATTTCGCTCATTATCATGAATCGTCAAAATTTTGAATAAGCCTGACATTTCGAACAAGCGGTGAACATTCGGATTTACGTCGCAAACGACCATTTTCCCGCCTTTGCTCTTCACTTGCTTGTATCTTCCCAGAATAACGCCAAGGCCGGAGCTGTCCATAAATTGCAGCTCCTTCAAGCTGAGAATGACATGCTCGCTGCTGCCGCGCAGAATAGCCTCTTCCATCTTATAGCGCACGACATCGGCTGTATGGTGATCCAGCTCGCCTCGAAGCCTTACGATCAGCACATTGCGGTATTGCTCCAATTCAGCTTGCAGACTCATTATGCTGTTCATCTCCTCTAGGTTTTTTCAAACATAAGAAAGAATAAACCAAACCTTGTATCCCTTCCTTACATTTCACCGTGCATTGCCGACCGACCTGCGGTGAGTCAGAATCAGAGGTGCTGCACATGCCGAGATAGAACTAGCAATTCTCCAAATGGAGATGTTATTCCTGCATGACGACAAAACTAGAAGCATACCGCTAACAGCTGACAAAATACGAGCGGGTTTATGCAAACAACCCGGAGAAAGAGCGCTTCAGCAATTTCCACCAGCCCGCGCGTTCCACGGACAACGGAGCATCTACATCGAATTCTTTGAGAACCTGGTTTCCTTGGTAGACCACTAGCTTACCAATCGGTTGTCCAATCTGTACTGGTGCTTTTACTGGTCCATCGATTTTCAATTCATAACGGATATCCTTCGTTTGGCTGCCTTTTTTCAGAAGCACGCTGTATGTATGCTTCGCAACGAGCGGCAGCTCCGGAGCGGTGCCCTTTTCAATCTGCAGCGTTCCCATCGACTCGCCTTCTTTTATTATCGAGTGGTTCATATATTGGGCAAACGAATAATCGAACATTTGTGATACTTCGGCATTTCGGGTTTTAGTGTCCGGCTCACCCATGACCACGGCGATAACGCGCATGCCATCCCGTTTAGCTGTCGCGGACAAACAATATTTCGCTTCACTGGTAAAACCAGTTTTCAAGCCGTCTGCCCCATTATAGAAACGGACAAGCTTATTCGTGTTAACAAGCCAGAAGGGCTTCTCGGATGTTTTCCGCAAATAATCCTGGTAAAGCCCCGTATATTTGGTCACCTCGGAATGCTTCAGAAGCTCCCGTGACATAACCGCAATATCATGCGCCGATGAGAAATGGTTAGCAACGGGCAATCCGTTCGGATTCGAAAATTGAGTGTCATTCATGCCGAGCTGCTGTGCCCGTTCATTCATCATCGCGACAAATTGCTGCTCCGTACCTGCCAGCTTCTCTGCCATTGCCACAGACGCATCATTGCCTGAGGCTAGTGCAATTCCTTTAATCATGTCGTCAACGGTCATTTCTTCTCCCGGTTCAAGGAAGATTTGCGAGCCTCCCATCGAAGCGGCGTATTCGCTAGTTTGAACCTTGTCCGATAGTTTTATCTTCCCGTCATCCAGCGCCTCCATGATCAGAAGCAGTGTCATGACCTTTGTAATGCTTGCTGGCGGCAGCTTGTCATGGCTGTTCTTCTCGTATATGACTGTGCCGCTATCCGCATCCATCAAAATGGCAGATCTTGCGGACTGCGCTAAGTTAGCGCTCGGCGCTTGATTGGACGGCGCTGGGCCTGGCGGAGGCGTAGGCTCGACTGCAGCAAAGGCTGCAGCGGGCATCGCAAGGGCGAATGCAAGAATAAGTATACATAGCTTCATAGAACGGTTTTTCAACTGGATCTCCTCCTGAAAAGTGTTATGCTGTGAGCTTGTATCGTGAGCACTCGCATAATAATCGTGCTGCATGCGACAATTGCGACACAAATCGCTTAGCTTTCTCTTCTCAGTGTTGACTTGTAAGCTGGAAATTATTCCAAATCGATAGAATGATTTGTATAGTAAGGTGAAACGGCTAGCGAAGTCCTTTGTCGGCTCGGCGCGTTTCATTACGAGAACTACAGAGAATGTATAGCCTAAAAATATATTTTCCTATATTTCAAAAAAATCCGCTCTCCACTAGGGAGAACGGATTTTCATTCATGCATTTTATTTTATTTTATTGCTAGTATCTCTGTACACCTTGTGCAGTAATAACGGATAACAACAACGCACGAGGCTCAGGCTTTGTCTCTGTGATCGTATAGGCTGCTCTCACCTTGACCGCGACTTCCTTAGCTGTATCATTTGCTTCACGCACATGCAGCAAAGCTAGCGTATCTCCGGCATTTACAGAATCGCCAACTTTTTTGCGAAGAGTTACTCCGACTGCGTAATCAATCTCAGCATCCTTCGTTGCCCTTCCAGCGCCTAGAATCATCGCTGCCAGCCCGAGCTGCTCCGCTTCGATTGCACTTACGAAACCAGAATGCTCAGATGTAACCTCAACGATAACAGGAGCTTGCGGCAACCGTGCTGGATCATCTGCTATAGAAGCATCGCCGCCTTGAGCCGCGATGAACGATTTGAATTTCTCCAAGGCTGCTCCGTTCCTGATCTGCTCACGGAGAAGCTCCTTTGCAGATTGAACAGAATCCGACTTCCCTCCGAGCATGACCATATGAGCACCAAGTGTCAGGCACAATTCCGTAAGATCCTCCGGACCATTTCCTTTGAGAGTCTCAATCGATTCCTGAACCTCCAAAGCATTACCGATCGCAAAGCCGAGCGGCTGATCCATATCACTTATGACGGCAGCCGTGTTCCGGCCTACCTCCGTACCGATTTCTACCATTGCACTCGCGAGCTTCTCGGAATCCTCTAAGGTTTTCATAAATGCTCCGCTGCCTGTCTTGACGTCAAGCACAATCGCGTCAGCACCAGCAGCGATTTTCTTGCTCATGACAGAGCTTGCGATAAGCGGAATGGACTCCACAGTTGCTGTAACATCCCTTAGCGCATACAGTTTTTTGTCGGCAGGAGCGAGATTGCCGCTTTGTCCTATAACCGATAATCCAATATCGTTGACCTGCGACATGAACTTCTCGCGCGAGAGCTCCGTGCGGAATCCCTCAATCGATTCCAGCTTATCTATCGTGCCGCCAGTATGGCCCAAACCGCGACCCGACATTTTGGCAACAGGCACGCCTACCGAGGCAACCAATGGCCCCAGGATTAACGTAGTTTTGTCTCCAACCCCGCCTGTGCTATGCTTATCGACTTTGATTCCGCTAATCGGACCAAGATCGACTTGATCCCCAGAATTAGCCATCGCAAGCGTCAAAGCTGCCGTTTCCTTCGCGGTCATGCCACGAAAGAAAACAGCCATTGCCCATGCTGACATCTGGTAATCGGGAATATCGCCGCGGGAATATCCATCAATCAAAAACGTAAGCTCTGAAGCGGTCAGCTCGCCACCGTCTCGTTTCTTCTGTATGATATCTACCGACCGCATATCCTTCTCTCCAATCGTCATTCCAATATGAATAAGCTATAAAGCGCGTCGTTCCCTTTGCACCTGGACGATGATCTCATCAAGTGATTGGCTTAGCACAAGCACGTCCAAATGCTGAAGGCTTTCATTCAATAGAGCCGCTTCGATCATCTTTTTGCGCAACTGCTCCATCTGTGTGAGTAATTGCTTGTCCATATCCATAGTCCACTCCATCTTTCTTTGATCATGGACATTATACGACGATTCGCAAAAAAAACACTGTCAGAATGAGTCGACGAAATTGTTACAATTGTGTTACAAAAAACATTACATGACAGCAATTAACGCGTTAACCAAACCCAAAAATTGGGACTTGACTCGCTCTGTCGTTTCCATAACTTCCGCATGCGACAAGGGTTGATTCAAAATACCTGCTGCCATATTGCTAATACAGGATATTCCGACGACTTCGATTCCCGAATGACGCGCAGCAATAACTTCTGCAACAGTCGACATTCCGACAGCATCGGCGCCAAGAACTCTCAGCATTCTTATTTCTGCAGGCGTTTCATACGTAGGACCTAGCAAACCGGCATATACGCCCTCTCGAAGCGTGAACCCCTGGGTAGCTGCAATCTCACGAGCCGCGGCTCTCAAGCGCTTGCTGTACGCTTCCGACATATCCGGGAATCGAACGCCCAGCTCATTGTCATTGGGACCGATGAGCGGGTTTTTGCCTGTAAAGTTAATATGGTCCGAGATGAGCATTAAGTTGCCCGCCTCATAGTCCGTATTTACTCCACCGGCAGCATTCGTAACCAGCAATGATTGTACCCCAAGCGCCTTCATCACACGCACCGGGAATGCGGTAAGCTCTGGACCGTAGCCTTCGTACATATGGAAACGTCCGCGCATTAGAATGACGGATCTGCCAGAAAGCGTTCCAATTAACAGTTCCCCTGCATGGCCTTCAACCGTTGAGATCGGAAAGTGCGGGATGTCATGGTATTGAATCGTTACAGCATTCTCCAAATGGTCACCGAGAACGCCTAGACCAGAGCCCATGATAAGTCCGATTTCCGGATGCTGCTCTGTTTTCCCTTGAATATAGGCAGCGGCTTCTTTAATATGTGCCGCTGCTAGTCCTGCAGCAGTAATAGTTGTCATCATTGTTCCTCCTAAAATGACGGTTACCCCGTCTTTATTACCCTATTTATCAAAACGTTAAGCATTTATTTGCTTTCAAGCAAGGAAAGGAAGCTCGTGCCATTAGGCGGTGCTTGAACATCGAAATTAGCCGCTATCGTGGCGCCTAGATCCGAGAATGTTGAGCGTACAGGCAGCTTACCTGGTTTTTGAAAAGCTGGGCTGTACAATAGAATCGGTACATATTCACGTGTATGGTCGGTACCTGGGTGGGTAGGATCATTGCCGTGGTCGGCAGTTATGATTAGCAGATCCCGCTCACCCAGCTGTGCTGTCAGCTCAGGCATCGCCTTATCGAATTCCTCCAACGCTCCAGCATACCCTTCGGTATCGCGGCGATGCCCATAAAGCGAATCAAAATCGACAAGATTAGTAAACAACAAGCCTTTGAACGGCTGCTTTAGCTGTTCAATGGTTTTTGCTATCCCATCTGCATTGCTTTTGGTTGGGGTAGAGGAGGTAATTCCTTCGCCATCAAAAATGTCGTTGATTTTGCCAATAGCAATAGAGTCGTATCCCGCATTTTTCAATGCGTCCAGTACGGTTGGCTGAGGAGGCTTTACCGCATAATCATGGCGGTTCGGCGTACGTTTGAATGCGCCAGGCTCGCCGATATAAGGCCTTGCGATTACGCGACCAACTGTAAACCGGGCATCCATAGTAAGCTCCCTGGCGATTTCGCATGCACGATAAAGCTCATCTAACGGAATAATCTCCTCATGCGCAGCAATTTGGAAAACACTATCCGCTGATGTATACACAATCCATGCCCCAGTTGCGATTTGCTCAGCGCCAAGCTCGTCCAATATGTCCGTTCCGCTGGCAGGCTTGTTGCCGATGACCTTACGGCCTGTCCGTTCCTCGAACGGACCGAGCAATTCAGGAGGGAAGCCTTCAGGGAACGTTTGAAAAGGTACGGTCATTTCCAGTCCCATAAGCTCCCAATGTCCCGTCATCGTATCCTTGCCCACCGAAACCTCAGCCATTTTGCCATAATACGCCGCAGCGGCTTCGCCTTCTGGTTTCCAGTCATGAATGGGTGCGATCCGGTCAAGTCCCCAATCTCTGAGATGAGGCAGCTGTAGAGCTGGCACGGACTTTGCAATATGACCGAGCGTATGTGAGCCAACATCTCCGAAATCTACCGCATCCGGCAGCTCTCCAATCCCTACGCTATCTAAGACAATAACGGCTATACGATCAAATTTCATATGTATGACATCCTCCTCTATGTTGATTCATGAAGCAGCTTTCGTTATGCACGGGGATGAGACTGGTTATACGTGTCCTTTATTCGCTGCTTTGAAGCATGCGTATACTTTAGCGTCGTCGAAATGTCAGCGTGACCGAGCAGCTCCTGAACAGCACGTACGTCTGCCCCATTATCCAGTAAATGTGCCGCAACAGAGTGCCGCAGCGTATGTGGAGTGATGTCCTGCGCAATGCCCGCTTCCTTGGCGTGCTTCTTTATCGTCTTCCAAAATCCTTGTCTTGTCAATCTCGTGCCTAAATGGTTTAGGAACAACGCCGAATCTGACTCCCGTTCCGTCGTTAGCTCTCCTCTGCCCAGTTGAAGGTACGCTGACATGGCTTCACCTGCTAAACGCCCGAAGGGAACAATACGCTCCTTCTGCCCCGTTCCCACGCATTGAATATAAGCCAGCTGCAAATGGACATGCTCCACATTGAGCGCCACCAGCTCAGAAACTCTGATTCCCGTTGCATAAATAAGCTCGAGCATCGCTTTATCTCTCTTGCCTGCGGCACTTTCGCTATTCGGCGTTTCGAGCAGCGTACTCGTCAAATCAACGCTCAGTATGCTTGGCGACTTCTTTTCTTGCTTGGGCGATTCCAAATAAATTGAAGGATTATTCACAATAAGGCTTTGTGTTGCCAAAAAATGAAAAAAGGCACGCACCGACACGATATGTCTCGACAGCGTAGCAGCTTTTCTTCCTTGTTCCTTCAGATGGTGCATATACCTTGAAATATGATGCCGCTGCACTTCAGAAATTTCGACTAGACTATTCTCAAGCATAAAATGAATGAATTGATTCAAGTCGCGCTCATAAGAAGACAGCGTATTGTCGGACAATCTCCGCTCCGAACGCAGATAGTGAATATATCGATTTAAATGATCTTTCATCGGACTTCCTTTCACATCAGACACATGGCATAACATGCTTTTCTACAAAAATATTCAACATTCGACTCTATTAATCCTGCTTCAAAGGACAATCTAATCTTTGCAGCCAGCTTCATGCGTCATTCCCCATACCAATAAAACCAGCGCAGCCGATCGGCCGCAGCCTTGCTGTCAGGCGAGTCGGGATCGGTAACAAAAACTTTTAAAGCTGCTCCTTTTGGTTCCCGATAAGGATGAACGGGAGATATGGCGTCGGCAAGCCAGCGGTAGCCACCGGTTACGACTAAAGACAGCAGCGTAAATATGACAATGAAAAAGACGCGGCTCGTCCAATTGCGAATCGAAAAAACCATGCAAACCAGCCTCCTTTATATACCGATACGTTACTCGTCCGTATCACCATATGAGAAAGCTGGTCTGAATATGCCATTAATCGCTCAAACGCTCGTATGGAAAGCTATCCATCCATTTCTCAAGCGGAACATAAGGTAAATTCGCTGCAGCTGCAACAGGCTCATACGTCACATTGCCCGCATGCGTGTTTACTCCTTTTTGCAAAGGAATGCTATGTCGTACAGCTTCCATCCCTTTGTTCGCCAACTCAAGCGCATACGTAATCGTCACATTGGTAAGCGCGAACGTAGAAGTACGAGGCACAGCGCCAGGAATATTGGCAACGGCGTAATGCACCACGCCATGCTTCACATAAATCGGGTCCTTGTGGGTAGTTGGTCGGTCAACCGTTGCAATGGAGCCCCCTTGATCGACAGCTACGTCAACAATGACCGCTCCCCTTTTCATCCCCTGCACCATTTGCTCCGTGACAAGATGCGGAGCACGCGCTCCTGGAATGAGAACCGCTCCAATCAGCAGATCCGCTTTAGCTACAGCTTCGGCAATATGGTATGGATCGGACATTAAGGTTCGCACTCGACCTCCGAATATATCGTCCAAATAACGCATGCGATCGGCGCTTCGCTCCAATATGACTACGTGCGCACCCATGCCAAGCGCGATTTTGGCCGCATTTGTTCCGACTATGCCACCGCCTATAATAACAACTTCAGCTGGGGGCACGCCTGGCACGCCTCCCAATAACACGCCTCTCCCGCCGTTAAACGCTTCAAGAAACTGAGCGCCAACCTGCACCGACATTCTTCCTGCAACCTCGCTCATCGGCGTTAAGAGCGGCAGGCTGCCATTCCCAAGCTGGATCGTCTCGTAAGCGATGCCTGTAACTCCTTTTTCGACAAGAGCCTTTGTCAATTCAGGCGCTGCCGCTAAATGCAAATAAGTAAACAGCAGCAGCCCTTCGCGAAAATAAACAAACTCCTCGGCAAGCGGCTCCTTGACCTTCATGATCATTTCCGCTCTAGACCATACCTCAGCCGCTGTAGGGACTATTTCGGCACCCTCGCGCAAATAATCGGTGTCCTCAAATCCGCTCCCGCTTCCCGCGCCTGACTCGATGATCACTTTATGACCCGCCGATGCAAGCACCGTCACGCCTGCCGGAGTCAAAGCAACACGGTACTCGCTTTGCTTGATTTCCTTCGGTACGCCTACAATCATCCTATATTCCTCCTTTTGCTTTCGATCTTCAAGCCGAAAAAACATTGCTTTCTATGTTGTATGAGAGATCGTGTGCGAATGATCGTCCATTTCGAGAAAGAGCTCGTACCATTCTTTACAGGGCTCTTCGTATCGCTTCTATGTTTTGTTTTATTTCGAAAAATATGTGTACAAATGTCAAGTACCCATACGGATAGTCCCTTCCTTCCATAAACTACAAAAATGCGAATGCTCATATAAGGAGGGTATAGTCCTTTGTCCAAAATAAAAAGCCTATTTAAAAGCTGCTCACCATGCAATGCCTCAAAGGATACCTTCCGCAAGTTAATCACGCTTCGATCAGCGAAGTCCTATAGACGTTGTCTGAAGCATCTCAGGGAGATCGGCATTAATCCTTTCAAAACCGTACCTCATAGCCGAATTATCGGCTGCCACTTCCGAAAGGGCGTTTCTGTTCAAGCATTAACCAGAAGCCCCTTGATTGCATTAGTCGAAAAAGATATGAAAATCCGAGCACATGGCCTACCCCAGAAGAAAGCAAGCGCTCGTTTTTCCTCCGTTCCTCTGCTTACGCCTGCCACCTCGCCAGCACTCGTTGAGTGGAATATTCGCCGAATCCAAGCTCCTCACGCATGGGAAACTACACGTGGAAAATCGATAAAAGTAGCCGTACTCGATACGGGAATTGCCAGTCATCCGGATTTGAGAATTGCCGGCGGCGTGAACACGATTGATGGAGGCTCCTATGCGGATGACAATGGCCATGGCACGCATGTTGCCGGAATCGTCGCAGCCGTTAGTAAAGGAGGAAAGGTAATTGGCACGGCGCCTGAAGTGAATTTGTATGCGGTGAAAGCATTGAATAAAGACGGAGAAGGCTTTGTATCCGATATTATTGAGGGAATCTATTGGTGTATCGATAACAAAATGGATGTAATCAATATGAGTTTCGGCGTCTTGGGATCGGACAGCAGCGCCACTCTGCATACAGCAATTAAAAAAGCAGCCAAGCGTGGAATTGTAGTTGTGGCATCGGCAGGCAACAGCGGTAAGTCATCAGGCAAAATCGACGAGCCTGCTTCATTCTCCGAGACCATTGCAGTCGCCGCCTCGACCAAGAGCAACAAGATCGCAACCTTCAGCAGCAGAGGCGCTGGGATCGGTATAACCGCCCCTGGCGAAAATATCTTATCTACTTGGTTAGATGGTTCATATAAGAAGCTTTCCGGCACAAGCATGGCCTCTCCGCATGTTGCTGGCGGAGCTGCGCTGCTTCTAGCCGGAAAACCAGGAGTGACTCCGTTATCGGTGAAAAAGAAACTTAAGAACCGCGCTGCAAAGCTGAACGGATTCGGCGCGCTAGCCCAAGGCTCAGGCTTATTGCAGCTTGATCGGATTTTTGAGTCGAAATAAATGCCAAAACGGCTTTGCCGTCCAGTTATGCTGGGCAGCCAAGCCGTTTACGTTTGTTTTTCATTTGGGTTTGTTGCATTATCGTTTTTCTCTTTGCACCGACGGCATACGCCTTGAAAATCCAGCCTATGGTCGATAACAAAAAAACCGTATTCCAGCTCTAGCCGTTCTTCCAGAGGCAAAAGCCAATCTTCCTTAATCTCATCCATTGATCCACATTGTACACATATAAGGTGATGGTGATGATGCTTGTTGCTGTCCGTACGCAAGTCGTAACGCGCTACTCCATCGCCGAAATTCAACTTTTCGACAACATGCATTTCGCTAAGTAATTCCAACGTCCGATAAACCGTTGCAAGCCCAATTTCTGGCGCTTTGTCCTTTACCAGCATAAATACATCCTCAGCGCTCAGATGGTCGTCCTCGTTCTCTAGCAAAACTCGTACCGTTGCTTCCCGCTGCGGGGTTAACTTGTAGCCCTGCGACTGCAACTGTTGTTTAATCTTATCAATCCGGGCTTCCATGATTTCCCCCCTACCACATGACTGCGCCTATTTCAGGAAACGTTACCTCTCATTATAGGTGCTAACACGCAATAAAGTCAAACATTTTGGTGTCATATTGTGGCGTTATCGGGCGAGAGAAGCGGGGAAACCCAGCTGATTAAAGCAGGTGAAACATATGCCTCGAATAGGGCTGCCCCTGCAAACAGAAACAGCATGAGCACAGCCGTAGACGTAAAATTAGCAAGCTGAGGTGCTAGTTCTCCCTTTTGCCCAAGCAATCTATTTTTAATGACGTACAAGGAGAATGATAGAGCGGCCGCACTTATGATGACCATCGCCGGCACGGCTATAATATTCTGAGGCGCGACCGATACAAGTGAAAATAACACGCCTTTCCATGCATACTGGTTTATTAGCGTTCCGACTGAAAATCCGACCAAAGCTCCCTTCAGAAAATTAAGGGCTAGAACACCTGGTATGCCTACGACTGTAATGCCTAGGAGCCATAATAATAGCAGCCATTTGCCGTGGAAAAAAAATCGTTCCCAAAATGAATCGGCGACCCCTGAACTGATTCCGCCGTTCATCAGCTTTACGTATTGATTGACATCCTGAGCAAGATCCTGCTGCTGCTCAAGGGTTAAAGCATTGACCATCAGCGCGCCAAAAATAACGCCAACAACAAACAAGACCGAGACGAATACATACAATGAAAGTTGATTTTTGATTATGGTCACCCTTCCCTTCACGATTGAAGCCCTGCCTTTATGGAAGGAACATTTTCTTTGCTGACGCAAAAGGCTTAGAGGGCAACACCTAATAAGACGCGCCATGTTTGGACGCCCCATAAATACAAGCCATTCGTTAAGCGTTTGACTTGGAATATTTGTACTCATCGGCTAAGCAAGGAAATAATCAGACACAATGATAGGGGTTGTCTTACTAATGTAGTGTATGAAGCTTAATTGCGAGGTATGACGGGTATATAGATAGAAAAGAAGGTCGGCTACAGCCGACCTGTCAGTATGTACAGCTTCCAGGCATAAACCGCTAATATGGTTTTGGCATCGCTAATCCGACCTTCATGAATATAAGCTTCCGCTTGTTCAATCGTGATTGCCTCAACTCTGAGATCCTCGTCATCGTCTGGATTTTGCACGCCTTGCTCTACCTTATCCGTGAAATAAATATATAGTTTCTCGTCGGCAAAGCCTGGCGAAGTATAAAAAGCATTTAAAAGCTTAAGATCGTCGGAACGGTATCCGGTCTCCTCTTCTAGCTCCCTGGCTGCTGCTGTTAATGGGTCTTCTCCTGGATCCAGCTTGCCTGCTGGAATTTCAATCTGGAACTTCTCAAGTGGCTTCCGGAACTGTTCAACGACTAAAAGCTTTCCATCCAGCAACGCCATAACTGCTGCGGCTCCAGGATGCTTAACGATTTCTCTGGTCGCTGTTCTGCCGTCACCCAGCGTAACTGTATCCACCTGCAATGTGATCATCTTGCCTTCAAAAATAGGTTCAGTACTAATCGTTTCCTCACGCCATAGCATTGTCGGTTGTTGCTCTTCCAATTGAATCTCTCCCTTAATTGTGTTTGTTGACTACGCATAACTTGTCCTGCCGCTGCATAACTATCATTATATCAAAACGACAGGGGCGAATATCATGAAACAATATATTGCGTTGAATCATTTACGTTTAGTGGGTAAAGGTTGGGAAATCAGACATCAGCTGCGCAAGCTTTCAGCATCCACATTATCCCGTACGCCTATGTCTGAATATACAGGCGTAATTAGCGTACGACGTGCTCCCTTAGAGAAAACAAACTAATCAAGGTTATTAATAGGCAGACAAAAACCCTCCATCCGCATTGTTCAGCGTAGACTGAGCTTGTAGGATTGAAGGGCTTTCTGTCATGTTCGTCAACAGGATGTCGACATGTAAGGATTACATATCCACAAGGCTAGGCTGAATGGTTTATTCTGCTTCGGCAGCTTGTTTGATAATCTCAATGACGAGTTCCGTCGTTTTCACCAGATCCTCAACCTTGATTTGCTCCTTGGTTGTGTGTATATGTTCATATCCGACAGCCAAATTGACCGTCGGGATACCTAACCCGTTAAATATATTCGCATCGCTGCCCCCGCCAGAATGGAATGTACGCGGAGTACGGCCAATGGCAACGATCGCTTTTTTGGCAAGCTGCACAACGGGATCCTCATCATCGTATTGATACGCCGGATATATAATTTCACTCTCCAGTTCTCCCCGTGCACCGAACTCTTCTGCCGCGCTCTCTACTGCCTTGCGCATAGCTTCAATCTGGTTATCCAATTTATGTTGAACGATGCTTCTTGCTTCGGCATCCAGCTTCACATAATCGCAAACGATATTGGTTGCGCCTCCGCCCTCGAAACGGCCAATGTTGGCTGTTGTTTCGTTATCGATACGGCCAAGCGGCATTCTAGCAATCGCTTTAGACGCAACTTGTATCGCACTGATTCCATCCTCAGGATTCACACCAGCGTGTGCCGAGCGTCCATACATTTTAATCGTTACTTTCGCTTGCGTAGGCGCACCTACGGCAATATCTCCAATTGCACCGTTTGAATCCAGCGCATATCCGAATTTCGCCTCAAGCTTCGATGCATCGAGTGCACGCGCGCCCAAAAGTCCGGATTCCTCGCCAACCGTAATGACAAACTGTATTCTGCCGTGCGGCAGCGACTGCTCCTGAACGACGCGAATCGCTTCGAATATCGCCGCGATGCCTGCTTTGTCATCCGCCCCAAGAATCGTCGTGCCGTCGCTCCGTATGTAGCCATCTTCATCAAGCTGAGGTTTAATGCCAACACCCGGTGTAACGGTATCCATATGGCATGTGAAGAAGATAGTCGGTGCAGCAGCGGCAATTCCTTCTGCTTCCCAGATTACGAACATGTTGCCAGCTCCATGACCCGTCTTCGCTGCCGCGTCATCCTCGCTGACCTGCATGCCCAGCGCTTCAAACTTTTGTTTAAGCACGCGGCTTATTTCCTGCTCATGCTTGGTCTCGCTGTCGACTTGCACTAACTCCATAAATTCTTTCACTAAACGATCTTTTGCGATCATAAACGTTTCCTCCGTTCATCAGTTTCGTATACAATAGAAGATATGACAAGCTTGCACAAACCAATGAAACCATGAATAGGAAAGGGGTTTTTACATGCGCAAACAACGTTTAATTCGAATCGTTGCCATTTTAGTCGTAACCGCACTTCTTTTATCCACTTTGGTGGCCGGCCTTGGCTCGCTATTCCTCTATTAGATTTAAGTCGTATTTGAACTCTTTGGCGAAATGAGGGAGCAGTTGCATGGCCGCTTCCTCGACCGTCAGCTCTAAACCCGTCAAATCATTAAATGAGGTCACGCCGAATTGCTGAATGCCACAGGGAACGATGCCGCTGAAACCTTCCTCGGCAATTCCTGATTTAATGTTCAGCGCAAAGCCATGACTCGTAACAAAACCCCGCCGCTTCCGAGCCTTGTTGAATTTGACACCGATTGCCGCGATTTTTGAATGCCCGACCCATACTCCTGTATATTCCGGTTTTCTGCCCGCTTCTATACCATACTCGCTAAGCCAATTAATAATGACCTGCTCTAAGCTCCGCAAATAACCATGTAAATTCAGACCCTCAGCATCCAAGTACAATAGCGGGTAACCTACTATTTGACCGGGACCATGATAGGTTATATCGCCGCCGCGGTCGATCTGAAACAGCGTAATCCCTCGTTCCGCCAGCTGGTCCTCGTCAAGGAGCAAATGCTCCGGATGTTTGTCTGAGCCCATCGTATACGTTGGCGGATGCTGAAGAAGGAGCAGCGATTCCTCCCGCTCCCCCTGATCAATTTGCTTCACGTATGCTTTCTGCAGCTCCCACGCGTTTGCGTACTCGAGCGTGCCGATATAGTGGGCGTCCAGCCGTCTCAAGCTTATTGCGTTATCCGCTTCAGCCATCATGGTGTTCCCCTTTTCTAATACAATTTGCTTTCCAGATTGAAGCTCTCCAAATTGTCCTTCACACGCTGCAGGAAGCGTCCGCAAATAACACCATCTAGAATGCGGTGATCCAGTGATAGGCAAAGATTTGCCATTGAGCGCACCGCGATCATATCGTTGATAACGACAGGACGCTTCACGATGGATTCGAACGTTAGAATGGCAGCCTGCGGATAATTGATGATCGGATAAGACAATATCGAACCGAATGAGCCCGTATTGTTCACCGTAAACGTACCGCCCTGCATATCAGACAACGTCAGCTTGCCTTCTCTGGTCTTGCGAGCCAGCTCTTCGATTTCTTTGGCCAAGCCTGCAACGTTTTTATGATCGGCGTTTTTGATGACTGGCGTGAGAACAGAATCCTCTGTTCCAACAGCAAGCGCGATATTTATATCGCGTTTTACGATAATTTTATCGACTGCCCACATCGAGTTCATGATCGGAACATCTTTAATGGCATTCACAACAGCTTTCAACAGGAAAGCCAAATAAGTGAGATTAATGCCTTCGCGTTTCATGAAGTCATCTTTAAGCTTATTTCTTAGCAGCACAAGGTTTGTAACGTCAACCTCAATCATCGTCCATGCATGCGGGATTTCGCTTACGCTTTGCCTCATATTACGTGCAATCGTATTTCTGATCGGCGTAACGTCGATGAAATTATCACCGCGGCCCGCATTGGATGAGCCTTCGACTTCGATTTTCGGAAACTTCGGCGTCTCTGTCAAATGGAGGCCCGAGGAACGCACTTGTGCAGCTGCGTCTACTGTTCTAGGAGCAGGTGCCACAGCAGGGCCATTGACCGGCTGATTCGACTTGCCAGCGCCGGAAGCTACGAATGCTAGTACATCCTTTCGAGTAATACGACCGCCAAGTCCCGTACCTTGTACGTCAGACAAACGGATGGCATGCTCAGCAGCAAGCTGCTGAACAGCTGGCGAGAACCGATTGCGCATAGGCGCGTCGTCCGATTCGATCGCAAGAGGGTCCATATCCGAAGCGCGCTCCGCAGGTGCAGAGTGTCCTCCTGGCGCTGCTTGCACAGCAACATCCGCCGTTCCTTCCGTTTCAATGATACAGATAGGTGTTCCTACCGGAACGGTCTCGCCTTTTCCAACCAAAATTTGAACAAGCTTCCCGGCTACGGTAGATGGCAATTCCGCATTTACTTTGTCCGTAATGATTTCACAGACAGGCTCATACACATCGACCCAATCCCCAGGCTGCTTCAGCCATTTGTCAATTGTGGCCGAAACGAGCGATTCCGCTAACTGCGGCACGACGATTTCCGTCATAGTTTTCATCATTCACATCTCCCTACTGACCCATGCGTCAACAGCTTCCGCCGTCCTTCGGCGGCGCAGCATACGTTTCGCGGTGACAATCAAGCGCTGTATCAAAACAGCATATATTCTATTCTCTATTAATAAAGAGCTAGCTGCCGCATGGCTTCTTTGACCTTTTCCTTATTGAGCAGAAAAAACTTCTCGCCCGGAGGATTAATGGGCATTGCCGGAACGTCGGGCCCACAGAGCCGCATGATTGGAGCATCCAGCTCATAAAGCAGCTCCTCTGCAATGATGGCAGATACTTCGGCACCGACTCCACCTGTTTTGTTGTCCTCATGGATGATTAGCACCTTGCCCGTTTTGCGAACCGCTTCAAGGATACCCTCTTTGTCCAGCGGCTGAAGTGTCCTCAAATCAAGAATGTGGGCACTAATTCCTTCACCGGCAAGCTCTGCCGCTGCCTGCTCTACGAAGTGAAGAGGCATGCTGTAGCTAATAACGGTGATATCTTCGCCTTCGCGCAGCACGTTCGCTTTCCCGATAGGGACAATATAATCCTCATCCGGAACTTCACCCAAGATCAGCTTGTAGCATTTTTTATTCTCAAAGAAAAGAACCGGATCCGGATCACGAACAGCAGCTTTCAGCAAGCCCTTTGCATCGTAAGCCCGGTAAGGAGCGACGATCTTAAGGCCCGGCGTTCCGATAAATACCGATTCCGGGCATTGCGAATGGTACAAGCCGCCAAAGATGCCGCCGCCAATCGGTGCGCGAATAACGATCGGACAGGTCCAGTCATTATTGGAACGATACCTTATTTTCGCTGCTTCGCTAATAATTTGGTTTGTTGCCGGGAACATGAAATCCGAATACTGCATCTCAGCTATCGGTTTCATTCCGTACATCGCAGCACCAATGGCAACTCCAGCAATCGCCGACTCGGCTAGCGGCGTATCCATCACACGCTGCTCGCCGAATTGCTCCTGCAGCCCTTTTGTCGTTGTAAAAACTCCGCCTTTAAGACCAACATCCTCGCCGAGCACGAACACGTCCTCGTCTCGCTCCATCTCTTCTTTCATCGCTTGGCGAATCGCATCAATATATTCGATAACTGGCATTATGAACGGCCTCCTTGCTCAGCATCGCCAGCAAATACATGCAGCAATGTAGATTCCGGCGTAGGGAACGGCGCTTTGTCGCCATATTCCGTTGCCTCGTCAAGCAGCTTGCGAATTTTAGCCTGAAGCTCCGCTTCCAGCTCTTCATTCCAAATACCGCAATCAATCAAATATTGTTTATATTTAGGTATGCCGTCTTTCTCGCGATGCAGATCAACCTCTTCTTTGGATCGGTAAGCCAGATCGTTATCAGAGGTGGAATGCGGCGAGATTCGGTACATCATAGCCTCGATCAGCGTAGGGCCATCTCCTGCTATAGCCCTCTCACGCGCTTCTTTTACGACGCGGAAAACTTCAAGCGCGTCATTCCCATCCACTTGGAAGCCAGGGAAGCCATAGCCAATCGCCCGATCAGCTACTTTTCCGGCCAATTGCTTATGTAGCGGCACCGAAATGGCATATTGGTTATTCTCGCACATGAGAATGACCGGCAGCTTGTGCACGCCCGCAAAGTTGCACCCTTCATGGAAATCGCCTTGGTTGCTGGAGCCTTCTCCGAACGTAACAAACGTGACGAGCTCTTTCTTTTTCATCTTGGCAGCCATCGCTATGCCTACTGCATGCGGAACCTGCGTCGTAACTGGACTTGAGCCCGTTACAATACGGAGCTTCTTCGAGCCGAAGTGTCCTGGCATTTGGCGTCCGCCGCTATTGGGATCCTCTGCTTTCGCAAACACCGATAACAGCAAATCTCGCAGCGTCATGCCAACAGCCAGCACAAACCCGTAATCACGATAGTAAGGCAAATAATAATCATTTTCTCGATCAAGCGCGAAGGCAGCGGCAACCTGTGCCACCTCTTGGCCAACGCCAGAAACGTGAAAGTTAATTTTACCGGCGCGCTGCAGCAGCAGCATGCGCTCATCAAACTTACGAGCGGTCACCATTGTAGCGTACATATCAATTGCTTGCTCATCGCTAAGCCCTAATTCCAAATGACGAACATTTTGCCCAGTAGAAGCAGATTGGGTCACAAGGTGTTCCTCCTTTTTTTAGCACGATTATAACCTGGTACTAAGACTAGATCATATATATTATAACTCCAATTGATTCAAAAAGAAAACCACTATGATTAGAACGAAATTGCATTGCCGTCTACAGCAAGCATCGCCTCTCCAAGTGCCTCTGAGAGCGTAGGATGCGGATGGATCATTTGACCAACTTCCCACGGCGTAGCATTAAGGACACTGGCAAGAGCGGCCTCGGAAATAAGATCCGTCGCGTGAGCGCCAATCATATGGACGCCGACGATGTCATTTGTTTTCCGATCGGCAATGACTTTGACGAAACCATCCTTCTCGCCAAGAACGAGTGCTTTGCCAATCGCCTGGAACGGAATTTTACCGGTTACAATATCATGGCCCTTCGAGCGGGCACCGTCTTCGGTTAAGCCATACGATGCGATCTCGGGACGGGAATAGATGCATCTAGGAATAAGATGGGCTTCCAATGCTGTTGGCTTCGCTCCGTTTATATGCTCAGCGGCAAGCAGACCCTCATGAGCCGCTGCATGCGCAAGCTGCACGCCGCCGATGACATCGCCAATCGCATAAATATGCGGCTCGCTCGTCTGTCCAAAGCCATTCACTTCAATTACACCGTTGATCGTACGAATATCCGTATTTTCAAGCCCGATGCCTTCAACGTTTGCTTGACGGCCGATGGAAACGAGCAGCTTCTCTGCCGTCAGCACGACATCACCATCAGGTGTTGCGGCAACGATGGACACTTCTCCGTTTTCCCCTTTATATTGATCCGTTTGAAGCTGGACTCCCGTCAAGATACGAATGCCACGCTTGGAAAACAATTTTGTCAGCTCGGCTGACACCTCCGTATCCTCGCCTGGCAGCAAGCGTGAACCCGCCTCTACCAACGTCACCTGTACTCCGAAATCCTGGAGCATGGATGCCCATTCAACGCCGATCACACCTCCGCCAACGATGATTATGGAGCTTGGAAGCTTGTCCATTACAAGCGCTTCGTCACTGCTCATAATATATTCGCCGTCTGGCTCCAAACCAGGCAATATGCGAGGCCGAGATCCAGTAGCGATAATCAGATTCGTGGAAACAACCGACTCCATTTCACCATCCGGCAGCTCAACGGCCAGCGATCCGCTGCGCGGTGAGAAGATCGAAGGTCCAATGACTCTTCCTTTGCCCTGTATGATTTGAATTCCATTTTTTTTCATTAAGCTTTGCAAACCGCGGAATAACTGTTCGACTGTTTGCGTCTTGCGAGTCTGCACCTTATCGAACGCTAAGGATACAGCTCCCTCAGCTACTTCTATTCCATATGTATTGGCCTCTAGCAAGGTTGAATATACCTCTGCGCTTCTCAGTAACGATTTACTAGGTATGCAGCCTTTATGCAAGCAGGTTCCTCCGAGCTTGTCCATTTCAATGATTGCTACCGACTTGCCTAATTGTGCAGCCCGAATCGCTGCCGTATATCCACCAGGTCCGCCTCCGAGCACAGCCACGTCTACCTGAATAGCCATCTAATCAATCCCTCCATCATTGCATGCCAACTTAGCGGGAGTGCTTATGCTTTGCGGCACACCCTTTCGCATTGTAACATGTCATTCTTCCCTATTGTACCTGTTTTTGCCGCCAGAGGCATCGTTGGTTTACGAAATAGACACACTGCGCTTAAAAAGGTATGATAATGCTAACTGTATATTTTGACCGATAAGGAGAAACTCTATTTATGAAATTAATAACGGCCCGTTTTATTGCCATCCTCATGTTAGTTATTCCTGGACTGCTTGCTTGCTTCGGATTTCTGAAAATGAAAGATTCATTGTTCCTTTACTTCTCTCAATTCGGAGACTCAACCATCACGCCTGATTTCGAATGGCTGAAATTTTTGCTAGGCTTTGTCATGTTTGCTGCTGGTGCAGGCTTTATTGCTGGCTGGACTTTTTTCCGAGACCGCAAGCGCAATTATGTTGCACCCCGCTTCAAGCAAAAACGTCCACGCCCGCCAAAGCCGCAAAACTAACTTAACCACGACTTATATTGTGTTTCTCAACCGCCAAATCGGGTTTTCATGGCTCCTGATCTGGCGGTTTTTTTATAGAGACTATGACAGCATTCAGCTTCTACTCCACATAATCAAGCATCTGCATGTACGCTTTGGGCACCATATAGGATGCGGCGAGATCTGTCTTATCGGACATCAGAAACATCCGGACGAGTGAACTGCTCGTTTGCATGTAATGCGTATAGGGTGACAAATAAATCGTATCAGCCATCGTCGTATTACGAATATATTGCTCAAGCTGAAGCTCGTATTCTAAATCTGTCGCATTGCGAATGCCCCTGATTACAACATGAATATCATGCTTATTAATATAATCTGCCACAATACCCTCATAAGGAATGATTTTAAGTTTCACATCTTGGGGTATAGATAGTGAAACGAGCTCCGTTCTCTGATCAATCGTAAAATGATGCTTCTTGGAGCGGTTGTTCGCTACAATAACATGAACCTCGCTAAACAAATGAAAAGCCCGTTCGATTACAGAAACATGCCCTAACGTAATCGGATCAAAACTCCCTGCATACACAGCTCGCATAGGGTCGCCTCCATTCTTATCCTTAACATTCCGATGATGATTTTCAAATAAAATTACAATTCTAATCATTTCTTTTTATGATAGCCAAATACAAGTGCATTAAGATTAGTTTAACTTAAGAAGAGAGGTGAACATATGAAAATCGTGTTCGATGTTACCGTAGACGGGAAAGTAAAAGAAACAATCCAGCCACAAACACAACGCTTGAAAGAAATTCATAGCTTTATCAAAGCAGAATCAAACGGATTAATCAAGAAATACGGAACCAACGTCTATATTAACCGAAGAGTCGTTTACAATTGAGGCATCTCGCGAGGGCCTTTTTTTGTTTTAGGGCTGTTGATATTATTATCGATGCAATAGAAAAAACCGAGACAATGACTGCCTCGGTCGTGGAAGTTCAAATTGCAATCGTAAGCTTCGTTTCAAAAAAACCCTAACAATAGCCTCCTCTTACACTCAGCTAACCTTATGCTCAATTCGCAGCTTATCTGCTACCATCGCAATGAATTCTGAATTCGTTGGCTTCGACTTACTGATATTAATCGTGTAACCAAACAGGTGACTGATGCTGTCAATGTTGCCGCGCGTCCATGCAACTTCGATCGCGTGGCGGATCGCACGTTCCACACGGGAAGGTGTTGTTTTGAACTTCTCGGCAATGGCGGGATACAGCGTTTTCGTAATCGCTCCAAGAATTTCAATGTTGTTGTACACCATCGTAATCGCTTCGCGCAAATATTGATAGCCTTTGATATGTGCAGGAACTCCGATTTCATGAATAATGCTTGTTATGTTCGCATCCAGGTTTTTACCCTTCGCAATTGGAACAACATTAGATTTCAACGAGGATGAGCTGGTCGTGAAGCTTCCCGTTGAGGAATAGGTAGGATTACCAACCAGCTGACGTATCCGGTTCGCCAAGATATCCATATCGAATGGTTTTAAAATATAATAAGAAGCACCTAGCTGTACCGCTTTTTGTGTAATATTTTCTTGGCCGAATGCCGTTAGCATAATGATTTTTGGCATCGGGGATAGATTAATCTCTTTCAAGCGCTCAAGCACGCCCAGTCCGTCTAAATGAGGCATAATAATATCAAGGATAAGGACATCAGGAATTTTTCTTGTTTCCTCCAAATGTCTTAGAACCTCTTCTCCATTGTACGCGACTCCACTTACACTCATATCACTTTGTTCTGATATGTATTCCGATAACAGGTTAGTAAATTCCCGATTGTCATCTGCCAATAATACTTCGATCTTATGCAAGTTGTGGTCCTCCTCTAAATGATATTGATGATTACGCTCACTAGTTGTCTGCTTAAAGTTTTCGACATGTGAAGTTGAATTCCTTCTGTCGAAAATTATTTTTCTTTATTTTTTTACGTCAATTCGTTATAATAAAAAATTTGTTACATGTACTGATACCTTTCGTTATTCTTCGACAAAATTCATCGCTCTTTTCCTTTGCTGCGCGTTTTTTAGTTTCGCTCCATAAAAAAGAAAAACGTCTGACTTAGCTTCAGATGAGCTAAAGCAAACGTTTTTCATAAAGCAAATTTCAAGCCGCTTCGGCAATATGACCATTTGCAGATTTAAGGAGTACTCCGGCATCTTGAAGCATCCATTCAATAAAACACCCATAACCGGAAGAAGGATCATTCACAAACACATGTGTTACCGCACCAACAAGCTTGCCGTCTTGTATGATCGGACTTCCGGACATACCTTGAACGATGCCTCCTGTTTTGCTTAACAAACGTTTATCTGTAATTTTTATGACCATGCCTTTTGTAGCCGGCCCAGATTGCTTCGATACATGTGCGATCTCAATATCGAAACGTTCAACCTTCTGTCCATTTACAACAGTCAAAATTTGCGCCGGCCCTTCCTTCACATCTTCAGCAAAAGCAACAGGGATAGACTTCTCGCTATAGCTGTGCGTAGGAACCTCATTCATTTTGCCGAATATTCCGAAAGGAGTATTGCGCTCAACATTGCCCAATATTTTGCTTTCTTTTACGAAATGCGCTCTTTTTTCTCCCGGCTCGCCATTTTGGCTTTTGTTAATAGACGTAACGCTGGACTGTAAAATCTGGCCTTCCCCTACATCGATAGGAGTTTGTGTATCCATATCCGTAATGACATGYCCGAGAGCACCGTATACGCCCTGGTCTGGTGCATAAAAAGTTAACGTACCTACTCCTGCTGCGGAATCACGAATGTAAAGTCCAAGACGCCAAGCTTTATCATCCGCATCAAATACAGGGCTTAATAATGTGTGATTGATTCGTCCATCACGTTTGAAGGTTACTTCCAGTGGTTTCTTTTCGTTGCCTGCTCGCTCGCTTAAGACCGCGACTCGCTGTACCTGATTGATATTGGCGCCATTGATCTTAACAATTAAATCACCTAGGCGCAGCCCCGCTGCCTCTCCAGGCGAATGCTTCATGCCGTCTGCCCCAGCAACCTGATGATGTCCTACAACCAGAATGCCAGATGATTTTACTTTAACGCCAATAGTCTGTCCACCTGGTATTACTCTTAAATCTGGCACCACATTAACTTTTACTGTCTTGAATGGAATTTTACCAAATAATTTCACTTTCATTTTGGTTTGACCACTTTGAATCGATTGAAGAGACATTGGCTCGTTCAAATTTACAGATAAAGAATGACTGGTGGATCCGTTAATCTGAAGCATCTGTGGGTCGACCGTTACTTCTGCATGAACGGGCACTCCGTACTGTAATCGTTTCAGTTGCCCGGAGAATAAACGAAGTTCATTCGGGATAGCGGCAAAATGTTGAAACGGAGTGGAGCTTCCGATCACGCAAATGAAGAAAACGAGAACTAGGCCAAACCATCGCTTCCTTTGATTGGAGTTCAATGATTTCACGCTCCCTGTAATTCCATCGCATGACGAAAAAGGTTAAGTCGCCAATGGCGTACCTTTAAGTTACCCTCACCCGCATGTTTTATGTCCGCAAAAACATTCCCTAATTGGCTTCCATTACGCCCCCTTCTGTCTAACCGCCAAATCAAGCATTTCCTGTGCATGATGCCTTGTTTTTTCCGTCACTTCCACACCGCCAAGCATGCGCGCCAATTCATCGATTCGCACCTGTTCAAGCAGTTCCATGACCGAAGTCGAAGTCCGCGCTCCAATAACCTGCTTCCGTATTTCATAATGGTGATCGGCCATACATGCTACCTGAGGGAGATGGGTGATGGAGAACACCTGGCACTTAAGAGCAAGCTGGGACATTTTCTCTGCGATCGCTTGGGCAGCTCGTCCGCTTACGCCGGTATCCACCTCATCAAAGATAAGTACCGGAACTTGGTCGATTTCGGCAAAAATACTTTTCAGTGCAAGCATAATACGCGACATTTCTCCACCGGATGCAATCTTGCTAAGCTGCTTCAATGGCTCGCCCGGGTTAGTGGAGAGCATAAAGATCGCCTCATCCATTCCGTTCGTATGCAACCGTATTTGCTTCGTTTCGCCGCTGCCAGACACAGTTGCATCGATTTGGACCCGAAATCTTGCCGATGGCATCTGAAGCTGTCCTAGCTCGTTCTCGATAGCCTCAGACAGCTTTGCGGCTGCATGCTCCCTCAGCTGCGACAGCTCCTGCGCCAGCACCAATGCTTGGTCGTACAGCTTCGCTTCCTCTGCACGCAGCTCTTCAAGCAGCTGATCGCGGTTTTCGATTTTGTCGCGGTCCATAATGGTCCGGTCCAAATATGCAAGTATGTCAGGGATGGTTTCACCATATTTGCGCTTCAATCCATTGATCAGATCTAAGCGATCTTCAACCTGCGATAGCTGATCTGGATCGGATTCAATGCCGTCCCGATAATCACGTAGTTGAAATGCGGCATCCTCAGCTTGATAAAAAGCAGACTGCAGTTGTTCAAGCAATGGATTCAATTTGGCGGGATCATAGCTTTGAATATCAATTAGCTTTGCGACAGCCTTGCTAACCATATCAAGCCCTTTGCCTCCATACAACAAATCGTAAGCGTCAGAAACCGCATCCATTCTTTTCCCCGCATACATTAGCTTGCGCCTTAGCTCGGTTAGTGATTCATCCTCATCAACCTTAAGCTGCGCTGCCGTAATTTCCTCAATCTGAAATCGGTATAAATCAAGCATTTGCACATTGTGTCTTGTTGAATTTTCCAAATCGCGGAGCGAGGCTCTAACCTGCTGCAATCCGCTAAATACGGTCCGGTAATTTTGTTTGCGCTCGATCAGCAGATCGCCTGCAAACAAATCCAACCATTCCAAATGCTGCTCCGAGCGCAGTAAAGATTGGTGCTCATGCTGCCCATGAATATTTACGAGACATTCTCCGATTTCTCTCAGCATCGTCATTGTGACGAGCTGTCCGTTCACCCGACTGCTGCTCTTGCCTTGCGCGGACAGCTCGCGCCTAATGACAAGCATCTCTTCATGTACGGCATGTACACCCAGTCTATTCAGCACCTGCCATACGGGATGTATGCTTGAAAGATCAAATAAGGCTTCCATTTCTGCTTTGTCACAACCGTAACGCACCATGTCTGCGGAGCCTCTACCGCCGACCAACAAGCTTAGGGCATCGATCAATATCGATTTGCCTGCTCCTGTTTCTCCTGTCAACACATGAAAGCCATGATGAAAAGTAACGTTCACTTCTTCGATTACCGCTAAATTCCGAATAGACAATTCACGCAGCATGGTTCATCCTCCTTAGTTCAATAACTCCAGTATTCGTTCAACGACTACTCCGCTCTGCGTCTTCGTTCTACAGATCATCAGAATGGTATCATCACCACAAATCGTGCCCATAACTTCTGACCACTCCATGTTGTCGACCAATGCACCAATCGCATTCGCCGAGCCTGGCAAGCATTTCATAACTACCAGATTATCCGTAAAGTCAATGTGTTCGAAATGATCAAGCAATGCCCGCTTTAGCTTATGAATCGGGTTCTGCTTCTGATGCTCCTGCGGGATGGAATACTTGTACTTTCCTTCGCCAGCAGGAACCTTAATTAGCATCAGTTCTTTCATATCGCGAGACACAGTGGCCTGCGTAACCTGCATGCCAGAGTCACGCAGCGCCTCCACTAGTTCTTCCTGCGTCTCGATTGCGCGTTTCGTAATAATTTCCTTGATTCGGAATTGTCGAATTCCTTTCATGAGAAAACCTCCGTGAATTAATAATCTGAGATGTGAAACGTAATTTTCCGAATAAGCTTTTCCTTTGCGTCAACGAACAATATGCCATCACATTCAGGAAGAAGAAGAGCATATACGAGTAATTTGTCCCTTACACCACTCGGCGACCAATCTATGGGCATCCGATCACGTGCCGTCTTCACGACATAGCTGCAATTATCCTTCACAGCGATGTAGTCTATGTAAATCCGGCTGCCCTTTCCAAGTGGAACGTCGTTCACTTTAATGGGAACTGGAATTAAGTGCTTTCCCGAGCTTACCTCGTACCCTGATTGCTCCAGCAATATGATATTCTCATCATCCGCTGCAAGTACGCCGCCCTTCCCCAGCTTAAGTCGATTCACGCTCGCAGGCTCATGCAGCCATCGGTGAAACATTCGAAACAACCAGAATGTAAACAAGCAGCCTGCTATCGCCATGATCATCCAATCGCCATATGCTCCCACTCGCATCCTCCGTTCATTAAAGGACAGTCTCCTTTAATCCTTCGCTATGCGGTGCGATTATTCCTGTATTCGCTATACACCGAACATTTGTTTGCTTTTATTTAGTTTATCAAAAACAGCACCCGCCTGTAAAGTAAAAAAGATGCCGGCAGCAATCACGCTGCTCGACACCTCTCAAATATGACAATGCTGCACTTATTTGCCCGCTGTAAACGTTTCATTTGCTTGCTTGACTAAAGCAGCTAGGGATTCATCATTCGGGAACTCAGTGTTTGGTTCTGCTGACCAATGCCAATAAGCTAAAAATTCAATGTTCCCTTCTCCCCCCGTAATAGGAGAAAAGGTAATATCCTGCAAAGAATAACCGAGCTCTGAAGCCATCGTCAGTACTGCACGCAGTACATCACGATGTACAACGGCATCGCGAACGACTCCCGATTTCCCAACTTTCTCACGGCCTGCCTCGAATTGTGGTTTGATGAGTGCGACAATTCCGGACCCAACCGATAACAACGTCGATAATGCCGGCAAAATATGCTTCAAAGATATAAAGGAAACATCGATCGTAGCGAATGTAGGCAGCGGTCCTGTTAAATCAGCAGGCTGTGTGTATCTGAAATTTGTCCTTTCCATGACATGGACACGTTCGTCCTGCCGCAGCGAATAATCCAATTGATTATATCCGACGTCAATCGCATACACATAGGATGCGCCGTTTTGCAAGGCACAATCCGTAAAGCCCCCAGTCGACGCTCCAATATCAAGCATAACGCGACCTTGAAGGTCTATGTTGAAAGCCCGAATGGCTTTCTCAAGTTTAAGGCCGCCACGGCTTACATACGGATGCAGAGCGCC
Organism: Paenibacillus sp. 2TAB23; assembly: GCF_052115165.1. Taxonomy (NCBI): domain Bacteria; kingdom Bacillati; phylum Bacillota; class Bacilli; order Caryophanales; family Paenibacillaceae; genus Paenibacillus; species Paenibacillus sp. 2TAB23. The sequence goes on from NZ_JBFRGD010000003.1 coordinate 146,832, forward strand.
CTTTACTTTGATATCGGCGGCTCTCGGTACTTTCATACCGCTTTTGTCAACAGGCTCATCATTAACTAGCACAAGTCCAGCCATCAAAGCTGCTTTCGCTTTTTCTCTGCTTTCATAGAATCCGCGTTCAACCAGCAGTATGTCAATCCGTTCTTTAGGTGTTGTAGTCATCTGTCTCCCTCGAAGCTACTGTTGGCCAGTAACTCGCTTCATTCGCCGTGGCTGCATGTTTTTCAAATCGGAAGCGACGCGTTCAGCCGTTAGTCCGATTTCTATTCTTTGCTCTTTGATTGTGCCGTGCTCGACAAACAGATCAGGCACGCCAATGATACGAATAGCAAGGCCGTAAATGCCTCTTAATGAATAGAATTCAAGTACCGAGCTTCCGAATCCGCCAAGCTCAGCATTTTCTTCCAGCACGATCATTTGCTTGCCTTCTGCTGCGAATTGGAGAAGCATTTGCTCATCCAGCGGCTTAATAAACCTTGCGTTTACGATTTGAACGTTTATGCCGTCACGCTTTAGAAGCTCAGCAGCTTCCTCAGCAACCTGAAGCATAGGTCCAATCGCCATTATGACGCTTGAATCGCCTTCACGTACCGTCTCCCACTTTCCGATAGGCAGTGCCTGCGGATTGGGATCCATCTCTACGCCAAGACCCGCAATCCGAGGGTATCGCACTGCGATCGGTCCATCATCATAATCAACGGCTGTCTTAAGCATTTGTCGCATTTCATTCTCATCTTTTGGCATCATAATAACCAAGTTAGGAATATGCCGCAAAAATGAAATATCATAAACGCCATGATGGGTTTCTCCATCAGGACCAACAAAGCCCGCGCGATCGATTGCAAATATGACATTCAGATTCTGCCGGCAAATATCATGTACTACTTGGTCATAAGCACGCTGCAAAAAGGTAGAATATACGGCAAATACCGGTTTCATTCCTTCAATAGCCAGCGCTGCCGACATCGTAGCCGCATGCTGCTCCGCAATCCCGACATCAATCATCCGGTTCGGGAACCTTGCAGCAAAGGGAAGCAATCCCGATCCACCAGGCATGGCTGGCGTTACCGCAACGATTCGTTCATCCTTCTCCGCAAGTTCAATGAGCATTTGCCCAAATACGTCCGTATATACGGGGGGCCCAACTGCCTTCACTACCTGACCTGATTCAATCTTGTATGGCGTTATGCCATGCCATTTGAATGAGTCAGCCTCGGCAGGAGAGTAGCCCTTCCCTTTGATTGTCAATACATGCACAAGTACTGGGCCAGGCATAGAATCCGCCTGCTTCATAATGTCGATCAATTGATCCATATCATGCCCGTCTACCGGACCAAGATACGTAAATCCGAATTGCTCAAACAAAATACCGCTTACGAGCAAATACTTCAAGCTGTCTTTGAATCTTTCAGCAGTCTTAGCCAGTTTCCCGCCGATTGCCGGCACTTTGTTCAACAGCTGCTGCAGCTCGTCCTTGGCTTTATGATAATGGCGATCCGTCCGGATCTTTCCTAAATAATGATGCAATGCTCCTACATTAGGAGCAATGGACATTTCGTTGTCGTTCAAAATAACGATTAAATCTTTTTTCTCGTGACCGATATGATTAAGTGCTTCCAAAGCCATACCGCCAGTAAGCGCACCATCGCCAATAACGGCTACAACACGGTTTGTTTCGCCCTTCAGATCACGAGCAAGCGCCATCCCCATCGCAGCAGACAGCGATGTACTGCTGTGACCGGCTTCCCATACGTCATGCTCGCTTTCGGCACGTTTAACGAAGCCGCATAAGCCTTTATATTTCCGTAATGTATCAAACCGTTCCATTCGGCCGGTTAAAATTTTGTGAACGTATGATTGATGACCGACATCATAAATAAATTTATCTTCTGGACTATTGAATAAATAATGCATGGCTAGGGTCAGCTCTACAACTCCCAAATTCGGAGCGAGGTGACCACCCGTAACGGAAAGCTTCTCAATAAGGAACTGACGGATTTCAGCGGCCAGTTGCTCTAGTTGAGCGGTTGTCAAAGCTTTCAAATCTTGAGGTCCGTTAATCTGGTCAAGCAGCACGTTACTTTCCTCGCTTTCRCGGACGCGTATTCTAGCCGTCCCATGAACATCTACATTTTACCTATTATAGCATACTGCGATTTATTTCCCAACCAAAATGGAAAAAGCATGGCATTCTCAATGATCGCGTCCAACGAGATAATCCGCAATTTCAAGCAGCCGTTCCGGAGCGGCAAACCCCGCCTCGAGTACAGCTGACTTCGCTTCTTGGGTTAACCGTTCAACCTGAGCTTTGCTTTCTTCTATTCCGATGAGGAATGGATAAGTAACCTTGTTCTGCTCAACGTCGCTATTCGTTTTCTTGCCGAGCTTCGTTTCGTCGCCGATCAAATCAAGGATATCATCCTGAATCTGGAAAGCCAGACCGATATTGCGTCCGTAACGGGCTAGTAGTTCAAGCTGCTTTTCCGAAGCGCCACCGATCCTACCCCCTGCCATAACAGAAAATGCAATTAAATCGCTCGTTTTGTGAAGATGAATATATTCCAGCTCGCTTATGGAAGTAATCCCTTGCTCACCTTGCATATCCGCAACCTGACCGCCAACCATGCCTGGAGCACCAGCTAGCATAGCCAAATCCTCCACGATCGCAAGTGCTATTTCGGCACTGACGCCACCACGGCGGGCAGCTTGCGGGATTAGATGAAAGGCGTGTGTGAGCAGGGCATCTCCTGCGAGAATTGCCATTGCTTCACCGAATACCTTATGGTTTGTCAGTTTGCCTCTGCGGTAGTCGTCATTGTCCATAGCGGGCAAATCATCATGCACCAGCGAATACGTATGAATGAATTCAACCGCGCACGCAACAGGCAGTGCTGCATTTTTAGAATCTTCTTGACCTAATACCGCTTCTGCTGCAGAGAGAACGAGTGCAGGTCTAATACGCTTGCCGCCTGCTTCCAAAGAATAAAGCATCGCTTCCCGTAACCTTGCTGGAACATGCCATTCGGCAGGCAGCGATTGTTTAAGCGAAGCTTCAATAAGCTCCGCGCATTGCGATAAATACGCTTTTATTGCGAACCTCTCGTTCAAGCTTATTCCCCTTTGTCCTCGTTTACTTCTGTAAACGGTTTTTTCTGAAATCCTTGGTCTGTCTCGATCAACAGTTCGATCTTCTTCTCGACCTGCTCCAGCTTGCCGCCGCAAAGCTGAGAGAGCTTCATGCCTTCTTGAAACAGCTCTATTGCCGTTTCAAGCGGAACATCTCCGTTCTCAAGCCTAGAGACAATAGAATCCAAACGCTCCATCGCTTGCTCAAACGTAAGCTCACTTTGATCCGCTGCTGCCATCCATCCCATCTCCTCTCCATGCGTCTACGTGACAATCCAGCTGTCCATCCGCCAGCCTTACCTTGACGATATCGCCAATTTTAACGTCTCGGATCGATTTGATTAATTTCACTTCTTGCTGGTCGTACACAAGGCCGTAACCTCTCGACATCACCTTTAAAGGGCTTAACGCATCTAATTGTTTCATGCTGCTTGACAGTCTCTGTTTGTTCTGTTTGACGGCGATGCTCATCGATTGCTCAAGCTGTTTCTGAGCGGATTGCAGGCGACTAGCAGCGAACGCTGCACGTTCGCCGGGGTGATGGGCCGCTATCGTCGTTTGAATTCTAGCCAAGCGCTTATGCCCGCGTTCGACTATACGATTCGTTCGCTGCTCCAGTTGCTCCTTCAAACGATCCAAGCGTTCTGCCTGATCGAGCAAATATTTACGCGGATACAAGAAAAAAGGAGAGCGCCGTAAGCGCTGCAGCCTCTCCTTATCATCTTGGACACGGTAGCGTATGCTTTGTATCAGCCTCTGCTGCTGTCTCATAAGCTGCTGCTGCAGCTCTTCCTTGCTAGGCACAGCCAGCTCTGCTGCTGCCGTTGGTGTTGCTGCCCGTAAATCCGCGGCAAAATCCGCAATTGTAAAATCAGTCTCATGACCAACAGCGCTAATAACGGGAATAATTGATCCTGCAATACTCCGTGCAACGGCTTCTTCATTGAACGCCCACAACTCTTCTAGCGAACCGCCGCCGCGGCCTACAATTAATACGTCCGCTTCGCCAAAACGATTCATTGCATCAATCGCTTTTACAATGGCAGGCGCTGCTTGAGCGCCTTGAACGAGAACCGGGTATATATAAATCGGAATTAAAGGATACCGACGTGTCAGCGTAATAATAATATCTCTGACTGCAGCTCCAGTCGGGGATGTTATGACTCCGATTGCGCGCGGAAACCGTGGAATAGGCCGTTTTCGGGATTGCGCAAAAAGCCCCTCTTCGCTTAGCTTGCTTTTAAGCTGCTCAAACGCGAGGTACAAACTACCAATTCCGTCTGGCTGCATCGCATTCACGTAAAATTGATAATTGCCATCTCGCTCATAAACCGAAATATTCCCTCGAGCAATTACTTTCGTGCCTTCTTTGGGTATGAACGGGAGACGCTGGTTCTGTGAGGCGAACATAATCGATTTGATTCGGCTGTCTTTATCTTTTAGCGTGAAATACATATGCCCGCTTGAATGATGCGTGAAATTAGAAATTTCGCCACGCAGCCATACATCGCCGAGCAGCAGATCCGATTCCATTTTCATCTTAATGTAACGATTGAGCTCTTTAATGGAATAGATCCGAGGCTGGTCTGCCATATCTGCAATCACTCCTTGATTCCGTTTGCCCTTTTTGCTGCTGTAATCGTATTTTTCATAAGCAATGTTATCGTCATTGGACCAACGCCGCCAGGAACCGGGGTAATAAAGCCTGCTGTATCCAGGCAATCCTCGAAGTCTACATCTCCTGCAAGCTTACCGTCAGGCAGTCTGTTGATGCCTACATCAATAACAATTGCGCCAGGTTTTACAAAATTGCGGCCAATTGCTTTTGCTTTTCCAATGGCAACGACAAGAATATCCGCTTGCTTTGCGATTTCCTCCATGTTAGCTGTACGCGAATGGCAAATTGTTACCGTAGCGTTCTCGCGGAGCAGCAGCATGGCTACCGGTTTCCCTACAATGTTGCTTCGGCCGATAACAACAGCGTGCTTCCCTGAGATATCTACGCCGCTGCGTTTGATCAACTCAATGACGCCAGCCGGCGTACATGGCAGCAGGCTATCATCTCCGATAACGAGATTGCCCACGCTCTCGGGATGAAAGCCGTCAACGTCCTTCTCAACGCTAATAGCATCAATGACAGCCTTCTCGTTAATGTGCTTAGGAAGCGGCAATTGCACGAGTATGCCATTAATTGATGCTTGATTGTTTAATCGGTCAATAACAGCCAGCAATTCCTCTTCACTCGTATCACCGGATAAACGGTGTACCTCGGAATAAAAACCAAGCTGCTGGCAAGCTTTTTCCTTAGAACCAACATACACCTTAGAAGCTGGGTCCTCGCCAACAAGTACGACTGCAAGTCCTGGAATGATTCCCTTTTCTTTCAAGGCTGCAGATTCCGTAATCATTTCTTCACGGATTAAATCAGAAATTTTCTTTCCTTCAATAATTTGTGCGCTCATTGCTCCAGTCTCCTTTAACATCCATGAATAGTTGTGTTTCCTTTGAATTAAGCCTTCAGCTCTTCAATTTCCAGAAGAAGCTTACCGAGAACACCATTAACGAACTTCCCTGATTCTTCTGTTCCAAAATGTTTCGCAAGTTCAATGGCTTCATTAATTGTAGCCTTCGGCGGTACATCGTCGCGGAAAACCATTTCATAGCAAGCCAATCGCAGGACTTGGCGATCAACCCTTGACAAACGATCAATCTGCCAACCTGTCAAATACTGCTGGAGCATGCCGTCAATGGCTTGTCTATGTTCCATTACGCCTGAAACAAGCTCACGCGAAAATTCATCCGTGCTGCTTGCTTCGGCCGGATCTGCTTCGATTTCATTGTCATGGCGAAGTTCTTCCATCAGCATATCGACTGCATCAGAAGCCGAAACCTCATTCATTTCCATTTGATATAAGCTTGAAACTGCTATTTCTCGTGCTAATCTACGTTTCATGTTACCTCCACGGCAGCTTTATGCCGAATTGTTATTATTCTTGAACATTTCCTATCCTAATAGGATATACATTCCTATATTTCAAAAAAAACCTATGATCTCCTCCCTGCCCCGAAATAAGCGGCTTTCCGAAATCCGGAGTACGGAGGAGACCACAGGATCATCTAAACGGCCTAAATCTTTCTAACAACGAATACCATAGCCGCTGCCATGGAAAGATAGCTCCGTTGCTTGTTTCTTTCTGAACGCCAATCCAATAACCAATTGAGACAAGCAGCCCTACAAAAAGCATGTCCCAAAAACCGACAAACAAATATAGCAACCCGAAAAACAACCCTATGGCAGCACCAGCTGCGCGTTTCCCGTAAATGGCCCAAAATTCCCTCCACATCAGCAAACTCACCTCTATTCCACGCGACTCTTGAATGTGCCTGTCTGAATGATATTTGCGACATATACTGCAACGTTTGTTACAGGAATGCCAGCAATATCCTCCACATGCTCTTTCACTGAGCGTTGAATTTCCTCTGTCAGCACGGGTATGGAACTTTCGCCATCAACAACGGCACGAATGACAATATCAAGGCCTGCATCGGTTGCACGAATGCGTGCGCGCAGATCTTTGACGCCGCGTTGGCGGGATGCTGCCTTAAGTGCCAAATTTTCAATCGTTTCAAGAGATATGCGAATATCGCCAAAGTCAGTTCTTTGATCGATGGATGGAGCAGTTGCCGATCCACGGTGCAGCGATAAGATAAAAAACCTCAAGCTTAGGATAAACAAAATGACACCTGCAACAATTAACGTGATTTTCAGAGAATCGAGACGATAAAGCTCATCTATCCAATCATGCACTAATCCTCGTGACAGCCAATTAAATCCGATTGAGACCAAAACGACTGATAAACAGCCTATTACGATGCTGTACAAAAACAAAAGCAGCTTGTCCACGACCTTAATCAAGCGTAGCGCCTCCTCCTGCCAAGCCGAATGAAAACCCCCTTGCGCCGAGCGGCATGCCCATTCACGAGGGGGTTGTACGGGATTAAATTAATCCAGCTTTATTTATTTAACTCTGTGTAGGCTTTCTTCTTCATCCGGTTTATCAGGTGTCTTGAAATGTACATCGTGAATATGTACGTTCACTTCAACAACGTGCAGTCCTGTCATCATCTCGATTGAGCGTTTGACATTACGTTGAATTTCAGAAGCGATTTCTGGTATGCGGTTGCCGTACTCCACGATAATCGAAACATCTACCGCAGCTTCACGCTGACCCACTTCAACCTTAACACCTTTGGACAAGTTTTTGCGGCCTAGAAGCTCAACGATGCCTCCAGCAAAACCGCCGCTCATTCCTGCGACGCCTTCCACTTCAACCGTTGCTAAACCAGCGATAACCTCGATGACTTCAGGTGCAATTTGAATCGTGCCAATGTCCGTTTTCTCGTACTCCGCAGCGATCGTACTCATGATAGCTGTACACCTCCTTAAAGTTGCGCGTACCCGGCGCGAGGCCAAGTAATGAACCGCATCTTGTTAATATACTATAACATTCGGCAAGAAATATGACAAACTATACTACTTGTTCACATTTTTGTCGCAAGCTCATTCCGGAGCGTTGATATCATGTTCTTCCAAGAACTTAATGTCGAAGTCTCCGCTAACGAATTTCGAATGATTCAAGAGCTTCAGATGGAAAGGAATCGTCGTCCGAATACCCTCGATGGCAAACTCGGACAAAGCCCGTTTCATTCTTGCAATCGCTTCTTCGCGTGTAGCGCCCCATACGATCAGCTTCGCAATCATCGAATCGTAATGCGGCGAGATGGTATAGCCAGGATAAACAGCGCTATCCACACGAACGCCCGCACCGCCAGGAGGCAGATAAAACGGAATCAGTCCAGCGGATGGCATAAAGTTTTTCTCGGAATCCTCCGCGTTAACTCGGCACTCTATGGACCAGCCATTGATCTTCAAGTCACTTTGCGCGAAAGTAAGCTCATTTCCTTCTGCTACGGAAATCATTTCTTTAATGAGGTCAACGTTTGTGATCATTTCTGTTACGGGATGCTCAACCTGGATACGCGTATTCATTTCCATGAAATAGAAATTGTCATCCGGTCCAAGCAAGAACTCCAAAGTGCCTGCGCCAGAGTAATTGACGGCCAAAGCAGCACGAACAGCAGCCTGTCCCATTCGCTCTCGAAGCTCGGGTGTTAGTACAGAGCAAGGAGCTTCTTCAAGGAGCTTCTGGCGTCTGCGTTGAACGGAACAATCACGCTCGAACAAATGTACCGCATTGCCATGCTTGTCTGCCATGATTTGAATTTCGACATGCTTCATGCCAGTCAAGTACTTCTCAAGATATACGCCAGCATTTCCGAAAGCCTTCTGAGCCTCTTGCTGAGCAGTCGAGATCTGTGCGATCAGCATAGTCTCGTCGTCAGCAATACGAATTCCTTTGCCTCCGCCGCCTGCTGTCGCCTTGATAATAACGGGGTACCCGATCTCGCGGGCAACGCGTATGGCTTCTTCCATATCCTCGACCAAACCGTCAGAACCGGGAATAATCGGTACATCTGCTGATTTCATTGTCAGCTTCGCTACCGCTTTGTCGCCCATTCTATTAATCGCATCAGCGGAAGGTCCGATAAAGGTAATATTGCATGACTCGCAGATTTCCGCGAAATTCGCATTTTCTGCTAAGAAGCCATAACCGGGATGAATGGCATCGCATTCTGTAATAGTCGCCACGCTCATAATATTCGTCATATTCAGGTAGCTGTCCTTAGATGCGGTCGGGCCGATGCAATAAGCCTCATCTGCCAGCTTCACATGCAAGGAATCACGATCCGCTTCCGAATATACAGCTACCGTGGTAATACCTAGCTCGCGGCAAGCGCGAATAATACGAACCGCGATCTCGCCGCGGTTGGCAATTAATATTTTGTGAAATTTCACGTAGGAACCCCTTTCAATAACAGTTTTCCTGTTCGGTCGTTTACGTTGTTCGTTATTCAGGCTTTACGAGGAACAGCGGCTGACCATACTCGACTAGCTGGCCATTAGAGACGAGAACCTCCACGATTTCCCCGCGAACCTCCGCCTCGAGCTCATTCATCAGCTTCATAGCTTCAAGAATGCATACGACGCTTTTGTCGTTGACTCTATCGCCGACTTTCACGAAAGCCGATGCTTCCGGAGTCGGAGAACTATAGAATGTGCCGACCATTGGGGATACGATTTGGTGCAAATGGTCTGTTGAAGGGCGGACAGGCGCTGCTTCCTGTACAGCTTGAGGCTGTGCAGCAGGAGCCGCTTGTTGGGGTTGTAAAGGCGCAGGCGCGTATGTATGCGTAATTGGAGCCGCTTGCACATTCACCACTTCCGTTTTCCCTGGCTTGCGGATGAGCAGGCGAGTCCCTTCGTTTTCAATTTCCAGCTCATGAACGGAAGTTTGATCAACCAATTTGATCAACTCTTTGATCTCGCTCAATTTGAACATGAATATTTTCACTCCTTAAATTTGCGATAGCTAGATTGCTTTCATAGCTTGGAACCGTTAAAGATCCCATGCCAATATAACCAATTCTTTCACATAACGTTTAACATTATATCATAAACAAGCCTGAACACGAATCATTTTTTGTTCATATCCTCTTTCTCGCACAAAAAAAGGCTTTGACGTTACCAGCTCGCAAGCTGGAACGGCAAAGCCTTTTCTACGTATTTCAGCACACTGCTCCTTAAGGAATATATCTGACGGATACTTGATCCGCACCGACTTCCATCGTGCTCATCACCAATTTAATAATGTCTGCAGCTTGTTTTTTCTCAAGCTTCTCGCTGGAGACCACAACGTTGAATTTATCGCTTTGCTCGTCAATGACCACAGTCTCATATTGCTTAAGCAGCTCGGATTCAATGCCCGTTAACTTAGAGGTTTTTTCCTCCAGCATCTCAAGCTCGGCTAGTGCAGCAGACGCTTCCTCAGGCTTTTTCTGCGAGTCGCTAATAGCGGCCATAATACGGTTCTCCATCTCTGTGTTTTTAAGCTCGCGCTTTGCTAGCAGTTCGCTGAACAATCCGCCTGCTGCGAGACCTTGCGCATCGATTTGGCTTAACGTTTCTTTGTCAGCCTCGCTAAGAATGCTCTCATCCACTGGCTGTTCCACTTCATTGACTACCAAGCCGTCACTATTTGCCGCCGCTTCCGTAGCATTGTTCGCTGCTTGCTCTGTTTGCGAGCCATCTGTCAGCACATCCGGCTTGTCGACATCCTGCGTGAATAAGTAATAAGCAGATAATACCACCATTAAGCTGAGCATTGATACGAGCCATACCGTTTGTCTTTTTGTGTTCATGTGAACACCCTCCCATTGATTCGAATTTTTTATTGCTTGCTTGGCACGACTGATATTCGATTAACCGGTACGCTCACGCCTTTCTCAACCGCATTGACGATAAGTCGCCTTACCGTTGCGTTTTCGGCGCCCTTTGCCACTATGAGAATACCGCGTATGCGCGGGTTAATCGTTTTGGTAACGATAGGCTTCTGATCGCCGGAAACCTCGTACAAGACAACCTGACCGTCTTTCGTAATAGAGGTGATATGCCGTTTGCCGCCGCTTGGATCGTTCTCGTCCGTAACCTGCTGTGATTCCTGCGTATTCCGCACGATTTCGATTTCTTCCGTAGAATCAACCGTTACCAGCACGTCAACGGTACCTACCCCGACAATTTTCTCTAAAATTTCTTTTAGTCTAATCTCGAGCGGATGCTCGATAGCGTTGAACAAGGATCCCGAAGAAGAATCCGCATTATTCCAAACCGTCTCGGTTTGCGGCGGGGGATTCGGATCCTGTGCAGAGGGATCTACTTCCTTATAGGTCAGAAATGAATTCACAATCATCAGCGCCGCGCCAATCCCACCAACGATTAGCAAAATTCGCAGCGTCCGAATTCGCTTCGGGCCGCCTGGACCGCCGCCAACCGCCGATTCTATGCCTTCCAGCCATTTGGCCACCGCGCCTTACCTCCTCTCAGTACGCGACTTTATTTCTGCAGCGGCTTTACGGCCGGCTGTCTGACCACGATCTGCTCCTGGTTAAGACCCCAGCCTTTTGCAATCAGACTGCTGAGCTCAGCTGTGACCGCGGGATCTGCTCTAGACCAGTTGCCTTCCACCTGATCTGCCTGACTTTGACCATTCCTCACCTGCGGCTCGCTTGCGTATGGGCTCACGGACTCCATTGGCTCCACTTCCACATCAACAATGACTGGCTGTACCTTTTCCACGGATGCACCTTCCTTAAAATAGCCGCTGTTATTTTCTGGCGCTTTGAGCGTGATGGTTACTTGACTGAGATAAGGCGTTTGCTGACCAGACGCAGTCACCCACTTTAAAACCGCATCCACGTCGGCTACAGCCGCATCCGAACGTTCGAGCAATTCATTGCGCATGGAGGCCTCAAGCGTTCTTTCTGTCAATTTAGCGGCTTCCAGATTACGCTTTGCGCTCATAGCCTCCGCATCCAGTTTGATTTGGCTAAGCCCTGTCATCTGCGCACTGTCCGCAGCAGCCGTTCGACTCCACTTCTCCATGCCTTCATCCAGCTTTGCCCCTATATCGCTTTGAATAAGCTTCAGAATCGGAGAGAGGATGGTTAGAAGGATGAACAAACCGACAACCAGCCTGGCATAACGCTGCATCGCTCTGTTTGGAAGCAGCAGTTCTACGAATACCGCGAGCAGGATGACTGCGATAATATCCCTCAGCCAATCGCTTAACCAAGCAACCAAGTTACTCGTCCCCTTCCTTACCTAACCATCAACGATGCATTGCCTGCAGTCAAAATAATCGTAACGGCAAGAAAAAACATGAGACTGACAGCAGCGAGAGCTGCAAAAACATAAATCATCGTCTTGCCGATCGTTTCCAAACAGGTCACGATTGGCGAGTCTCCCAGCGGCTGCATGACCGCAGCAGCAATATTGTAAATAAGCGCCAGCGTCAATATTTTGATTGCAGGGAACGCGCTGATGAATAGCAATATGATTACGCCAGCCAGGCCTATCGCGTTTTTGGCAAGCATGGATGCCGATATGACCGTATCAGCCGCATCCGAGAACATGCGCCCGACTACGGGTACAAAGTTGCCGGTTACAAATTTGGCCGTTCTGAGCGTGACTCCATCGGTTACCGCACCCGTTACGCCTTGTACCGAGATGACACCAAGAAACGCGGTAAGCAGCACACCCAAAATACCGACTCCGATGTTTCTTAATAGATTGGCCAGCTGCGTTACCTTGAATTTCTCAGAAAGCGCGCTTGTGATATGGAGCACCGCCGAGAAAAAGAGCAGCGGAAACACCAGCGTATAAATAAGCGTCCCGACCGCATGGATCATAAAAATAATAAGTGGATGAAGGACCGATACCGTCACAACGTTGCCCATTGAAGCCAGCAGCGTCAACAGCAGCGGTACCATGGCCAGCATGAATTGAATCATGCTTTCGATTGCCCCTTTGGCGTAACCCATTGCTACATGGAAGCTGTTGACTGCGATGATGATCAATACCATGTACGTAATGGAATATGCGACTTTGCTGACAGCATTGCGTTCAAAGGCATTTTGCAGCGTCTCCAGCACCATGCTGAATACCGTCAGCATCACGATCGTCACAAGAAGCTTCCCATTGTAGAGCACTTCATGCCACAAATATTTCAGAAGTCCTTGGAGCATATCCGTCAACTTTAAGCCATCGCCGCCTGGCAGAATCATTTCCATAAAGCTTGGAACATGCTGGTCGGGAAAATAACCGCCATACTCGCTTGAGAGCTTGTTCCAATATGATTCAACGGCCTCTGTATCCAATCCGCCCAGTTGTTCGCTCGTCAGCTCTTTCGAGAGCTCGTCTGCCTCAGCCTGAGCACTCTGCACAGGCACATTCTGCTCGCCACCCATTGCATATCCGATAGAGGGCACAAAAGAATACAGAAACGCAGCAATCAAAACGAATAACAACAGCTTGGCTCTCTCCCGCGTAGGAGTGAGGTTAATCATCGGCATCAACTCCCATCCGGCAGCAGTCCGATTACGGTCTCAACGATAACGCTTATAATAGGAACGGCCATGACGAGAATGAACACCTTGCCTGCAAATTCGATTTTGGATGCAATGCTTTCTTGTCCTGCGTCCCTTACGATCTGTGCGCCAAATTCCGCGATATAGGCAATACCGATTATTTTCAGTATCGTCTTCAAGTAAATGGAAGGAATGCCTGAACGATTAGCCAGATCCTCGAGCACGGTAATGACGATTTCGATTTTGCCGATCAAATACAGGAAAATGAATAATCCCGTGAACGCTGCGAGCAAAAAAGCGAACATCGGCTTTTGCTCCCGCACGACAAGAATAAGCACCGTGGCCATTAGACCTAGACCGACGATTTGAATCATTTCCACTTTACTCACCTGCTTGCATGAACGTCTTCCAACATGACGTCTACTGGAACAGAAATATCGACTTGATTTCCTGAAACAATTCATTAAGAAGCCGAACGACCATAAAAAGCACGACGACAAAACCTATAACGGTAACCCAGTGCGCCATGTCTTCCTTCCCCATCTGCTTCAGAACGGAATGAATCATGGCAATAATGATTCCGATTCCAGCAATTTGGAAAATGGCGCTCACATCCATGTCCATCTATGCGGCACCCCACTACACCATCAAAATGACGACCAGCACAGCGATCAAAAGCCCGAGACTTTTCCACATTTTCTCGTAACGACCTTGGTCTTCTCTTGCCGTGTCTTCTTCGGACTTCAGTTGCAATAAAGCAAGATGTATATGCTTCAATTGATCTTCCTTATCGCTAATTCCGAGCGTGGAGCCTAGACGAATCAGAACGGACTGCTCGTTTTTTCTCATCGCGGTCATATCCCATTGCTGTTTGATCGCTTGCTCCCAGCTATCACGGAAGCTAAAGCTCTCCGTCTCCCACACGCCGGCAGCTGCTCTTCGGAATATCGCGGCAAGCGGCTCCGGAGTTGCTGAAGCCGTCCTCTCCAGTGCTTCTGGCAGCGGCGTATGCCCATAACCGATTTCCGTTTCCAGGCGCTGCAGAGCATGCGCAAGCTGTCTAAGCTGCCTCGGCCTGTCTGCATACCTAGCAGCCTGCTGAAAGCCAATTATCGTTCCTGCGAATAAGATGAGCGCTGCACCGATCAGTTTGATCACGGATCATCAGCTCGCCGTCTGCCCATCCACGCGTGCACAGCGCTTGGCAATGAACGCGGAGCGGCTGTTGCTTCCCGAGGAGCCGGGTTATCCGATATCGCCTCTGCCGGAACCACACGATGCATGACACCCTGCTCCGTACGCTTCAGCTCTACGACGTAAGTAAAAGCACCTTCTTCAAGCAGCTTCAGCAGCACGGGCCTGCCCCTTGCATCACGCAAGTCATAAGCATGTGCTGTTGCAACAACGCTAATTCCCGCGTGGCTCGCTTCCCTTATCGCCTCTCCATCTTCCGGCCTGCCGATTTCGTCAATGATTAACACCTCCGGCGACATCGACCTTACAAGCATCATCATGCCTTCCGCTTTGGGACAAGCATCCATCACATCGGTTCGGGGTCCGACGTCAAAGGTCGGAATGCCGCGAACGCAGGCTGCGATCTCGGAGCGTTCGTCTACGATGCCTACTTTCCTGCCCTGCCAGCCGCTAGCCTCAATGGTTGGCCATAGTCCGTAGCTGACTGATCTGGCAATGTCTCTCACCAAGGTTGTTTTTCCCTGCTGTGGAGGAGCGAGTATTAATGTTGAGTGAAGTGTTTTGCGCGTACGGTCGATCAATTTGGGCATCAGGTGTGCGCTTGCGCCTATGACTTCTCTGGCTACCCTTATATTGAATGCGCCGATATCTCGAATGCCGCGCACGCTGCCTCCGTCCAATATCGTTCTACCAGCCAGTCCAATACGATGCCCGCCAGAAACCGTTATAAAGCCACGCTTCAGCTCCTCTTCCATAGCGTATAAGGAATAATTCGTAATGCGCTCCAGCAGCTTACGGCAAGTATCTGCGGATGGCTTGTATGCTCCGTCGGCAGCCTGACGCAGCGAACCGTCATTCATCATAAATCGAGATTGGCCGCGAAAGCCGATCTCTAGCGGCCGTCCCTCACGAATCCGTATTTCCTCCAGCTGCTCCTGCATCGGTTCTGGAAGGCGCTCCAGCAGCGTCTTCAATTCCAGCGGCAATAAATGTGCTACGCGTGCCAGCATGTGATCATCACTCCCGGGTGTTTGTCCTTCGTAGTTCCTATTTGTATGCGCTCCTTGCGAAAATATGTCTGTTCCAATCAGATTTGCTAGAGTTGAATCTATTATTTTTTCAAAATACCAATCATCAAACAGATTACACCTGCGCCTACCCATAGAAACTTGGAAGGCGACAGCTTATCAGACATTCCGACGAGCCCGACTGTCGTCGTAGCAATCAGAATGAGCGGACCTACAAGCGCTAGCGAAGAGTTGACGACAAGCGCCTTGTCAATCTGATTCAATCTCAGCATCAGTAGCGCAGCACAGATTTCGATCGTTCCAGACGTGAGCCGCAGCGAAGCCATCGTCAACACGATTTTGTTTAACATTGGGATGTGACCTCCTTTTCTAGACAAATGAATACTTATCTATATGCGGGCTTGTCTGACTTTCATACCGGACACCTGCCCATGAGCATGCGCATATCATAGAGCATTGAGTTTAAGAAAGGCGGTATGCCAACCATGCAAGTGCAGGTCATCTCCAGTGTAAATGAAGCCAGCTCCGCAAGGTTCCACCATAAGACGGCTGTCATCATCGATGTTTTGCGTGCTACTAGCACTATCGTAACGGCTTTGGCTGCTGGAGCTTCTTGTATCATTCCGGCAGAAACAGTTATGGAAGCAAGGGCTCTTCAGCGCCCTGGAGACTTGCTCGGAGGCGAGCGCTTTTGCCGGAAGATCGTCGGATTTGATTTAGGAAATTCGCCTGAGGAGTATACGGAGAGAAGCGTTGCCGGCAAAAGAATCATATTAACGACTACGAATGGAACGAGAGCCATTCATAAATCAATGAGGGCTGATCATGTGCTAACCGCCTCGTTGTTGAATGCAGGCGCTTGCGCAAGAGCGGCTGTCGAGCTGCGAAGAGACGTGGTCATATTATGTGCCGGCAGTCATGATGAATTCGCGATAGAAGATGGCTTATGCGCAGGACTAGTTCTGGATCGGCTTCATGCTCAATGCCCGGTATCCGTAGAGATGGATGATTTCGGTGCTGCGATGCTAGCCTTATACCGAAACCAGTCAGATTCTATAAAAGATACGATATTAAACGGCATGACAGGGAAAAAGCTTCTGAAGCTTGGCATGAAAAAAGATATTGAGGCATGCTCGGCCATCGACATCTATCAGGATGTTCCGAGGCTGAATGGCGATCAATTAACGAGAAACGGTTGAACAGCGCAAAAAAGCATGCTCCCATTAACGGAGCATGCCTTTTTTATTGGATGGAACAGCTATTAACGTCGATCTTGTGGTCCGCCTACGAATGCTTGCTCAACCGTATCAAGGCCGTATGCCGTGTGAAGCGCGCGAACAACTTCGGTTAGCGGCTCTGCGGAAATGACACATGAGCATTTGATTTCGGATGTGCTTACCATTTTAATGCTAACGCCTATGGATGATATCGTTGCGAACATTTTGGCAGCTACGCCTGGATTGCTGACCATGCCCGCTCCTACGATCGAAACCTTAACCAAATCAGATTCCGAAGTCGTTTCACGGAAAGGAACCGTACTGCGAATTCCTTCTATGACCGAGATGGCTTTATCCTTGTCGTCTCCAGAGACGGTGAATGAGAAATCAGCTTTGCCGTCCTGAACGCCGCTTTGAACAATGATATCGACATCGATAGCATTGTTTGCCAATGCGCCAAACACATTAGCAAGCACGCCAGGTACGTCTTCAACACCCATAATGCTAATTCTTGCTACATTTTTGTCAAACGCAATGCCGCGAACGACCACGCCTTGCTCCATGACCGCTTCCTCCTTCACACTTGTTCCTTCGTTTTGGGTAAAGCTGGAACGTACGACAAGCTTCACATTATTATGCTTTGCATATTCGACTGCGCGGGGATGCAGCACTGCTGCTCCCAAATTGGCGAGCTCGAGCATCTCGTCATAAGAAATCTCATTCAGCTTGCGTGCATTTTTGACAACACGCGGATCGGTGGAATAAATCCCGTCAACATCGGTATATATCTCGCACACATCTGCTTTCATCGCAGCTGCCATGGCAACCGCGGTTGTGTCAGATCCTCCGCGGCCGAGTGTAGTAATTTCTCCATCTTCCGTCATCCCTTGAAAACCGGCGATAATCGCGACATTCCCCTGCTCCAGTGCCTTAAACACGCGATTCGGATGAATATTGGTCATCTTCGCCTTGCCGTGCATCGCTTCTGTACGAATGCCTGCTTGCCATCCTGTAAAGGATACCGCTTTAGCGCCTAGCTGATGGACAGTCATCGAAAGCAATGCGATTGATATTTGTTCTCCAACTGATAACAGCATATCCATCTCCCGCGCCGGCGGGTTTGAATGAAGCTGCTTCGACTGATCGATTAAATCGTCAGTCGTATCTCCCATGGCAGAAACGACGACAACGATATCGTTGCCCTCCTGCTGCCTCTCAATAATACGTTTCGCTACACGCTGCATCCGCTCCGGCGTTCCTACGGAGCTGCCGCCAAACTTCATCACGATCAACGACAAAGCTGATTCACTCCCAACCCTGACATATACATACAAGTCAATATTATATCACAATGATCCGTGCAATGGGTATATCCACCTACAAAAAAACCGTCCGAATACATTCGGACGGTTTTAACTGCAGCAATCTAAGCGCGTGAGATGTATTTACCCTCGCGAGTATCGATTAGCAAAACGTCACCTTCGTTAATGAAAAGCGGAACTTGAACATTAAGGCCAGTTTCAACCTTAGCAGTTTTCGTAGCGCCCTGTGCCGTATTTCCTTTAACACCCGGCTCTGTTTCAATTACTTTCAGATCAACGCTGTTTTGCATTTGAATGCCAAGAATTTCACCTTGGTAGCTGGAAATGTTTACGTTCATGTTCTCTTTCAGGAAGTTAAGCTCCCACTCAAGCTGCTTCTTGTCCAGGTTGAACTGGTCAAACGTTTCATTATCCATGAATGTGTACTCCGAACCCGAGTTGTACAAGTATTGAACTTCGCGGTTTTCGATGATCGCGCGGCCAATGCTCTCGCCTGCACGGAAGGTTTTCTCAACAACGTTTCCGTTGCGAAGGTTTTTCAGCTTGGAACGAACGAATGCCGCGCCTTTGCCTGGCTTAACGTGCTGGAAGTCTAGAACGGTAAAAATATCGGTGTCTACTTGCACGGTCAAGCCTGTTTTAAAATCGTTTACTGAAATCATTGCTGATTCCCTCCTGAATGAATGGTCCTTACCCCAGAGTGATCAAATCCTTCGGGGATGAGGTTAATATTTTAATACCGGTTTCCGTAATAACGATGTCATCCTCAATGCGTACGCCGCCGAAGCCTGGTACGTAAATGCCGGGTTCAACCGTAACCGTCATGCCGGGGGTTAAAATCGTTTCGCTAAGCTTGGACAGTCTCGGCGCTTCATGAATCTCCATGCCAAGTCCATGCCCTGTCCCATGTCCGAACAGATCGCCATAACCGTATTTGGTTATGATATCGCGAGTTAGAGCGTCTGCCTCACGACCTGTCATGCCCGGCTTGATATGCTCAAGAGCATGCAATTGCGCCTCAAGAACGATATTGTAAATCTCCAGATGCTTCTCAGTTGGCGTACCTACGACCACCGTACGAGTCAAATCGGAGCAATACCCGTTATAATAAGCGCCAAAATCAAGCTTCACAAACTCATTATTGCCGATAATGCGATCACTGGCTACCCCATGAGGCAATGCTGAACGCTCGCCGGAAGCGACGATGGTATCAAATGAGGAAGATGTGGCGCCATGACTGCGCATGTACACTTCCATTTCAAGTGCGATATCCGTCTCTCTAACGCCAGGTCTAATGAGCTTCAATATATGGCTGAAGGTGCTGTCCGCTAAATCGGCAGCCTCCTGCATAATCTGCAGCTCAGCCTCATCCTTAATGTAGCGAAGCTGCTCAACTAGACCGGACGCAGGCTCAAGCACGATGCCGCCAAGCGTTTTCGTCCAAGCAGTGAATTCGCTGTATACGACATGATCCTGTTCGAAAGCGAGCTTCGAAAGCTTCTCCTCCGATAGAATATCTCGTACCTCAGCAAGCGGATTAGCCCCATGCTCAACAATTTGAAAACCGACTGCCTGCTGCGGCGCTTGCGTGCGATAGCGGAAATCCGTTAGCAGGTAGCTCTTGTCCAGCGTAATGAGCACCATACCAGACGAACCTGTGAAGCCGCTAATATAGCGGCGGTTATATTCGCTGCCAATTAAAATCGCTTCAAAGCGATGCTCTTCCATCAGCTGACGAAGTCGTTTTACTCGCTCGTTTGGCATAACCATATCACCCTTTCTTAGCTTCTTGCCTTTTGTCCAAGTGGCCGACAAGCGCTGTCAATCCGAGTTCATAGCTCTGTGAGCCGAAGCCCGCTATTTGGCCGACTGCAATCGCAGCCACAACGGATACATGGCGGAATGATTCCCGTTTGTGAATGTTTGACATATGTACCTCGATGATGGGAATTCCAATAGAGCTAAGAGCGTCGCGCAAAGCATAGCTGTAATG
This sequence comes from Paenibacillus sp. 2TAB23, assembly GCF_052115165.1. NCBI lineage: Bacteria > Bacillati > Bacillota > Bacilli > Caryophanales > Paenibacillaceae > Paenibacillus > Paenibacillus sp. 2TAB23. The sequence continues at coordinate 166,765 of NZ_JBFRGD010000003.1, forward strand.
CGTCCAAGCACCGGGATTAATAACAATGCCGTCTGCCTTGCCGAAAGCACTATGTATGCGATCAATCATCTCGCCCTCATGATTCGTTTGGAAGAACGTAACGGAGACGCCAAGCATCTCGGCTTTATTCTTCAAGAGCGATTCAATGTCTGCTAACGTTTCCGATCCGTATACTTCTGGCTCGCGTATACCGAGCATGTTCAAGTTCGGCCCGTTCAAAATAACGATTTCGTGCATGAATGCACCTCCCAAGCAACCGAATTCATCATAGGTTCAAAGATCATTAGCCATTTTACCACAAATGTCCGCTGCTTGAGAAGCAGAACTCGTTACTGAGCTTTAATTGGCTCGCGCGATGCCTCGTCCGTGAACTCGAAGGCAATGGAATACCCGATAAACAGGCCCCAGAGCAGAAACACGCAAAGCTCCGTATAAAGCGTATTCCAGCCCTCTTTCCGGATGCCGTCCGTGAATTGGAGCAGCGGCCCTAAAGCAACAAATAATACCGCCCACCATATTGCGCCATATACAACACCAGGCCATGGACCACGCAGCTTTCCTAATGCCACTTTGTACAGCAATGCTGCTGCGATCGAGAACAGCACGAAAAAAGCGATCCCTACAACCTCACCCCAAGCTGTCTTCAAAAACGACTCTTTGAAAAACGGATCTGCCGCAAAGCCGGGAAGCACCTTTGTGAATTTCATTTCATAAAACATCCAGCGTATAATTCCCCATATCAGCCCTGCGAAAAAACCAATTTGAATCGGATAGAGCCACGGATTCGTGTGATGCTGCTGCTTGTCATAACCGTTTCTCTGATTGTTACCCGCCATCATGAAAGCCCCCAATCCTATTTTCAACCTTACTCGGATTAGTATGTGAATTATTGCAGATCCGTAACCACGGTCCGCCAGCCCTTTTGCCTTACCTTACATTTTGCCGACGTTGGCATTTGGCTATTAGATCAAGTACAATAGACTTACAAAGTTTAAGGTACATTCGTCGCAGAAGCGCAGACGATATTCTACTCAAGGATGGTGACAAGCACTTGCCGCAAGACTCCCGAAGCATTTATGGCGGACAAGCGGTTATTGAAGGCGTGATGTTTGCAGGAAAACACGTTAACGTAACAGCTGTTCGGCGCAAGAATGATGAAATCGTATTTTATGAAGTGCCCCGTACCACTAAAAGCTGGATTCAAGCTCTGAAGAAAATTCCGCTCATTAGAGGCGTGGTAGGCATACTGGAATCAAGCGCCAAAGGCTCTCAGCATTTGAACTTCTCCATGGAGGCCTATGCAGAGGATGAAGCCGGCGAAGAAAAACAGCAGCCAGCTCAAGAGCTAGCACCAATCGTGAAAGAAGAGAAAAAACAAGGCTGGAGCCTCAGCATGATCGTAGGCGTAGCCGTTGCCGGTGTGCTCTCCTTTATCTTCGGCAAGCTCATATTCACCGCCGCTCCTGCTGCACTTGAAGAATTGCTTTTTTCAGGGGTATTTGAAAACAAAGTTGGTCATAACCTGTTAGAAGGTCTTATCAAAATCATCCTACTGCTCGCATATTTGTATTTCATTTCGATGACACCGTTAATTAAGCGTCTGTTTCAATATCACGGCGCTGAGCATAAAGTAATCAGCGCATACGAAGCCGGCGAAGAGCTTACCATTCGCAATGTGCAAAAGTACAGCAGACTGCACTATCGCTGCGGTTCAAGCTTTATCGTATTTACTGTAATCGTCGGGGTCGTCGTGTATTCCCTACCGATCTTTACTTGGGACACGATCTGGGAACGCGTCTATATTCGCATCCTGCTGCTGCCGTTAGTGCTCGGCCTATCCTACGAGGTGCTTCGCTGGACGAACGCATTGCGTGAAATCCCAGTACTTCGCTACTTAGGCTATCCTGGGCTTTGGCTTCAACTGCTTACAACGAAAGAACCTCGCGATGAGCAGGTTGCCGTTTCCATTGCATCTTTCAATCGGATGCTCGAGCTCGACAAACAAATGAAATAAGTAAGTTTAGAACTAGAAAGGCGGTATTGAGCATGAGCAGATCATCCGGGAAATGGAATGTATGGTCGATCACGTTACTCGCTCTGCTAGTCATTGGACTCGCTAACAGCATGGTTACAAATCTAATGAGTTTTGTTATCCCGATCGTGATTCTAGGCGGAATTTTCTTGCTTTACAAATATCCGCCTTCCTTCTTGCGAACTGGCGGAGCTCAGCAAGGTCGAACTCATGTCACGCCAAGCAGGGCAACCGCAGCTAAAACCAAACCAAAGAAGCCACGCTCCAAAACGATGCCGTTCCGCGTCATCGAAGGCGGCAAAGATGATGATAATTTACCCAAGTATCATTGAATGATCATGACACAAAAAGGTCTGGAGCATCATTGCTCCAGACCTTTTCTGTATCGTTATGTATCACTCGCTGTCCATCTCCGCACGAACGGCACGAAGCTCGTCCATTCTATGTGAATCCCTTCGGAAATATTCAACTAACGTTTCAATACATGTAATGGAATCCCAGCTCAGATGATGCTCTATTCCTTCAACATCCTGATAAATATTCTCATCCTGTACGCCAATCGTTGTAAGGAAGGATTCCAGCAGCTGATGCCGATCGACAAGCCTCTTGCCCATTTTCTTCCCTTTGTTGGTCAATACAAGACCGCGATACTTCTCGTAAATCAGATAGTTATCTTTGTCCAGCTTCTGAATCATTTTCGTTACAGAGGACGGATGAACCTCTAGTCCTTCTGCAATGTCCGAGACACGCGCGTACCCCTTTTCATCAATGAGCTTATAAATTCTTTCCAAGTAGTCTTCCATGCTCGGTGTCGGCACTGAAGAACCCCCTAACCATACTTCTTCACCTTACTACGTAGGCGTTACTCTTAGTATCATACACTGTTCGCTGCTTGCACTGCAACCCGTACTCTTGATCAAAACATCCGTAAATTATAATTCACGCTGAAACTTTCCAGATTCAGCAGCGAACTTCCGTCACACAATAAGATGACCCATTATTGAAACAACCTTTGGAGGAATGTCGATGAGCACAGCTGTGATTGAACGTCCCAGGACGAACCGCTCCACCCTTTCCTTTGTTCCCGAGCTTGTATATTTTGAACCATCCGCGTTAGACTATCCGAAGGGGCAGCGAATATTCGAATGGGTGAAGAAAGAAGGCATTCCCTATAGAATGACTACTTCCCATAATCGGATTACGAATTTGCCTGGAGATACCGAGCTGGAGCAATACAAAATAGCTAAAAGAACGCTTGTCGTCGGCATTCGCAAAACGTTAAAGTTCGACACATCGAAGCCGTCAGCTGAATATGCCATTCCGATTGCTACCGGTTGTATGGCTCATTGCCATTATTGCTACTTACAGACGACCTTAGGTGCCAAGCCTTATATAAGAGTGTATGTCAATATGGACGATATCTTGCACGCCGCACAAGGTTATATCGATGAACGAAAGCCCGAAATAACCCGCTTTGAAGCCGCATGTACATCCGATCCCGTCGGCCTGGAGCCGATCACAGGCAGTCTTAGGGAGCTCATTGACTACATGGGTACGCAAGAGCACGGACGTCTTCGGTTTGTAACTAAATTCCATCATGTCGAGTCGCTATTAGACGCCCATCATAACGGGCATACGAGGATACGCTTTAGCGTAAATGCCAAATATGTCATTAAAAACTTCGAACCTGCTACCTCAAGCTTCGAACAGCGCATTGAGGCTGCCGCAAAGGTAGCTAGAGCCGGCTATCCGATGGGTTTCATCATTGCTCCGATTATTTGGCATGAAGGCTGGGAAGAAGGCTTTGGCGAGCTTATAGCTGCACTTGCTGCACAGCTCCCATCCGATGTAACCAAGGATTTGACCTTTGAGCTGATTCAACATCGATTCACTAAAACGGCTAAAGCCGTGATCGAGAAACGCTACCCTCGGACGAAGCTCGAAATGGATATCGAAAAACGAAAATACAAATGGGGCCGATGGGGACAAGGAAAATACGTATACCCTGATGAACAAGCAAATGCGCTCCGCATGTACTTATCGGAGCGCATCTTCGAGCATTTCCCAGAAGCGAAGATTGAATACTTCACGTAATGGATTCTTATTCGATTAAAATGCGAGCCATTCCGGCGTAATCATGTTAAGCCAAATGGTAATTTTGGTCATTTGATCCGTGAAAAGCAGTAGTCCCATTAATATCATGACCGCACCGCCGATTTTCATAACTGTAGCGGAATATTTCAGTATCCATCTCGCTGTGCCTAGGAAAAAGGCGAGAACGAAAAAAGGAATAGCAAAGCCGAGCGCATATGCAGTCGTTAATTGAAACCAAGTGCCTGGCTCTGTTGCGGCAAGCCCTAATATCGCAGTCAAAGCCGGTCCCATGCAAGGCGTCCAGCCTGCGGAAAACCCGATTCCAAAAATAAAAGAGCTGACATAATTAGCTTTCTTTGGAATGAGATTCATTCGTCTTTCCTTCAGCAGCAATTGGGGCTGGAAGAGGCCGATTAGAAACAAGCCCATCAGTATGATCAGAATTGCGGATAATTGCCGAATAAGCTGTCTATATTCGCTGAAGAATTCAGCAAAGACATTCGTACCGTAGCCTAACGCATAATAAACGGTACAAAAACCTAAAATAAAAAACAACGTGTGCGACATCGTTCGCATGCGTTTTTGCTTCGCGTTTGAATTCTCCTTCAAATCCGCAACCGAAATCCCCGTTATGTAGGAAAGATACGAGGGATAAAGCGGCAAGCAGCAAGGTGAGATAAACGATGCAAAGCCGGCACCGAAGGCCAGCCATATGTTAATGTCCGACAACCCCATTTCCCCCTATCGACAATCAACTGCCAGCGCGTACTCCGCGCCGAAATACGAGCAATAAAAGCAAAACTGCGATCAGCAGCAGCACGATCGTTCCGCCTGGCGCTAGATTCCATATTCCTGCGATCAACAAGCCTGCTACTACCGTCAGCTCGCCAATGATGACTACGGTAATTACACTTTGACGAAAGCTTCTTGCAATAATCAAGCTGCAAGCAGCAGGAATCGTGAGCAATGCTGATACCAGAAGCGCGCCAACGATTTTGATCGAGACGCTAATAACAAGCGCAGTAAGCACGCTAATCATAACATTATAGAATTTCACGGGCAAGCCGCTGACCGCAGCCGCATCCTCATCGAAGGTAATCAAAAAAAGCTCCTTCACCTGGGACCAAATGGCAATGAGGACGACGACCGTAACGCCGCCAATCACATATAGGTCTGTGCTGTTAAGTGTATAGATGCTGCCGAATAGATAGCTGTTCACATTGTTGTTGAAGCCTTTCCCCATCGTGAACAGCAAAGAGGCTAGCGCAACTCCGCCGCTCATGATGATTGCAATGGACAGCTCCGCATAAGATTTATATGCTTTGCGAAGCTTTTCTATGGCAAAGGAAGCGGCAATGGCGAATATTAATCCGACCGCGATCGGGTATACCCCGATTAAAAACCCAAGTGCTACGCCTGCTATCGAGACATGAGACAACGTATCCCCAATCATGGACAGCCTGCGGAGCACAAGAAATAAGCCCATCAGCGGAGCAGTTACCCCAATGAGCAACCCGCCAATAAGGGCCCTTTGAAAAAACTCGCTAGTTACGATCTCCAATCAAAACAACCTCTTTCCTGCTCTCCATTTGCTCTCTAAGTCCTTTTAAGCTATGCGCCAGATCATTCTCGACGCAATCCTGCGTTTCATGCGAATGCTTAATATGAAATTTAAGCTTTCCGTTCGACGCAGCCGGTTCCTGTCCGAGATAAGAACGAATCATGTCCAGATCATGCGATACCATCAGGAACGTGATGTTATGATGCTGATGCATATGCTTGATCATATGAAAAAAGCTTTCCTGCGTCTCGGTATCGATACCTACCGTAGGCTCATCCAATATGAGCAGCGAAGGATTGTTAATGAGCGCCCTGGCCAAAAAAACGCGCTGCTGCTGACCGCCTGACAGCTGGCCGATACGCTTGTCCTGCAAATCATCAATGCCCATCGCATGCAAGGCATCATCGCATTTCTTGTAATCCTCTTTGGTCATTCGCTTGAACAGTTTGCTCCGACCAAACAGGCCTGATAGCACAACCTCACGAACTGTCGCCGGAAACAACGGATTTAATGAATTTTTCTGAGGTACGTAGCCAATTCTCTCCCACTGCTTGAAGCGGTCGAGCTTTTCGCCGAATAAACGAATTGTTCCGCTCGTTGGCTTCAGCAAGCCGACAATCATCCGCAACAATGTTGTTTTGCCAGCGCCGTTCGTTCCAATCAATCCGATAAAGTCGCGTTCCTTCACCGCAAAGCTGAGATCCGAAATAACAGACTGCTGCTGAAATGAAAAGGAAACGTCTTCCAACGAGATAACCTCTTGGTGGCAATTAGCGCCTGTATTTGTCAATCGATTTGCTTGCGCCATTATTTCTCTCCTCACAGCAATACGGAGCTGAATCAGCTCCGTAGGATTGCCTTTTGTTCTATTGTAAAGCTTGCACAAGATTTTGCAAGTTTCGTTCCATAAGCGTTAAGTAATTTTCCCCGCTCTTTTCTTGGTCGTTCGTCAAGCCTTCAAGCGGATTAAGAACCATCGTCTCCACGTCAGCCTCGCTAGCCAGCGTCTGCGCCAACTGATCGGATACGAGCTCCTCAAAGAAGATATATTTGACGCCGTTTGCTTTTACGAACTTCGCAATTTCCAGCATATCCTGCGCGCGCGGCTCCGCATCTGGGCTTAAACCCATGATGGATACCTGCTTGAGCCCATAATCCCGAGCCAAATATCCGAACGCCTGATGCGAGGTTACGATATTCTTATTAGCCGTTTGCCCAAGCTTAGCGGTATACTCCCCGTCAATCACTTCCAGCTTTGCAATGAGCGCCTTATAATTGGCTTCGTAGTCAGCTTGGTTGGCACTATCGACTTCCATTAAACTGTTCTTCACGTTCTCAGCCAGCTTTAGCGCCGATTTCGGGCTTACCCACGTATGGGGATCTAATCCTCCGTGATCATGCGCTTCCTCATCTGCATGCTCTTCTTCATGTTCATGCTCGTGCTCATCCGCATGTTCCTCTTCCGAGCCGTCCAGCAAAGTGATGCCTGTGCTGATTTCCTTGGTCACGACTGTGCTGTCTTTAGACAAACCCTTTAAAAATCCGTCAACCCATCCCTCAAGACCGGCTCCGTGATAAAGAAAAAGCTGAGCATCGGAAGCGGTGTCCAAATCACGGCTTTTCGGCGTCCAATCATGCGGCTCGACACCGGCTGCTACTAGATTAACAGCAGCAACATGGCTGCCGCCGATTTCGGATGCAAGAAAATAAAGGGGATAAAAGCTTGTTACTACGCTTATCGGCTTTGCCGCTTCATCCGTACCCGAATTTCCATTCGATGTATTAGCCGCATTTGTAGCACTCGCAGCAGGCGATGTATTTTCCGTATTATTGCCGCAGGCTGCCGCGAAAAGCAGCATGGCTGTCAAAAGCATACCCAGCGATGCGTTGCGTATTTTTTTTGATGCTTTACTCATTTTATAATCTCTCCATTCCAAATCTTCTTCGTAATCGTTATTATTACGTTTTGTATTATACGACGCCTTTTGCAAGACTGTCAACCCCGTCTGCTGGATAACTAGATAGGCTGAATATTGGACCGTATCGGTATAGTTATTTATTTGGACCAAATCAAGCAGTTAAAAGTCTATGAACAACATTCCATAGTTAGAAATAAAAAAAGGGCGCCCTCGCTGTCTCTCGACAGCCAGAACACCCTTCCTTGCTAACAGCAAATCCATTACTTCTATTTCACTACCGCACCATTTGGCATATCATCCGGCACCGTAGAGAGAGTCAGCTGATCGCCATGCGAAGCGGCAAGAATCATGCCCTGTGACCATTCACCGCGCAGCTTAACCGGCTTCAGATTCGTCACGCATATCACCTTGCGCCCTATCATCTGCTCCGGCGTATAAAATTTTGCAATGCCAGAAACAACCTGTCTCTGTTCATAGCCAAGGTCAAGCTGCAGCTTTAGCAGTTTATCCGCTTTATGGACGGGCTCTGCTGCAATAACCTGCGCAACGCGAAGCTCTACCTTAGCAAAGTCATCGATTGCAATTTCTTCTTTGCTGTCCGTTGGCACAGCTTTCGTCTCATTCGAAGCGTCTGCTGCTGTTGCTGCCGCGTCGCTCTTCTGCTCAGCAGCTTGTGTCTGCTCAGCTCCGCCGCCCATTGCAGCTGCGATAAAAGCAGCTTCTTCGAGCGTATCAAGCCGCGGAAACAGCGGCGAGCCTTTGCTTACTTTCGTACCGCCTGGCAAAGCACCGAATTGTTTCGTGCTCTCCCACGACGTTAGATCTCCCTGCTCGATGCCAAGCTGCTTCCACATTTCCCTAGGGGAATGAGTCAAGAACGGCTGCAGCAAAATGGATACAATGCGTAATGATTCCGCCAGATGATGCATAACGGAAGCTAGCTCGCCTTTTTTGGCTTCATCCTTTGCAAGCGCCCAAGGCTGCGTTTCGTCGATATATTTGTTTGTCCGGCTAACAAGCTGCCAAAGCGAAGCTAGCGCTACCGAAAACTCCATATTTTCAAGCGCAGATTCTACCTGTTCGACCGTTTCCGTGGACAATCTCTGCAACGATTCATCAAAATCCGTTACTGCGCCTGCGAAAGCTGGAATTGCTCCATCGAAATATTTGTCAACCATCGCGATTGTCCGGTTCAGCAAGTTGCCCAAATCGTTCGCTAAGTCGAAGTTGATCCGCTCAACGAAATTTTCCGGCGTAAATGTCCCATCAGCGCCAAACGGAACTTCACGTAGGAGATAGTAACGAAGCGCATCCAGCCCGTACCGGTCGATCAGCATGACCGGATCTACGACGTTGCCCTTCGACTTCGACATTTTGCCATCCTTCATCAGCAGCCAGCCATGCGCAAAAACTTTCTTCGGAAGCGGAAGATCCAGCGCCATCAGCATGATCGGCCAATAAATCGTATGGAAACGTACGATTTCCTTCCCTACCAGATGAACGTCTGCAGGCCAGAAGTCGCGGTACTTCTGATCCTTTCCTTCATCTCCATAGCCTAGAGCCGTAATATAGTTGGACAACGCATCAATCCACACGTAGATGACATGCTTAGCATCGCCTGGAACCTTTACGCCCCAATCAAATGTCGTCCGTGATACAGCCAAATCCTCGAGACCAGGCTTAATAAAGTTGTTGATCATTTCGTTCTTGCGTGATTCCGGCTGTATGAAGCCAGGATTATCCTCATAATATTGCAGGAGACGGTCAGCATAGTTGCTCATACGGAAGAAATAGCTCTCCTCTTTAACGAGCTCGACAGGACGGCCGCAGTCCGGACAATTTCCATTCTCAAGCTGACGCTCCAAGAAAAACGATTCGCATGGCGTACAGTACCAGCCTTCGTATGTCCCCTTGTATATATCATCTTGCGCCAGCAGCTGGGCGAAGATTTTCTCTACGATCACCTTATGACGATCCTCTGTCGTACGGATGAAATCATCATTGGAAATTTCGAGCTTTGCCCAAAGCTCCTTGATCCCCACGACAATATCATCAACAAACTGCTGCGGGGTCTGGTCCTTTTCCTTCGCTTTTCGCTCGATCTTCTGGCCGTGCTCATCTGTTCCCGTCAAATACCATACGTCAAAGCCGCGCAAGCGCTTGTACCGGGCCATTGCATCGCCAGCTACCGTTGTGTAAGCATGCCCGATATGAAGCTTGTCGCTGGGATAATAGATCGGCGTCGTAATATAAAACGTATTTTTTTTCGTCATCAGACTGCCTCCTCTTTTCAATTTAACGTTAAAAAACGCAAAAAACTCCCGTCCATATGGGACGAGAGTTGTAACTCACGCGGTACCACCCAAATTTCAATCCAGAATTAGCGGAATGGTCCGACCGTTCCAGAAAGCTTCGTGTGCCGCCTCGCAGGCGGCTATCGCCGTTAACGCCAGCTTCGCGTCGCCCCCTTACCCAGCACATGCGCTGCGGCTTGAGAACGAATCCTCCCGGACCATTTTCTAATAGCGTTCCTTGCCGGCTTCCAGCATCTTTCCCGGCTCTCTGTCAAGGCTGTACTATTATACTTATCCGTTCCTCGGATATATGGAGAAATATTGCTAACATTGTAGCCCTTTATGATTCAAAATATACCGAAATAGATCCCCTTCTGTCAAGGTGCATCTATCTTAGAACCCGGTACTGGCGGCACCGGATCATAGCCTCCGGCATGAAAGGGATGGCAGCGCGCAATTCTCTTCATGGCAAGCCATGATCCTCTCGCGGCTCCATGCTTCTCAATCGCCTCAAGCGCATACATGGAGCATGTAGGGTAGAATCGGCATGACGGCGGCGTAAGCGGCGAGATTACCTTGCGATAGAAATGAATCGGGGCCTGCGTCACTCTACGCATTACTCGTTTATCTGGCATTACACTCCGCTTGCCGCGGACTCTTCCTGCACGCATGCTTTGCAGTAGCCGAACACTTCGAATTTATGCTTTACGACTTGAAAATCATCCGGTACGTTCGTTTGTTCCATCGGGCAAAACGTAATCGGATACGTTTTGCCGCATTGCAGGCATATCATATGGTGATGATGGTCAAGCTCTCTGCAATGAAGCTTAAACTTGCCGCCATCCTCGAATATAACCTGTTCCAGCACGCCAAGCTCTTCCATCACGCGCAGATTGCGGTACACGGTATCAAAACTGAGCCCTGTATACGATTTACCCATATACTCATAAACTTCTTTAGGAGCCAAATAACCTTGCGTCTCCGAAAATAGCTTAGCCAACGTTTTTCGCTGGTCCGTGATTCTCAATCCTTGACTAGACATGCGTCGTATAATGTCTTCTATTGTATGCATATGTCGATCCTCCGGACTAAAAATGGTATACCTCCATAATGACGAAAAAAAAAGCTCTCGTCAATGAGAGCCTTTACTTATCCATTCAATCTCATATTAATCATAAAGCTCGCAGACATGGCCACGAACAGCACGATGCTTAGAATGCCTACCAGCATTCGCCGCATATTGAGCTTTCTAATAATCGCGGCGTCGTTTGACTGCCGCTTCGCCTCCGTGTAGGAGCGATGCATAAACATATAGGCAACAACGGAAACAACGAAAAAAAGATTAACAACAAACCATATCAATGTCCAGGTCAAGCTTTTACCTCCGGTCGCGATAACCTATAGGCCGACTATAGATACCATTTGTTTAGTATGAACATAAAGACGACAAAGCTTACGATAGCTCCAGCAAAGCTGAACCAGCCTGTCCGAAATTTTTGCTGGAACATGCGTAGAATTCCGAAGCTTAGCAATCCGAAAATAAGCATTAAAAAAACGATTCCGAGTATGAATAACGAAGCAGAAACACTGCTTACATCGACTAGTGACACCGAGCACACTCCCTTTTTTGCTAATATGTACATGTTCATTAGACATTATAAGGGATAGAGATGCCTTTAGCCAACTGTAAACCCTGTCGATTTCGTGACAAATAGAGCACACATCAAACGATGCATGCCCCGATTGGCGCTCCATCTCCATTACCAGCGAACAATCGCTTCATGAAAGCTGCGGTTTGTCGGCCGTTTCTGCAGCTTTACTTTCAGCACTGCATCCTGCAGCTGCGTTTTGCACAATCGAGGCTTCACAAGCTTAGGCAGCTTAATCGTCTCGACCTTGCCCCCTGGCAATCCCTCAAGCCGCAATCGATCCTCACGCACGAACAATCGCAGCTGCTCTTTATCAAAGCCGTCAGGCAAATTTATTTTGACATGAACAAAATGCCGCGTCTCGGAAAAGGATGCTGATCCTCCGCCGATCATGACCCCTGCCGCTTCAGGCAGCGCTTTAGTCATCATTTTGCGCACATATTGCTCCACCCAATCCGGCTCTCGAAGCAGCTCGAACCCTTTTGGCAGCTGCTGCCTCTCCATCCACCGTTCCATATCATCCCATTTGGATGCCACAAGCAAACACCCGCCTTCCAGCACTTCTGCCAGTATATGCTTCCTTTGTTGCCTTGGATACATGCAAGAAGGGAACCTCTGGGCGAATGCCGCATAAGATGTAACACGAATATCACAATTTCAACTATCCCATGCAAAAGGAGGATGCTTATGCCAGCAGTAGTCGGTTTTGTCAAAATCGTAAGCATAGGGTCCGGCTCCATCGTTCAATTCGGCGATTCCTTGGAAGTGTCTCCTACAAGCAGCTCCAAGACCTATGCCGGATCAGGGTCGTTCCTAACCGGCAGCCTAACAAACTCCAACAACGCTGTGAGCGCGACGAATTCGATCGATCCTGATGTTCAAGACAATACGAGCAATGAAGTGAATGCTTTATGAGTCTCACCATCCATCAGCAAATTACGATTCATCAGCTTCGCGTTGACAGTGTTTCGAACAGCTCCGTGCTGCAGGTCGGCAGCGCAGGCTCGATCCGTTCGCTGTCGCAGCTCTATAATACAGGAGGATTCACAGGACCTGCGCCGCAGCTAGGAGCAGATAATCCACTTTCTTTTGTACCGCTGCCCAATCCATCCTAGCAAGCAGCATCCAGCCTACTACGTAAAGGAGGAGCAGTCGCATGCAGCAGCCAAACCCATTGTCTCCTTGGCAAATGTGGTCTCTTGAGGTGCAAAACAAGCTTAAAGAGCAGCAAGAGCAGCTGGAGGCGCTCAGCGCAAAGGTGCTTGATCTATGTGAACAGATCAAACAGCTCGAAGCTCGCCCTACTTACAACATCGAGAGCATTGAATACCATTTCGACCAATTGAAGGTTGATAAGCTGGATGGCACATTGAACATCGGCATGACTGCTCCAGGGATAGGCGATGAGAGCTTCCCAGGCAGCATTGAGCAGCTTGCCGTTTCCAAGCCGGAGGTTTTCCCGTCTGCCGGACCCACAATACCTGACCAAAGCCCGGTATATAACGAGGTTTTCAATGAAATGACGCGTTATTTGGATGCCGGGGCTCCGCAAACATTGTTAGCCTATGAGAATCAATTCGGCATTCCACTGGACCCTTATCACCGAAAAATCATTATAGAAGATGTTCGAAAACAGGTACCTACACGTATTCATTTCTATATGCAGAAAAAAGAAAAAGGCGCAGAAGCTAAGCAAGCGGCTGAAGATAATCCCGCTTCCGCAGCAGACGTCCTTGCTAAAACGAGAAGGGATGCTGATGCAGCACTTTATGCTTACATGCGCCAGCTGCAGACAGGATCGCCATCATCTGGAGGAATGGCTTAATGCTTCAATTCACCGTAGTCAATCATCATTTGTGCGTTGGTCAAATTGAGATTCTTGGCGTATCGAGCGCATCCATGCTGCAGGTAGGCGATACCGACAGCGTCACTTTGTATTCCATGTTCGATACGCCTCCTGAATCCGTAGTCGTCGGTCCGCTCGCCCCCTTTCCGCTCCCTGAAGACGCGGGCGGGACCATGGGCGAATCTTGAAGGAGATGGGACGCAAATGAATGTCCAGGATGATCATACGTATCCAATCCGCACGGCAAACGTTGGCACGATCTGTATCATAAGCGTAGCGCAGGCGGGTACGATTCAATTCGGCGACCGTGCAGAGACGCATGCAAAGATACGAGCGCTCGCACTCCAAAGGCAGGAAGACCATACGACGGCAGGAGACATCTTTTTTGAATCCTATTCGTTATTCTACCTCCCGCTGCCAGCACTCGTTGATCCCGACTACGATAATGGAGAAGTCGTGTCCGTCATACGCGTTAATTGCACGCCGAACATTACGGTTGGGAACATTCAGGTCATCGCCGCCGGCTCCTCAGCAAGCATTCAAATCGGCAATGGCATGGAGATGACCGGAGAATCGCGGATCAAGCATATTCGCCAATATCMGCGTCCAAGACCGGTTCCTCCCGTAGGCTGCCCATACTAGCCAGCAGGAACGCAATTCCGGATACTATCATAATTAATCCTGCAGATAGGGGCTATTTAGCCCCTATCTTTCATTTTTCTACGCCAAATGAAACAGATGGATGAGCAGCAAGCCAAGTCCAGCTAATAGGATTGAACCGATTAGGCCCGCGATAAACGGCTTTTTGCCTAATGTTCTGAACAAGACGAAATCAACACCTAAGCCTAGGCCAGCCATAGCCATCGCCAATAGCATATAGGCGCCTGTAATCAAGAGTTCCGTTATCGCTGAAGGAATGATGCCTAACGTATTTATTCCGCTCGTTGCAAGAAAACCGACTATGAACCATGGAACGGGAAAGCTTTTTACATTCGTCTTCTCATTGCCGCCCGCTCTCCGGGTGTTCCATATACCGATTGCAATCGCCACTGGGACGAGCATCGCAACTCTTGTCATCTTCACCATCACTGACATGTCGACGGCTATTTGTCCTCCGGGCGCTGCCGCAGCGATTGCATGGGCGATTTCGTGGAGCGTTGCTCCTGTGAAGATGCCGTATCCTGCTGCGCTTAAATGCAATAAGGGATAAAGAGCCGTATAGGCGATCGAAAATATAGTGCCTAATATGGCCACGGTCGCTGCGCTAATGGCAGTCTCATTTTGGCTGGCTTTCAGCTGCGGAGATATAGCAACAACTGCTGCCGCTCCGCAAATAGCTGTTCCGCAGGCCGTCAGAAGTCCAAGGTTCCTGCTGATTCCCATCCATTTGCTCAGTCCATAAACGACAATGATTGTAAAGACAATATGAATGGCCGCCAGGGCGAATACCTTCGGACCGGCTTGCAAGATATCATGCATATTCAAACGCATGCCGAGCAGAACAATGCCTAATCGAAGCAGCCTTTTGCTCGAAAATGCAATTCCACTGCTGGCTGCCGATGGTATGAGTCCCCATGCTCGCAGCGCCATTCCAATCACAATGGCTACAACCAGCTGCCCCATTATATTCAAGAGCGGCAGCTGGACCATATACTTAGCGACAATAGCAATGACAGCTGTCATTGCTACTCCTATTGAGAAATCAATCCATTTGTTTGATTGAAAAGTCGTCATGCTTCTCATGTTCATTGTATTCACCTCTGGATGAAAACTGATTTTCAAGCTCTATTTGTATTCACTATAAGGCTCGTCGATATGAAAGTGAAATACGAATAAACGATTTGAATCATTACAAATTATTATGATAGATGTAGATAAATAATAAATAATACGTTATTGTAACTACATATTCACTAAAATCACATTTAACAATGAGGGATTATTATGATAGTAGAGTCGCTGCGTGTCTTCATAGCCGTTACGGAACAGCGCCATTTCTCTAGAGCAGCAGAGCTGTTGAATCTTTCCCAGCCTGGCGTAAGCCAGCACATCCGCAATCTGGAGAACGAGCTTGGCGCGAGGCTGCTTCACCGGTCTCCGAAGTATGTACGGCTGACAGAAGCTGGAGATCTATTGTACCAAAAGGCCAAGAAAATCCTAAGCTTGTACGAGGAAGCCAAACAGGATATTCATTTATTGCAAAATGAAGTTACCGGCTTCCTTCAGATTGGAGCCAGCTTCACGATTGGTGAATATGTGCTTCCCAGATGCATAGCAGAATTTGCAGCTAAATACCCGCTAGTCGTCATGCAGGCGACGATAGGGAATACGGAGGAAATCGTGCAAGCCGTAAGGGCAAATGAGCTGGATATTGGGCTTATCGAAGGTCAGACATCCGCCTCGGATCTTGTGATTACGCCATTTATGAGAGATGAAATGATCATCATTGCCCCATCGGCACACCCGCTTGCAGCACTTCGCATCGCGGATGCCAAGCAGCTTCACGACCAAATATGGGTGCTGAGGGAAAGCGGGTCTGGGACCCGCGACTTTAGCGATCAATTTTTCGCCGAAAACAAGATCATACAGAAACGGTCCTACATCTTCAATAGCAGCCAAAGCGTCAAGGAGGCGGTCTTGGCTGGCTTAGGCATCGCACTTCTCTCCCGCTGGGTAGTCCGTAAAGAATTGGAGACGGGGGAATTAATGGAGCTCCCCATTCAGAACGCAAGATTTGAACGGCAATTCTCTATCATCAGGCATAAAGAGGCTTCCCTCTCTTTGGCCGTTACGATGCTGCTTCAGAAGCTGCTGACAGGATCTGACTGAAGTTCGCTACCATAAGTGCCCTAAACATCGCTACCGTTCTCGACTTTCGCCGCCTTATCATGCATATACATATGGCAACTAAGGTTGCAAAGGGTGAGCGTGCCATATGGATTCGAACCGAATTCGGGAACAGATAGATCGAATGGCGGCAGATCTGCTAGGCCAGCAGTCGCAAGACGGAGCTTGGCGGATGTGCTTTGATTCAGGAACGATGACAGATAGCTACTTGATTATCGTAATGCGATTGCTCGGCAGAGCTGATGAGCATCTTATCCGAATGCTGGCAGCTCGAATTGCTTCCAAGCAAGAGGCAAATGGGTCTTGGAAAGTGTATCCCGATGAATCTGGAGGCAATTTGGAAGCGACGGCCGAAGCTTATTTCGCCTTGCTATACGCCGGGTATTATTACGAGGACGACCCGCGTATGGTGAATGCGAAGCAATTCATTCTTCAGCGCGGCGGCTTATCAGAAGCCCGCAGCTTGCTGACGCAGGTGATGCTAGCTGCAACTGGCCAGGCAGAATGGCCGCGTTTATTGCGGATTCCGCTTGAAGCTTTTTTCTCGGATTCCGGGATTGGCCTTGACTTGTTCTCCTTGTCTGGACATGCGCGTGTGCATCTCGTCCCCATATTAATAATGGCCAATAAGCAATTTGTACTCCGTTCGATAACGATGCCTAACCTCTCCGCCTTGTATGTCGGAAGCTCGCGCACCTTCACAAATGACGCAACTTGGATATCTGCACTCAGCGGCTTTATCTCCAGCTTGCCTTTATCCAGCTTGCTTGAGCAGCATTCCGAGAAAGCACTTGAGGGTGCAGAGAAATTCATGTTCGATCGGATCGAGCCAAACGGCACGCTGCTCACCTATTCTACCGCGACGATTCTTATGATTTTAGCATTGGTTGCATTAGACTACTCCCCCCAATCTCCTGCCGTCAACCGACTGCTGGGAGGAATACTTTCGTTAATCTGCAAGGGCAGGCCTCATCTGCAGGTTGCGTCTTCTGAAATATGGGATACCGCCATGCTCAGCTATGCGTTAAGAGAAGCGGGACTGCCTTCCCACCATCCTGCCATGGAACGAGCCGGGGCTTACTTGCTGGAGAAACAGCAATTCCGTACTGGTGATTGGGCCATGCGTATGCCTCATACGCCTGCAGGAGGCTGGGGATTTTCCGATGTGAATACCCTATACCCCGACGTCGACGATAGCGTTGCATCGCTTCGGGCAGTGCGCCCATACGCGACGGAAGAGAACGGCTTAATAGCCAATTGGCAAAGGGGGTTGAATTGGACACTTGCAATGCGGAATGAGGATGGCGGCTGGCCTGCATTTGAACGGAAAGGAAAACAGCTTCCTGCAAGCTTTTTCACCTTTGAAGGCTCCTCCGATATTTCAACCGATCCATCAACCGTTGACTTGACGTGCCGTATGCTAGGCTTCCTCGGTAACGAGCTTGAAATGACGATCAGCCAGCAGTGGCTGGACGATAGTGTGAGATGGGTGCTTTCGCAGCAAAAACGGGATGGCAGCTGGTACGGCAGATGGGGAATCGCTTATATCCATGGTACTGGAGCAGCTATTCAGGGCATGATGGCCGTTGGCGTATCGCCTGACCATCCGGCTGTCCGGAAAGGGTTGAAATGGCTCCTAGGCATACAGAATTCGGATGGCGGTTGGGGAGAATCCTGCACAAGCGATAAAGTAAAGCATTATGTGCCACTTCATGCCAGCACGCCTTCACAAACCGCATGGGCGCTTGACGCTTTGATCGCCGTGTACGATAAACCTACGCCCGCAATGGAAAAGGGGATGGAAGCTCTCCTGCAGCAGCTGGCGAAGCGTGACGCAGCTTACAGCTATCCGACAGGCTCCGCTCTTCCTGGCAGCGTGTATGTCCACTATCCGAGCAATAATTATATTTGGCCCATGCTCACTCTCAGCACTTATGCCAAAAAATACGGGACATAGCCATGCGTATGACCGCAAAAAAAACAGCCGAGCTGCTCGGCTGTTTAGGCTATACATATTTTTGTTGAAAAGCTGCAATGCTTGCGTATTCCTCTGTCAGAAGCCTTGAAACTCGTATATAAATGCGCATGAGCTCCGCGTAGATTTCGGCATTTTTCTTATTAGGTAAATGAAAATGCGACCCTCCGACCATATCTTCCACGACCGATAAGGAATCGACCTCCCCTAAGCTGTATAACCCGAGGATGACCGCGCCCAGGCATGAGCTCTCGATGCTTTCGGGTACATGAAGCTCTTGGTCGAATATGTCCGCCATCATCTGACGCCATAGCTCTGATCTGGCAAATCCGCCTGTTGCCTGTATTTTCGAAGGCTTGCCAGTCAGCTCTTCGAGTGCCATCAGCACGCTGTATAAATTAAAAATAACGCCTTCCAGAGCAGCACGAATGAGATGCTCCTTCTTATGATGCAAACCTAACCCGAAATAGGAACCTCGCGCATTCGCATCCCAAAGCGGCGCTCTCTCTCCCGACAAGTAGGGGTGGAAAATTAGTCCGTCCGAGCCTGGTTTCACCTTTGCCGCAAGATCCGTAAGCAGCTCGTAAGGATCGATGCCCTGCTGCTTGGCAAGACTGACTTCCTCGGTTCCAATTTGATCCCGCACCCATCTAAAGATCATTCCGCCATTATTGACAGGCCCGCCAATCACCCAGAGCTTCTCCGTTAACGCGTAGCAGAAAATCCTCCCTTTTGGATCCGTTACCGGTTTGTCCGTTACCGCGCGGATTGCTCCGCTTGTCCCAATCGTAACCGCGACAACTCCCGGTTCAATCGCGTTGACGCCAAGGTTCGAGAGTACGCCGTCGCTAGCTCCGACTACGAACGGCATTGAGACCGGCAGATTCATTTGCTTCGCGTAGACTTCAGACAAGCCTTCCAGCTTGTAGGTGGTCGGAACAAGCTCTGACAAACGATCTGGGGTTACCCCTGCCACGCTTAATGCTTCCTCGTCCCACTGCAAGTTGACAAGATTAAACAGACCCGTTGCGGAAGCGATGGAGTAGTCGATCACATACCTGCCAAACAGTTTGAAGAAAACATATTCTTTAATTGAGATAAACTTATACGCGCGGTCAAACAGCTCTTTATGGTCATGGCGCAGCCATGTAAGCTTTGATAACGGCGACATCGGGTGAATAGGGGTTCCTGTACGCAAATAGATTTGATGTCCGTTCCACTCGTTTTTAATTTTATTGGTCCATTCTATGCTGCGATTATCCGCCCAGGTAATGCAGCGCGTAATGGGCATTCCGTCATGATCGACCGCGATGACGCTATGCATGGCAGAGCTAAAGGACACGCACAAAATATCTTCAGGAAGCACATTGCTTTTGGCAATTGCTTGTCCGATTGTTCCCAATACTGCGTTAAAAATCTCCTCCGGATCCTGCTCCGCGATCGCTGGCGACGGTGAATGCAGCGGATATTCTATCCCGTGACTAGCAACGATTGAACCTTCTGCTGTAAACAGGACCGACTTTGTGCTTGTCGTACCAATATCTACGCCAATCACATATTTAGTAGCCATCTCCATACCCCCTTATGTTATAGCACGAACGTTTATTATCCCTTGTATAAATATAACAATAACGCTCTTGCCTCATTTATTCAATCCGCCGACTTATGAGCTTACCACGTCATGCCCGCCAAACTCGTTGCGCAGCGCCGCCACGACTTTCCCGGAGAACGTATTCTCTTCAAGCGAGCGGTATCTCATTAGCAGGGATAAGGCAATGACCGGTGTCGCGGTTTGCAAATCCAGAGCCGTTTCTAATGTCCACTTGCCTTCGCCGGAAGAGTGCATGATCCCTTTCAGGCCATCCAAGCGAGCATCCTTTGCGAATGCATTTTCCGACAGCTCCATCAGCCAAGAGCGGATGACAGAACCATTGTTCCATACTCTTGCGACCTTCTCGAAATCGAAATCGTAGGCGCTTTTCTCCAACAGCTCAAACCCTTCTGCAATAGCTTGCATCATTCCGTATTCAACGCCGTTGTGCACCATTTTCAAATAATGCCCGCTTCCGCTTTCACCTGCATGCAAGTACCCATTCTCTACGCAAATATCCTTGAATAGCTGCTCGATGGAGTCGAATGCCGCCTTGCTTCCCCCGATCATCGTACATGCGCCGTTTCTGGCGCCAGATGTCCCTCCGCTTGTCCCCACGTCCAGATAATGAATGCCTTTTTCCAAGAGCTTCTCTGCTCTTCTTACGGTGTCCTTATAATTGGAATTGCCTCCGTCAATGAGGATATCTCCTGCTTCAAGTGATTGGCTTGCCTGATCAATAACCGTCTCTGTTAGCTCTCCTGCCGGTACCATCATCCACACCACACGCGGTGCTTTTAGCTCATGAATCAGCTCTTCGATAGACCGTGTACCCTTTGCCCCTTCGGCAGCAGCATTGTCTACTGTTTCTGCATTGACGTCAAATACGACAGCTTGATGCTCATGCTCCAATACGTTCAGCATCAAATTGAAACCCATTTTACCCAGCCCGATAATCCCTAGCTCCATCTTTACTCATCTCCTGAAATGTTTTTTTTACTGATAAAAGTCTGTCTAGCGTATTAACCCTTCAGATAGGATCAATCTTCCGTTTATGTTATACTTCTCATGAAATATGCTGATACACGAGGGGAATCAACTATCATGGTTCAGAACATGCTTGGAAAAATCCGTTCTTATTATGCGAGATTCAGCGAAAAGGAAAAAAAAATAGCAAATTATATTTTAGAAAACCCTGAAAAAATTATTCATAGCACGATTAACGAGATCGCAGACGATTTGAATGTCGCGGAAGCTACCGTTTTTCGCTTCTGCAAACATATCGGCTATAAAGGCTATCAAGCGATGAAAATAGCGCTAGCTTCCGAAATTATGACGCCAATGCAGCAAATCTATGAAGAAATCAACGAACATGATAATGAAAAAACGATCGCGGAAAAAGTATTCAAATCCAATATAAGAACGTTGGAAAATACGTTTCAAATTCTGGATGGCGATAACTTTGCCAAAGCCGTTGCGTGGATCGCCCGCGCTAACCGCGTTCACTTTTACGGCATAGGCGGCTCTGGCGTTATTGCCATGGATGCTTTTCACAAATTCATCCGGTCAGGCAAACAAGCCTTTGCCTTTACCGATGCCCATTTCCAGTTAATGTCCGCAGCGCAACTGACCAAGGATGATGTCGCTGTCGTCATCTCGCATTCCGGCACTAATAAAGACACGATTCGTATATTGAAGACTGCGGGCGAGAATGGTGCCAAAACGATTGCCATTACCGGCTTTCCGAAATCACCGATTAGCCAGCACGCAAACGTTTCGCTTCATACGAGCTCGGATGAAACGGAATATCGCTCTGAGGCTCTAGCATCCCGAATTGGTCAGTTAAGCTTAATCGATGCGCTCTATGTCAATGTCATGATCGCTAACAAGGATCGTGCCAACGTATCATTAGAAAAAGTAAGGGAAGCGATTTCCGATACCCGAATATAAGCAATCTGTCTGTACAGAAGAAAGGTGAGCTGCTGGTTTGACAACCTGCGGTTCACCTTTTTTTGCTTTTTGCCTAGACAACCATATCCACCACAAGAATTAGAATAAGCGCAGTGACAGAAATGATCGTTTCAAGCGCGGTCCAGGTTAATAGCGTTTCTTTGACCGTCATTCCGAAATATTCCTTGATCATCCAGAAGCCTGAATCATTGACGTGAGACAAAATAAGCGAGCCTGCTCCGGTCGCCAGCACAAGCAGCTCTAAATTAGCTCCAGGCACTACCGCGGCAATAGGAGCCACTATCCCTGCAGCTGTCATCATCGACACCGTTGCCGATCCTGTCGCGACCCTGATTAAAGCAGCGATTCCCCAGCCTAATAAAATGGGTGACACATGGGATGAAGTCGCCAAATCCGCAATATATTCTCCGATACCGGAATCAAGCAGCACCCGGTTGAAAGCCCCGCCCGCGCCAATGACAAGCAATATGGTTGCCGTTGGAGCCAGACAGTCGTTAGAGAATTTAAGTACGGTCTCTCTGCTCAAGCCTCTGAAAAATCCTAAACTGAAAAATGAATAAACCGTGGCGATTAAGAGCGCCGTGACCGGATCTCCAATAAACCGCAAAGCTTGGTATAAAGAGCTTTCTTGCTCTAGAAACAGCTCGGCGATGGAGGCTGTGAGCATTAGGATTACAGGTACGAGAACCGTTAAAACCGTATTGAAAAACCCCGGCAATGTTTTCGTTGAATCGGTTTCGGCAAGCTGGTCACCGATTTCCTTAGGTACCGTTTTATGGATCCGCTTGCCGATCCATTGCCCATACAGCGGGCCGGCAATGATGGCCGTAGGTAAACCAACAATGATCGCATATAAAATCGTTATGCCTACATCTGCATTAAATATCCCCACCGCCGCCATCGCAGCCGGATGTGGAGGCACTAGTCCATGCACGACTGACAGCCCTGCTACAAGCGGAACGCCGATCTTCACGAGAGACACGCCTGTTTGCCGAGCGATTGTGAATACAAGTGGAATTAATAGAACGAAGCCCACTTGGAAAAAAACCGGTATGCCAACGATAAACGCAACGAACATCATCGCCCAATGGACGTTTTTTTCACCAAACCGTTTGATTAGCGTTTGCGCGATTTTCTCAGCGCCGCCGGATTCAGCCATCATTTTACCAAGCATTGTGCCGAGAGCAAGAACGATGGCTAGGAAACCAAGCGTATTGCCCATACCGGTCTTTATCGAATCAATTATGCCTGTCCCGCCCGCTTCTGTCGTAAACAGCGGCATTCCTGTCGCGATTCCCACACCAATCGCAGTTACGATGAGTGAAACGAACGGATTCAGCTTGGCTACTGTAATGAGCAGCAGAAGCACAATGATGGCAGCCAATACGATGAGTAATAACATTTGTGTGCCCTCCTAGGATGTCTTAAAATTATGCTGAGCAAGCTTTTCAATTATATGAAAAAAAATTTCTCAAATCAATAATTATTTATGAAAAATATTTTATTTTAATGACTGCATATTTCGTTATGTATTATAAGTAATATCGTTTTTTTCATTCACGCAGCAGTCTCCTTTCCTATTAGGCACAGCAAAAAAGAGCCCGTATGCTCAATAAAACAGCACACGGGCTCTTATGTTGTTCGTTCTATACGGACATGCTAAATGTCTTTATTCGCTTCCTTTTCCAACCTGAGCTGTTTGTATTTCTGCGCATATTTGCTTACGCTGTGAACGACCGTTGCATGAGACCAAGTAAGCGGTGCTACGGATAGCGGCGATCCGTCGTATGGATTTAGCTGCTCAGGCAGCATGCCGCTTTGCAAAGCATGATCGGATACCCATTGCAATGTTTGGCGCGGTCCTTCGAGCTCTTCAAGCGATTTCGCAGAATCAATCTCAAAGTTAGCCACCCATAGCGTACAAATAATCCATGGATTTCCGGGCACCTTATCGATTTCTCCGGATTGCTGGAAATAATAATCATTCGTATATCTGGCAATACCGCCGATATGCGTTTTGACCTGCAGCCCTTCCTTGATTGCAAGCATCGTCTGCACGACGCGATAATCGTCAACCGGTAGGACACCGAACTCCAGCACACCGAATAAGCTGCTCTCCAGCGTCATATCCTTCACCCAGCGATTATCCTTCTGGATCAAGCCGCGAGCGAATCTACCCGTTTCCTCATCCCACAAATGGGTGATCATGCCTTGCTTGATCATTTCAGCTGTGCTCTTGTAATGATCGCTCCGTTCATAATCACCGAACAGGTCTGTGAAGTATGAAGCAGCCATTAGACCGCCATATACGGATGCCACGGTGTATGTCCATATCCCGTACCGCTCCTCCCACAAATCGTAGCTCGGCTTCGGCAGCGACAGCGAAGGCTCAATATAGGAGCTTAAGAATGAAGCAGCCTTTCGAATGAGGTTGCTATATAAGGATTGCGGCAGCTCAATGACTTGATTTCTCGAATAATCCTTCCACAAGGCGAACAGGACAAGCGCTGTTTCATCCTCTTGAATCGGCAGGCGCCTGCTTCCCTGCACGATATAAGGATGCCAGCTGGATCCCACTGTTCCGTCTGGATTGTACTTATGGTATAGGTAGCCATCGGGCGATAAGGCTTGCGCGCAGAAATGGAAAAACGGTGCAATAACACTCTGATATCCTGCCATTGACATCGCATCTGCGATTAAGGCGCCGTCACGCGGCCACATATAGCTATAATGATCGCGGTTATATTGCAGGATGTCCGTATCATTCGCAGCTAATATGGCTCCGCGCTCATCTACTTGCGTACGGACGAGGAGCAGGCTTTGTTTGAACATTTTTACTACGTCATGCGGCAAATCCCCAAGATCCGATTCTGCTCTGCGCAGCCAATGCTTCCAGTAAACCACCATGCGGCTGAGCAGCTTTTCCGGATGGTTATCCTGCACATACTGATTCAGCTCCTTCACCTCTACGAGGTTTTGGCCGATAGACATCCAATAATAAATCGTTTTTTCGTTTTGTGGCGGGACGAGCGTGCGGAAGCTGATGGTGCTGTCAACCGAACCCTGTGCGATTGAGTTGCCCATCAATACGCCGTCTTCTGCGTCGCGCCACGTACCTTCCGCTGAATGAAATCTTTTGATACCGGTAGAGTACTGCGTCATGCCGCCTTCATCCGAGAAACCGTTGAACATAAAATAATTGTTCCGCTTGTAATGATACAGCGTATKGTTTTCCGGATAATACACTGCCGTATCCCCTACCTCAGAGCCGTCAATCATTAAGTCTTGATGAAAAAACAATCGAACCTCTTTCGTGACGTCAGACTTATTGCGGATTACAACCCGTTTGATATAAATGCATTCCCGCTGATGAATCCCGTCATTCATATGAAGCTCAATGCCTAACCCCTCATGCTTAGCTGTAATATTCGTTACTAGCGAATCATCGATATAATCCAAATCAAACTTCCACTCCGGCTCATCCAGCCAGCTAAAAGCACCCTCAACCCATACGCCTAAACGGCAATATTGACCGCCTACGTGATTTAACTGCCCAACAAAAGGATAATATATATCCCGAATGAAACAGTGCTGATCCAAATTAAGGAGCATCTTTCCGTTGCCGATTACAAGATGACGGGCCATGATTCTTTCTCCTTTCGATGCGCTAAAAGTTGTGAGTAAACGGATATATAGGCTTTGGCGGAGCGATTCCAGCTGTAATCTTCATTACTGCCGTTACTCACGATTTGCTTCCAGACTTCCTCATTGCGATACAGAGCAAGTGCTCTGCGCATAGTGTACATATAATCATGCGCGTTGTAATTCGCAAAGCTGAAGCCGTTTCCTTCGCCAGTATATTCGTTGTAGGCTTGTACCGTGTCCTTTAGTCCGCCTGTCTCGCGAACAACCGGCACGGAACGGTAGCGCAGCGCCAGAAGCTGACTTAAACCGCATGGCTCGAATTGTGAAGGCATTGCGAATATATCCGAGCCTGCGTAAATTCTGCGGGCAAGTCGATCATCATAGCCAATCCATACTTTGAATTTGTCTGGGTAGCGGTAGGTCATGTCATTAAAAAACTGCTCGTATTTCGCGTCGCCTGCTCCAAGCAGTACAAACTGCACATCCTCTTGCAGCAGCAGCTCCTCAAGCGTTGCTGCAATGAGATCGAATCCCTTCTGCTCGACTAAACGGGATACAATGCCTACAAGCGGGATATCCTCCGATAGCGGAAGTCCCAGCTCCCGCTGGAGCTCGACTTTGTTCTTACGTTTCCTGCTCAGTGAATCGCGGTAAGGCACCTCAAGTGCACTGTCGTTCATTGGATCGAACAACTCATCATCGATGCCATTCACAATACCAATCAAATCCTGGGAACGGTAACGCAGCAGAGAGTCCATTTTCTCGCCGAAATATTCCGTTTGTATTTCTTCCGCATACGTGCTGCTGACCGTCGTCAGCTTGTCAGCGTATACGAGTCCACCCTTCATGCAGCTCCCTGCGCCATGGAATTCCAAACTATCGGCTTGAAACATGTCATATCCAACGCCAAGCAAATCCATAAGCAAGTCAATGCCGAACAAGCCTTGATATTTCAAGTTATGAATGGTGAATACCGACTTCGTATATGCCCATGCCGGATCGTAATAATATCTCGTTTTGAGCAGAAAAGGGATTAATCCCGTTTGCCAATCATGGCAATGCACGATATCCGGATGGAAATCCATATACCGCACAGCCTCCATCACAGCAAAGCAGAAAAACACGAATCGTTCCGCGTCATCGCCATAGCCATACAAACCTTTGCGCTTGAAATAATGCTCATTATCGATTAAATAATAGGTCACACCGTCAAACTCTGCTCTTAGCAAGCCACAATATTGATTGCGCCAGCTGAACGAAACCGTAAAATGAGCAATCTGCTCAAACTGCCCAATAAGGGCAGCCGGAATCTCATCATATTTCGGTAATACAACTCTGGTATCAACGCCCCGCTTGTTCAGCGCCTTAGGGAGCGCCCCTGCAACATCGGCAAGTCCGCCTGTCTTCGCAAGCGGTACCGCTTCAGAGGTTGCGAACAAAATGTTCATAGGATTCTCCTTTCTTATGGACGCCGCATCAGCAATGCATCAACCCAATCAGAAACAGCGATCTAGTTCCTATCACGGTGTATAGCATTATTCGCGGCCATATATGAATTTAAATGATTTTACGTTTCCCTGCTAAAAACGGCGAGCTTGCCGCTCCTCTTATATCCCTCTCGGCTTCAACTCGAACATCCTTGTCCAAAATGCTGTGCTGCAAGAAGCTGTCTTCGCCAATAATGCCGTTTTGCATGACGATGCTGTTGCTTACGATAGCACCCTTCTGAACATGTACGCCTCGGAACAAAATGCTGTTGACGACAGTACCTTCAATCCGGCAGCCGTTAGCGATTAGTGAATTCGTTACTTTGGAGCTTCCTAAGTAACGTGCAGGAGGCTCATCTTTGACCTTTGTGAATATAGGTCCTGGTTGATAGAAAAGCTCCTTCCACACATCCGGATCCAGCAAATTCATATTATTGCGATAATAGCTGCCAATTGTATTGACAACGCCTAGATAACCCTCGTACATATATCCGAAAACCTTCAATTGGTCCAATCTAGAGAAAATAGCATGCCGAACGAGATGATCCTGTCCTTGTGCCAGTGAGGTTTCTACCAGCTCCATAAGCAGATCCTTCCGCATGACATACATCTCCATGGAGTTGATGTCGCTTGCCATACGGCCATAATGGTCCTGGATTGCTGTTATACGTCCTTCGTCGTCCATCTTCACCTTCCGGGCTTTGCCGGTGAGCAAATCATGCTGCTGCTTGCAGA
Source organism: Paenibacillus sp. 2TAB23 (assembly GCF_052115165.1). Lineage (NCBI taxonomy): Bacteria > Bacillati > Bacillota > Bacilli > Caryophanales > Paenibacillaceae > Paenibacillus > Paenibacillus sp. 2TAB23. The sequence continues at coordinate 194,411 of NZ_JBFRGD010000003.1, forward strand.
CAACCGTAATGTCAGCTTCCCGCTCCAAATGAAACTGAATGACTTTCTCAAAGTCGATATTGCATACCATATGGCTGCGAGTAATAACCACATAGTCTAGCGAAGCCCGATTGAAATAATCACGTTGTTGATAGAAATGATATAAATCACCGCGGCTAATTTCTTGAATATCATCCGTAGCAGGCGGTAGAACGAATAAACCGCTTTGACGATGCTGCAAATCCCAATGCTTGCCCGATCCGAGGTGGTCCATCAGCGAACGATATTTGGTATGCGCAAACACGGCTACTTTCGAAATGCCGGAATTGACCATGCTTGACAACACGAAATCGATGAGTCGGTATCTGGCGCCAAAGGGAACGGTCGCGAGGCAGCGGCCTTGCGTTAAACGCTCCAGCTCATCCGTCTCATGGATTAAATTAATGACGCCCATGACTTTATGTTTCATGAGTGCTCCACCTCCTGCAGCAAATGATCGTTCGTTACATATTGATCCACAGCGATAACCGTAATGGCATCATCCTCCGGGCTTCCAATTGTGACACCGGCTTGAATGACTGCACCCTCGCCTATAATAGCCCGGTAAATGCGTGCGCCCTCACCGATTCGCACGTTCGGCATGACAACGGATTCCGATATAACCGTATCTTTGCCGGCCTTGACCCCATAGAACAATACGGATCGATCCACGCTGCCTTCGATCAAGCACCCTTCCGTAATTAAAGAAGCAGAAACCTCGGCATGCGCTCCAATATGCTGAGCTGGCTGATTGGGATTTACGGAGTATATTCTCCATTCATCATCCGCGAGCTCCAAAGGAGGCTCATCCGCAAGAAGATCCATATTCGCTTCCCATAGGCTTTCGATCGTACCGACATCCTTCCAATATCCCTTGAACGGGTAGGAATGCAGCCGTTTTCCATCACGCATCATTGCTGGGATCAGATCCTTGCCGAAATCATGGCTTGAGGTGCGGCTTGCTTCATCGTATATCAAATATTTTTGCAGCTCGGACCAAGTGAAAATATAAACGCCCATGGAGGCGATATTGCTCGTTGGATTTTTTGGTTTTTCTTCGAACGCCGTGATACGGTCCTCATCATCAATGTGCATGACGCCAAATCGACTAGCTTCCTTCCAGTCAACCTCGATGCCCGCAATTGTGACATCTGCGCCAGAGCGTTTATGATGCTGAAGCATCAATTCGTAATCCATTTTGTAAATGTGGTCGCCAGAAATAATAAGAACATACTCCGGATTATAGGGTTCTATGAAGGACATATTTTGATAAATGGCATTAGCGGTTCCTTTGTACCAAACGCCGCCTTTTTGCTTCATGAACGGCGGCAATATCGTCATGCCCCCATCCCTTCTATCGAGTCCCCAAGGGCTACCGATTCCCAAATAGCGGTTAAGCTCAAGCGGTTGATATTGGGTGAGCACGCCTACGGTATCAATTCCTGAATGCGCACAGTTGCTCAAGGTGAAATCGATAATTCTGTATTTCCCGCCAAAATAAACAGCTGGCTTCGCCAAATCCTTCGTAAGCACGCCTAATCTTTTACCTTCTCCGCCTGCGAGCAGCATAGCGATCATTTCTTTACGGCCCATGGACACCAACTCCCTCTCAATGTGTGTTCCCCGAATCTAAGGTGATGAACAGGAATGCCAAGGGGGGTAAATGAAGCGTAATGCTTTGTTCGTGACCGTGCCAAGAGACTCTTTCGCTAGTGTAGCTCTTCTGTACAAGTGATTCCGTTCCGCCAAATTGCTTGTCGTTGCTATTCATTAAAGAGCGATAAGTACCTGGCTCTGGAACACCGATACGAAATTCCTCATAGTCATTCCTAGAGAAATTGGCAAGAACGACTGTAAAGTTCGAATTGCCGCGGCGGATAAAGGATATGACGGATTGCTCCGCATTATGAACGTCAATCCATTCGAAGCTGTCATGATTGCTGTCCCGCTCCCAAAGCGAGGACTGGTCAACATACAAGCGGTTTAAGGTTTTGACGTAATGATGCATGCTTTTATGCATATCGTATTCCAGCAGCATCCAGTCCAGCATATCGCCGTCTTTCCATTCGGCAAACTGGCCCCATTCACTGCCCATAAATAAAAGCTTCTTGCCTGGATGGGTCATCCAAAAACCATAAAAAAGCCTCAATTGGGCGAATTTTTCTTCGTAGCTTCCGGGCATTTTATTCAATAGCGAACGTTTTCCGTGCACAACCTCGTCGTGCGAGAGGGGCAGTACGTAATTTTCAGAAAAAGCATAAAGGAGCGAAAATGTGATGAGATGGTGGTGGCTTGGGCGTTCGGACGGATCAAGCTCCATATAGCGCAGCATGTCGTTCATCCAGCCCATATTCCATTTAAAATTGAAACCGAGGCCGCCTATGTAAGTTGGTGCCGTTACTGCAGGCCATGCGGATGAATCTTCAGCAAGCATAAGGGTATCGGGGTAATAATGAAACACGGTTTCATTAAGCTTCTTGATGAAGCGGAGAGCATCCAGATTTTCTGGACCGCCTAAGTAGTTATAAGTATGCATTTCGGGCGGTTTGTCCATGTGCAGATTTATCATGCTTGCAACAGCGTCTACACGCAAACCGTCAATATGGTACATCTCCATCCAGTACATTGCGTTCGAAATGAGGAAGCTGACAACCTCTTCCTTGCCAAAATCGAAAGCAAGCGTTCCCCAGAGCGGCTTCTCGGCACGTTTGGCATCCGCTCCTTCAAAGATAGGCGTACCGTCAAACAGGCGCAAACCGTGGTCGTCTTTGCAAAAGTGGCCGGGAACCCAATCCAATATGACACCAATTCCGGCTTGATGGCATTTGTCTACGAAACGCATCAGCTGCTTTGGCGTGCCATAGCGGCTCGTCACGGCGTAGAAACCCGTAATCTGGTAGCCCCATGATTGATCCAAAGGATGCTCAGCGATCGGCATTAATTCGATATGCGTATAGCCCATTTCTGCGACGTAGGGAACAAGATCATCTGCCAGTTCTTCATACGTATAAAAATCTTCTTTTCCTTTGATTTTCCAAGATCCGGCGTGAATCTCATAGATCAGCAGCGGGTTGGTGTAGGCGGGAAGCTTCTGTTTCTTCTTGTTCCACTTGGAATCCTTCCACTTATAACCGCTTAAGCTTGTTACAATAGAGGCTGTACCAGGTCGGCGCTCCGCGAAGAATGCGAATGGGTCGGCTTTTCTGATCATGCTGCCATCAGGCGTAACGATCTCGTATTTGTACAATTCGCCTTCTCCGATGTCAGCGATGAACAATGAAAAAATGCCAGTATCATCGATTCTTTCCATCACATGCATAATGCCAGACCATTCGTTGAAACCGCCGATCACTCGGACATTTGCAGCTTGTGGTGCCCAGACTGTAAAACGAACGCCGTCTGTACCGTCCACTCGTACGAGGTGAGCACCCATAAAACGGTAGCTGTGGTAGGAAGTGCCTTGATTAAATAAATATAAGTCCTTGTGCGAAAGCCCGTTAGGTGCCGTTTGAACCATTCTTTGGTTTCACCCCCTGTTGGATGATCAATGACGAGTCAGAATCAGCAGAGCTTGCAATACTTTATCCATATTATACATGGTTTGGTGAAAAAAACACAGTCGTTTTCATAGAATTCGACAGTTTAATTTAAGTCATGTCAGTTTAAGTAACATTACTCTGACTTGGCCCCATAACACGCTGGATATAATAATGCTTCGCGCAGAATCCCTTCGTTATTGACACTTTGGTGCAATTTACCCATTTGCAATTTGAGACCTGCTTCACTCTGCGAGGTCTGACCGTATTTGGATCTCCGTGCCTAAGTAACCGTTGGTGGTGCATCGCACACAAATCTTTTGCTTTAATTGGCTTCAAACAGTTATCTATGCTGCAATGGTTCATGTCCAGTCCCCCTGTGTGCTGCCTCTATGATAATTTCTGATTGCATGGATTATCTGCTATCATATTATCGGGAAAATGAATTAGAATAAAGCCTGCTGTACGTTTATTAGAGGCGGTTTAGCCCATTCTAAACGCCATATGCACCGCGTAGGTATACATTAAGCTACCGAGTTTAATTAATTAAACCAAAATACCAAATTTGAAACATGCGCGGAAATGTCAAATTCACGTACTTGTTTGTTGTGATCGTCTATTTTATACTTTTAATTGATAATTAGGTAAAAGAATGGAAATAAGAGGAGTGTTTGTTTTTTGTCGATTTATAGTCAAGTCTTTCAATTGCTTCATCAGCCTATGCTCATCCTGAGTCAGAATGAACTTGATGTCCGTATCGTAGACGCCAATCAGGCATTTCTAAGACTTTCAGGCTATACGCTTGAGGAGCTTCAGTCCAAAAACGGCAGATATCTACTTCAAAAATACAATATCAACACTACGATACAGGTTGTAAAAAGCGAAGTAATCCTGCAAACGAAACTAAAGCAGCAAATTTCCGTCCGCATTGACCAGCAGCCTTTGCCTGCTTGCTCAGTGGACGGCTGTAATCATTCCTTTGTTATCTTCGAAGATTTAACCCCTTACAAATGGATCGAGCAGCAAGCGGAGAAAAATAAAGTATTAATCAGCGGCATCGTAGACCGCCAGCAGCATATCCGATTTTTGAGAGATAGCTTAGCGCCTCTATTATTTGAACCCGACCACAAAATGCAGAATGAAACGCTTATGCAATTCATAGATGATTCCGAGCATGTCAAACTAATGAAAATCATTCAGGAAACCTATCGGCTTAAGAAAGAAAGAAGCTTGACCGTCAAGACTAGCAAGCTTAGCGGAATTGAATTGGAGCTTTCCGTCACATTCGCACCAATTGTTGACGGATTCGGCGAAGCGAATGAGTTTGCATTTGTCATATGGGATTTGAAGCCAGTCGATGATCAGATCGATGCTTCATTGAAGCTTCGCATATGGATGGCCAAACGTGATATGACAGCTGGCCATCTGTCCACAGTAACAGGCATATCGATTCAAACGATCTCAAAGCTGCGCAATGGCAAAATATTAAAGCCCCAAAGACTCACAGCAGAGCTGATCGCTTCGGAGCTTCAAGTGGATGTGCAAGAAATTTGGTCTGAAGTTAGAAAGTAAAACTATTTGATAAAGCTTGTAAGCTCATCCGTGTATAGGAGATGCAGCTCATGCATCGCCCTTGTACAAGCGGTGTAGAACAATTTCCGTTCGCTTTCGCGTCCATAATGATCTTGATTGGCGTTTCCGATTATAACGGCATCAAACTCCACACCTTTAGCCAAATATGAAGGTATGACGATAATGCCTTTTTCGAATGTGACGGTTTCCTTCTCGATCAACCTGACGCTTGGCAAATAAGCCAGCAAAGCAGTGTGCATGCGTTTGCCCTCTGCCGCTGTTTTGCAAATAACGGCTATTGATGAATAGCCCGTATCCACTAGCTTGTTGACACGGCTATAAACCTCTTTTGCGATTTGCGCTTCATCTTCCACCTTAGTGATCGTCGGCGCTTCTCCATCACGATTAAATGGCTCGATAAGGTCGCCGCCTTCGATCATTTTGCTTGTGAAAGCTACAATCGGCCGGGTAGAACGATAGCTCCGTGCCAAAATGATTTTTTCAGTTTCTTCCTTACTAAACAGCTCGTCTAACGGCTCAAAACCATTGCCTGATACTGCATGTGCGAATATCGACTGATTGAGATCACCTAGAACGGTCATTTTGCAATTTGGGAAAATGCGTTTGAGATAATGATATTGGAAAGGTGAATAATCCTGAGCCTCGTCAATAAACAAATGCTTCACAAGCGTATTCGTATGAAAACCTTCCAGCTTCTCTTTTAAATATAAATAAGGTGTTGCATCCTCATACAAAATTTCACCGGCGTTAAGCTTAACCAGCGTTTGCTCGCTAATATCCGCCCAGTTTTCAGGCAGTTCTTGAGCACCATCCAACGCTTGCTTATACGTTGCCGCATCGGATTCGAACAAGCGCTTATAGATCGTCGGAACATCCAAGAAGAGCAATCGCTTCACGCGTTTTCTTAGCTTTTTGAACTTCTCCTGCACGACCATCGCTGCCAAAAAGTCCCGCTCCGCATCAAAATCATCGAAAGAATTGCCGGCAAACCGGTTTTTCCGCTGCAATTCATCAAAGGCCTTCGCGTATGCTTCCTGGTCGAGCAATTCTATCTCCTCATGCACCCAATCCTGCTCGCGTTCCTCCCGGCTGAGCCTAGTCAGCTCCTTCAGCATCCATTCCGCGGTTAACCGCATTCGATTGCCGATGGATATTGATCGGTCCAGCTTATAGAACTGCTCTTCAATCGCCGCCTCGCTAATTAGAGTACGTCCCTTGAAGGTGATAGCTTTGAAAGAGAGACCAGCATCACTCAGTCCAGCAGCATAGCTGTCAATCAAATGCATGAAGGAAACGCCCGATTTATACGTAATGCCGTCGATTCTTGCCTCATAGCCCGGATCATTTGTTTCTGCTAGGGTATACTCCATTTGGGAAAATGGGTCTTCAAGTGCAAACGTTTTGCCAAGCCTATGCTCCAAGTATTGCTGGTACGTCGTTTGCTGCATATTTTGCTCTCCTAGCTCAGGCAGAACGGTTGCGACGTAGCTGTTAAACATAGGGTTTGGAGAGAAAAGAACGATTTGATCAGCTTGAAGAATGCCTCGGTAACGATAGAGCAAATAGGCGACACGCTGCAGTGCAGCAGACGTTTTCCCGCTACCTGCTGCTCCCTGTACAATCAGCAGCCTTGCCCGTTCATTACGGATAATTTGGTTTTGCTCGCGCTGGATCGTAGCTACGATGCTTTTCATTTGAGCATCAGACTGCTTGCCGAGCACCTCCTGCAGCAGCTCATCGCCAATTGTGACACCGGTATCGAACATACTGCGGATTTGTCCGTCACGAATGATGAATTGACGCTTGAGTGTCATCTCACCCTTGATTTTCCCGCTAGGCGTTTCGTACGCAACCGGTCCAGGCCCCGAGTCGTAATACAGGCTGGAGACGGGAGCACGCCAGTCATAGATGAGATACTCATAGCCGCTGTCATCAAGCAGCGAACCCACTCCTAAGTATATTGGATCAGCTTTTTCTTGCCCCTCCTCCGCCAAGTCAATTCTTCCGAAATAGGGAGAGTGCTCAAGCTTCAACAATGTTTTCAGCTGTTCTTCGATATGACGATGGCTGCGCTCCCGCTCCGAGAGCACCTCCGCTTGCTGCTTCATGCTTGCATGTGATTCAGCAGATTCCGCCGCATCCTCAAAATTCAACGTTACGTCATCCCAAAAATTACGTCGAATGTCCACGATATCGTCACGCATGCCGCCAACCTGAGCTTGGAAATCCTTAATACGAGTTCGAATCACTTCCGTTACTTGTTCGACACGCTGCTGCTCTATCGTTCGTTCCTTATTAACATTCGTCACGAAATCACTCCTTAACGGATTAGTCTTGCTATTGGATAATTAGTTCGCCTTCAAAACGGTATCATCCATTTTACCATCTTCTGCCGATCAATGAAAAGCGGTGAAAACTATTGCCGAGGCTGAACGTACCGTTTATAATGACAAAGGCAGAAATGGAAGCAACCTGACTCGCCTTATTGCAATCCGCGGTTCGCAAACTCCCGCGTTATCAAAACTAGGAGGTAACAAGCAGCATGTTTAACTTGTGGTTTGGCGCGATTTTTATGCTCGTGCATTTTTCGTTATTTCTTCTTTCCTATCGGTTTTTCGGACGGATAGGCATCTACGCATGGATCGGGATGGCTACTGTGCTTGCCAATATCCAGGTCGTCAAAACCGTAGATATCCATGCATTTGGCATCGTAATTGCCATCACGCTTGGCAATACGATGTATGGCACCATTTATTTAGCTTCAGACTTGTTGAATGAGAAGTACGGTGAGAAAGCTGCAAAAAAAGCGGTTTGGTTCGGTTTCTTCACGCTGGTCGCTACGACCATTATTATGCAGATGGCTCTCCTCTTTCATCCGTTAAACGAACCGTTTCCACTCGAAGTGCAAGGCGCGCTCGAAACTTTATTCGGTCTCATGCCGCGTATCGCACTCGCCAGCCTTTGCGCCTATTTCGTTAGCCAGTTTCTGGATGTAAGGATTTATTCCTTTCTTAAGCGAGTATGTCCTGCCCCAAACCAGCTATGGATTCGCAACAACGGCAGCACGGCAGTAAGCCAGCTGGTGGATACGTTTATTTTTTGCACCATTGCCTTCGCAGGAGCGCCTGGCTATGACAGCAAGCTATGGCTATCGATTTTTCTGTCGACCTACGTCATCAAATTTATCGTGTCGATCTGCTCAACGCCATTTCTATATGCGGCCAGAAGCTTTGTTTTCCGAGAGGATAAAGCCCTATAAAGGTTGGAAAAGCGGGATGCCTACTTCCAGGCATCCCGCTTTGTCTCCATACTGCTTAATGCGCAAAACCGATGTCATCCAGCATAACCTTGCCGGGACCGTCCAAGAAACGGAACGTAATGCTTTGAATTTCATTCACGGCAATAGTCGTATGATCTAAGCCGAATTGCTCCAGCGGTAAGGTGAACGTTTGAAATACAGGCTCCGTTGACTCCTTGTATTTTTTATTTTTCATACGATCTTCAAGCCATGAGTACGTCATGAACGAGGTGTACGCTGGCGGCGTAACCGGCATAAGTTCCGCTAGCTCTATCTCTACTTGCTCGCCCTCAGAAGTGGTAACTTCAATTTCAACAGCTGGAAGCGGCGGAAGCTCGCTCTCAAGATATTGGTCCACATCAGCAGCTTCAGAAGCGTCAGCAATCTCGTCAGCCATTATATCACGCTCCAAGTTTGCCATCGAGAAAACAAGCTTAGTTCCGATCACCTCTTCGTCTGGCAAGCTTATTTGCATGGGGAGCTCAAGCTTATACTGTGCGCCTGCCTCAGCCCACTCGAGCTCCATGCCTTTCGTATCTTTGTTATTGCCGTCTCGATCCTCAGCAGCCGCTATGTTCCAACTTGTCATACCCGAAGCAGCAGCCTTCCCGCCGTTTTTCAGCACCGTTTTTCCTTGACCGTCGTCATAACGCGTAATCGCTTCAAAGTTCGACGCTTCGTATCGGTTACTGTACGATGTTTCTGGCAGCCATGCCAGCCCATAGCGATAATCGGCAAATAAAGGCTTGTAGCTGGACTCTCCCAGCAGTGTCGCCTGCAGAAACGCTGATACGTATACCTTTGAGATAAGACGCTGCTCATCCGCTTGCAGCAGCTCTTTGCGATTCAAGAATAAACCGCCCGGCGGTCGTTCATCCATTCTTCCCCACGCGGAATTAAACTGACTGTGGTTCGCATCAGCTATATATAATGCCGCTTTAAACCGATTCGTATCGTTTGAAAAGGTTGTGCGTCCATACTGACGGTCTCCATAAAAGTTGTTTACGTCAGCGTCTCTGGCACCCTGCAGCGTCAAATAATTGACGCCAGACAATCGTGCCGATTTATCGTCCACCTGCTTATCTGTCGGAGCGATGGCGACAACGGACTGAATAGTAATATCGCCCAGGCTATCAAGGGTTTGGTCCTTGCTGAACCACCGATCAGCATCAGCGGCCATAGCCACAGCTTGGCCGCCTCTCGAATGGCCGATCAAGGCAACTTGACCAAAATCCACTTTATCAGATAATGGGTTTTCTTGCGATTCATGAAACGACTTGATTTGCTGCAAATGCTTAAGCAGTACCCAAGCCCGTACCTTCATATCATTGTTTGGGATTCCTGACCAAACGGAATAATTCAAGAAATTCTCATCAACGGACACCGCAATGATGCCTTTGCTTGCAAGCAGCTCGCCTAGATAGCCATAACCGCCATCGGAGAAGTCCTCCATCAAATGATTCCCATGGACGATAAGCGTTAATGGAAATGGGCCGTCGCCTTTCGGCATCCATACACGCCCGTTTAGTGGAAGCTTCTGTTCATCAAATCCCCAAAACCATGTTTTCAGCTTTGACCATTTGGTAATGTAAGCAGATGCATCGACTTGAACGGATTGGATATCTACATTCTCGCCGAACATCTTCCTATGTTTATCGTAACCGCTGCCATACGTGAAGGCTTGAACCGCATATGCGCCTGTCTCAGCAGGGTTCGCCGCATCCGGCAGGACAATACCGCTTGCCTCGGCAAGCTCGCGCTGAGGGGTTGCTGCTGGCCCTGTCCAATCAGCAGCTGTATAGGTAATAACGACGGCTGCAGCAAATAACATGCCTATCGCTGCTTTGCTCATTGTTCGTATATTTAGATGCATGACCAGCGCCAGCAAATACCCCATCCCTAAGCCGATCAATGTAAAAATAACGGAAAATAGAATAGACATTATGATGCCAAACTCTGCGAAATATAATATTAAATAAGCTTCCACGGCTGCATAGATGAATGCCGCCGTCAGTTTTCGAGGCAGCGGCACGTATATAAGGGCAAATATAAAAGAAGCCAACTCGACAGCCAAACTCATTGCAATAATATTTACCGATAAGAAGACAAGAATATCAGTTGCTATACCAAAGCCAGTCGGCATGCCAAGCACTGCTGCGAGCATAGCCAGCGAGGCAAAAAAAACGATGCTTCCCGCAGCGACACGCGAGCTGTATCCGTTACGTTCGTTCCGCGCAGCAAATCTCGATTTTATCCAGGCATATGTTCTTTTCCGTCTGCTTAGCGGTGGTTCTGCATAGTTGTGCAGCTCAGGCAGTTCATGTTCAGGGACTTGCGATTCTAATTCCATTGTGCTCCTTTCACGGTTAGCCAGCTCCGGCCTTCTCGGCGTTCAATCTCGACTGGTACGGAGAAAAACTCGCTCATTAAGCCTGACGTCAGCACCTCGGATGTATCATTAGCCGCAAACACTTGTCCTTCCTTGATCAGCAGCGTTTTTGTAAAACAAGGCAATATCTCTTCAACATGATGGGTAACGTAAATGATTGTCGGCGACTCGTCTTCTTTGGCTACGGAAGCAACCATATGCAGTAATTGTTCCCTCGCGAATACATCTAGTCCAGTACAAGGCTCGTCCAGTATGAGCAGCTTTGGCGAAGCCATCAGCGCCCTTGCGATTAACACGCGCTGCCTCTCCCCTTGTGAGAGCGTATCATAAGTTCGGTTCATCAAAGCCGTGCAGCCCAATGATTCCATCAATTCTTCTGCTTTCTTTTGATCCCGGGCATCCGTTTGATCGTACAGGCCTATCGTAGCGAATTTCCCGCTAAGCACGATTTTTATTGCGGTTTCACTGCCATACAATTTCTGCTGCAAAGAAGTGCTTACCCAGCCAATGCTTTTTCTTAGCTCGCGCAAATCAAATTCACCGAATGTCTTCCCAAGAATCGACATTCTTCCTTCAGTTGGCCAAATATACCCGTTGATCATATTTAAAAGTGTCGTCTTGCCTGAGCCGTTAAGTCCAAGCAGGCACCAATGCTCACCGCTTTTCACTTGCCAATGAATATCCTTCAAAATCCGTTCACTGCTGCGATCCCATGAAACGCTCTGTATATCTATAATCATCGTTAGCACTCCTGTTCATTAACCATGGCTATCTTAAAATTTGACTTCGATTATCATATCGCCCATTATTATAATACAACGATTCCAATCATGCACGGAACGTGTCGTCCTTAACCTACCAATACCTATACATACTAGTAATATCAGGAGTGAACTTGCAAATGAAAACCAACCAATTGAAGCAATGGGCTCATTTTTTTCTTACGTATAAATTTGCGCTTGATGCCGTAGAAACGAAGCTTAATATTTTGAATGAAGAATTTCAATTTATACATGACTACAACCCAATCGAGCATATGAAAACTCGAATTAAAGCTCCGGAGAGCGTCATGCAGAAGCTGCAGCGCAAAGGCTTGCCGATCACGCTGGAAGACGCGAAAGAGCATATTCGAGATATTGCTGGCGTACGCGTGATATGCTCCTTCTCGACAGATATTTATCAGATCGTGGATATGATAAGCAAGCAAAGCGATGTTCGCGTTGTCGAGTTGAAGGACTATGTCATTAACCCGAAGCCTAATGGTTATCAAAGCATCCATTTACTCATTGAAATTCCTGTTTTTCTGACGGACCGCACAGAAAATGTACTCGTTGAAATACAAATCCGTACAATCGCGATGGATTTCTGGGCAAGCCTTGAGCATAAGATCTATTATAAATTCAATGAACAAATTCCGCCACATATTCAAGAGCAATTAAAAGGCTCCGCGGATATGATCCATCTCCTTGACAGGCAAATGCTGGCGCTTAATGTGGAAGTGCAGAAGCATCGCGAGCAAGCGCTCAAATAAAAAGAAGCTCCGGCCCATGGAAACGGGCGGAGCTTCTTTTGTTATGAACGTTAGGTTATCGCGTAATAAAGAGGAACGATGAGCAAATTCAATGCCAATGCTATAAGTCCGATTGCCATAGACCAACCACCGAGACCGCGAGCGCCTTGCCGGTAAGCCATGTAGCCGAGCACTGTCGCTGTAGCTCCCATCAATACCGGCCAAATAAACCATGATGCTATCGCAAAAACCAACGATACCCATCCAAGCGCATATCCGCCCGATCTCGTATCTGTCCGTTCCGCTTGCTCCACATGCCGGTCCTCTCTCCGCTCCGTGTGCACAACAGGATTTCCCACTGCAAAATCTGCAGCCATTTCTTCATTTACATCAAGCAAGCGATCCGTCCCCATAACAGGAAGGCTTGTTCGTGCCGACCGATCTCGATCATCCAACAATTTTTTATAATCGTCTTCATAATTACCCATCGATCATCACTCCTTAGGTTTGAAAGTCAAGCAGCACGTGGACTTGGATTGCTCGGCTTCATCTTGATGGAATAAGCCAAGCTCGTCTCCAGCAAATTCTTCGTTGAAATGGGCGCCTGCATGCTGATCGATTTCAATATTGATTGCACCCGCACCGCAGTTGTTGCCTTCTTCCCAGAAGCTGCAATTCGCTACACTACATGACACGCCTTTCGGCATAAAAAATCACCTCCACTATCAAGTTTCCCTGAGTGGAGGTGATTCATTCTGCCTTATTTTTGTCCTTGCATACGGCGCTGCGTCATATAATCGTTTTCGTAATAAGACAACTCGTCACGCAGCTCCTCGAATACTTTGGATACGTTAAGTACGATGCCGCGGGACTCGCGAGTAGGCTTAAAGCGGAACCTTATGGCATCCTGGCCTGTATAGGCGTAACGTCCATCCTCGGAGTAGCACTCATTCTTTGGATAGAAAAACGCGCTTACGCATTGATGGTAAACTTCATACAGCACGCGTTCCGCATAATCAGTATCGAAATTGGGACGTCTGAGCAATACTCCCAGCTTTTCAACCGAGACTTCAGAAAATACCAATAAATGTCTCAAATCGGATAAAAGGCCTTTGTAGAAATTTTGAGCTTCTTCCCCATTATCTTCACCGGTTAATTGGAGCAAAGCGTTGTTATTCAGAAACGGCTCTAATTGATTAACCGCATCCTTAAGCTTCGTTCGAGTTGATTCCGTTAGCGCTTTGACATTAGCAGTTGGCATATAGGTAGTTCCCCTTTCATAATCCAAACACGCGTAAAAACTACAATCATTATTATCGTACCACAAATTACATTGAGATGGTACTGGCGATTAACGGATTCATTCGCATATTTTCAGCCTCGGAACCCGAACCTATGGATTAGAATCTGCTCTAATTCAGAACGATCAATGGAGGTTTCCGACATGCATAGAAAATGGATTGGCGCTTTAACCATTCTAGCCCTGGCAGCTCTGCTTATACCTACAACCCCTTTATTCGCGCCTAAAGAAATCAAAAAGGAGCCACAATCCTCAATCTTCTCCGCCAAACGGGAGCATACGCTCAAAATGGCCGCTGTACAGTCTGACGTGAAAGCTACGGCGATGCTCTGCGCCTCAGAGTGTTCGAAAGATTTTCAAAAGCTAATGCATGCATCTATGGGCTCCAAAGCAGCTGCCAGCCAGCAAATCAAGCAAATGATGCATGAACATATGCATATGAATTACATCAGCTGGATCTCGGGAAAACGAAGCGTAGATCGCGGTGTTTTGCCCAAAACGGATAAAAATCAAATAGAAGCTTATGTGAAGGATGCAAAAGCTCAGGTGAGCAAAGGGGCCAAATATGAATCGGATGCCTTAACCGCAAAGGACGGCAGTCGGTATATGGTGCTTGGCGTTCCTGACGCGAAGCATGTCGGAATTGGCGTGGTTGGCGTCATCAAGCAGGACATTCTTAAATCCGTTGAGCAGCATCAGATGCGTAACTTACGATTAATTCCCTACCCCTCGGAAGGAAATTATAAGATTGAATCCGTCAAACCGAATTCAACCATTGATACGACCGTGCGCAGCGGCGAGGATAACGGAAATGCCAGTCATTATCATATCCGCGATGTTGTCGTCCATTTCACGAAACCATTGACGCCAGACGAGCTCGAACGTGTCAAAAGAGACATAAATGCGGAATCCATGAAGCAGGTTGGCGATACCTTTATATTCCGTTCGAGAAATATCGAGACCGACCAGCTCGTTCAATATTTTAAGCAGACTTGGAATACCGAATATACAGAGCCCCATTATTTGTATATGACCAATGAGAGCAGCTCCATCGTTCCCAATGACGCATTATACTCCGAGTATCAATGGAACCTGCCCTCCATTGAAACCGAGAAAGGCTGGAATATATCCAAGGGCAAAGATGAGGTCATTATTGCGGTGCTCGACACTGGCGTGCAGAGCAACCACCCGGATTTAAAAGGAAAAATAACAAAAGGCGTCAATATCGTTGATGAAAAATCAGAACCAGACGATGATGTCGGTCATGGGACACATGTCTCGGGAATTATCGGTGCCACCGTTAACAATAGCGAAGGCGTGGCAGGATTATCCTGGTACAACAAAATCATGCCGATCAAAGTGCTCGACAGCAGCGGAGCGGGCTCAACCTATTCGGTTGCACAGGGCATTATTTGGGCAGTAGACCATGGGGCAAAAGTAATTAATATGAGCCTCGGCAACTACGCGCAAGCTGATTTCCTGCACGATGCCATCAAATATGCCTATGAGCATGATGTAGTCATGATAGCAGCAAGCGGCAACGACAACACGGATCGTCCAGGCTACCCTGCCGCTTATCCGGAAGTATTCGCTGTTGCAGCCACGGATAGCAATAAGGAAAAAGCATCTTTCTCCAACTACGGCGATTATATTGACGTGGCTGCTCCAGGCGACAGCATTGCAAGCACCTATCCAGGCAGCCAATATGCCGCGTTATCTGGGACATCTATGGCAAGTCCGCACGTGGCTGCGTTAGCCGGTCTCATTCGCTCCGTGAATCCGGAACTGTCTAATGTGGAAGTGATGGAGCTTATGAGGACATCGGCAAGTGATTTAGGAGCTAAAGGCAAGGACGATTATTTCGGGTACGGTGAGATAGATATCGTTAGGGCGCTCCAAGCAGCATCTAAATTCAGCGGAGCCCTGCAGACTTATCCCGACCAAGTAAAAAGGCGGCTTGAACGAATAGTATCGCAGTCAGGAAAATAAAAAT
Organism: Paenibacillus sp. 2TAB23; assembly: GCF_052115165.1. Lineage (NCBI taxonomy): Bacteria > Bacillati > Bacillota > Bacilli > Caryophanales > Paenibacillaceae > Paenibacillus > Paenibacillus sp. 2TAB23. The sequence continues at coordinate 210,048 of NZ_JBFRGD010000003.1, forward strand.
AGTCACAATAAAGCACCCGTTCGCATGCGACGGGTGCTCTTTGTTAGTTATGAAGTCGTGCGGAAAGTTTGCCGTAAGCCGGGTTCTGTACTTCTGGTGGTCCAAACGGGAACGACCCTCCCACGATGAAGCGACAATCATCTATCTAGGCCGCACATTGCTATACGGCTCCAGCAACCAACCCGGACGCGCCTCAGGCTAAGGCTGCAGCTTAGGGGCTGCGGCGTCCTCTCGGTCTTGCTCCAGATGGGGTTTACCAGGATCATAGTCACCTATGCTCCTCGTGGTCTCTTACACCACGGTTCCACCCTTACCTGTACCGGCATAAAGCCGGCCATCGGCGGTCCATTTCTGTGGCACTATCCTTCAGCTCGCGCTGACTGGACGTTATCCAGCATCCTGCCCTGCGGAGCCCGGACTTTCCTCTCGCGGCAACAAGGCCGCCAGCGATTGTCTGTCAAACTTTCCGTGGCATCGTTAAGTATACAAGCAATCGGGCAAAAGCTCAACCCTCAAAACAATATCATAGCCAAATCATCTCGTGGATGCTCAGCATTTTCAGATGAAAGTGAAGGGCTCAGTATCCAAAGTAGAAGCAATAGCTTTGGTTTCTGATTTGCTGACTGCAAGCTGTTCATTCAGCCACTCTGCTACCTTGTGCTTCATGACCTTTTCGATGTTGTGGCCGGGATCAATAATCGATATGCCTGCTGCAAGCGCATCATGCGCCGTATGATAATCGATATCCCCAGTAACCAATACGTCAGCTCCGGCGAAAATAGCATGCCTTACATATCTCGAGCCAGAGCCTCCAAGCACGGCTGCCTTCCGGATCACACGGTCAAGCTTGCCGACGACTCGTACAGCGGGTACATCGAAAACCTCCTTAGCCCGTTCAGCAAGCTCACCAAGCGTCAAGGGTTCTATCAGCTTGCCTGCACGTCCGAGTCCGAAGGATCTTCCCTTCAAATCAACCGGATATAAATCATAGGCAACTTCTTCATATGGATGAGCTTTCAGCATCGCTTGTACCGTCTTGCGGTGCACGCTGTATGGAACAATCGTCTCGATTCTTATTTCTTCCGTTCGTTCAAGCTTGCCCTGTGACCCGATGTAAGGCTCTGTACCCGGTCCTGGAACAAAGGTGCCTGTACCCTTCATGTTGAAGCTGCAATTGCTGTAGCTGCCAATCTTGCCTGCTCCCGAGCGCCAAATAGACTCTAATACCTGCTCATGATGGCTCTCGGGAACAAACACAACTAGCTTGTATAGTTTATCCGTATAGACCTCTTCCAAGGATTGTCTTCCTTCCGGCATAATGCCGACAAGGTCAGCTATCCAATCATTAATCCCGCCATCCGCCACATCCAGATTGGTATGTGAAATATAGACAGCAATATCATTTTTGATGAGCTTCTCATACAATTTCCCAGCTGCCGTTGAAGTATCCAGCTTGGCAAGTGGACGATAAATAATCGCATGATGCGCGATGATGAGCTCTGCCCCTGTTTCAATGGCTTCATCGACGACTGCATCCGTAACGTCCAATGCAACCAAAACTTTTGTAATCGGTTTGTTCAATGTGCCCAGCTGCAGGCCGATTTTGTCATTCTCAACCGCATAATGCTTCGGTGCAAGCTGCTCCATCAGCTGGATGACGGATTGTCCGTTTGCAAACATTGCAAAACCTCCTTAATCACATTCATTTCGGCCAGAAACTGATCCCGCTTTATGGCCGATTCGGGCAGCTCAGACGTCGCGAGCTGCCCACAAATCCGCTCCAGCTTGTTAAGTTCATGTTGCCATTTCTTGAACAAAACCAGCTGAGGCTGACGCAGCAAGTATGGTCCCATTTGAAGCTGAACCAAAAACCATTGTTCTGCTCCAAGCTTCATTTGTATATTGCCCGAATGATACAATTCATGGTTGCGTGTCTCTGCATCATCTATCCGAACAGCATGCAGTACTTCATAAATCTTCCCATCCTCTTCGAGAATGCTTTCCGATTTAAGAAACCAATTATGCTTCAGCAGCCATTTGCGCACGAGCTCCTCGCCTACATTCGGCTGCAGCACAAGCTCCGTTACTCCTTCAAGCTTTCCAGCAGCATAACCCGCTTCAAGAATATCGCTCATTAAGCTTCCGCCCATGCCGGCTATCGTAACCGTCTCCGCTTCGTTTGGAAGCAGCACGCTGAGCCCATCTCCTTGGCGAACTGTTAAACGTGCCGTTAGGCCTGCATCAGCCCCTTGCTTTCTGGCTGCCTCATATGGCCCGCGATTAAGCTCTCCAGCAATTGCTGAAGGCGACACATTCGCCTGCAGAAGATACACGGGAAGCATGGCATGATCCGAACCGATATCAGCTACTCGATTCCCAATCGTTACATAATCTGCAATCCTCTGCAGACGTTTTGATAATTTCAGCATTATACAACCCACACCATCCATCGTTTTCGCATTAAAAATAACAAACCGCCGCCAATCGCGATTTTAATGATCAGCTGCAGCTGCAGCCAAGCCATTACATCAGCGAACATCACGGCATATAGCTCCGGCATGAACCAAACTAACGAGCAAGTCAAAAATAGCACTGCCGATACAGCTTTTGACCATCGATGCACAAACCAACTGCCCCAACCAAACAAACAGGCGATCGGCAGCCAGTACAACTGTATCTCATACCACTTAGAATCTGCCGTAAACTCCGATAGAAGCCAAGCGTATACAAGTACAACCGCAAGCCAGCCGCTAAAATGCAATGCCGGTATACGTGCTGCAATTCCGTATGTAATCCAAAAGATTGCGCTAAAAGCAAGCAGGCCAGTTCTCCAGCCCCAATGGTCTAGTCCATGGTAATTCAGCATGTATAAACCACCGCCAAGAAGGAGCAGCATGCCCGTGCTTGTGATTGATAATCCAGCTGCTTCATTACGCCCTCTCAGACGTTGTCCGATGCGTAAAAAAACAACCGTTCCAAGCGCCACAACAGCCATTTGCAATAGCGGATGAAATTCGTTAAAATAAAGCACAACAAAGGAAATTAAGGTAAAAGTACCAAATGTAAGGAACCATTGCATTCCTGTTGCTTTTTGCACAGCAGCAATTGCTTTTCCCACTGTATTTTGCTGATCTTTGTTTGTATGGATCGTGTCTTGATCAGCATAAAGATTCAGCAGAAAGTCACAGTATTGATCCGGAAGCAGCTTGCTGCGTCTCCAATGATCAATTTCTTTCACGATAATTTGCCGACGATCCTCATTCATCGTTTTTCGCTGTCCCTTCGGTCCCGATTGGCCTATATCCAATTAAATGTATATGTTGTATGAGGCCCGTTCTTTAGAAAAAAGACCTTGCTGCAAGAGCAGAAAGGTCAATATTCCAAACATATCGTATTTATTCAAGGAAATCCTTCAACCGCTTGCTGCGGCTTGGATGGCGAAGCTTGCGCAGTGCTTTGGCTTCAATTTGGCGGATACGCTCACGAGTAACACCAAAAACCTTGCCTACTTCTTCAAGCGTTCTCGTACGGCCGTCATCCAGTCCAAAACGAAGACGCAAAACGTTCTCCTCACGTTCAGTCAAGGTGTCCAGCACATCCTCAAGCTGTTCCTTGAGAAGCTCATAAGCTGCTGCATCAGCAGGAGCAAGCGCTTCTTGATCCTCAATAAAGTCTCCGAGATGAGAATCGTCTTCTTCCCCGATTGGCGTTTCAAGCGATACTGGCTCTTGCGCTATTTTCATAATTTCCCGAACTTTTTCCGTACTTAGCTCCATCTCGGCAGCAATTTCCTCTGGCGTCGGTTCACGCCCAAGCTCTTGCAGCAATTGACGGGAAACCCGGATTAATTTGTTGATGGTTTCCACCATATGAACGGGAATTCGAATCGTACGTGCTTGGTCAGCTATTGCGCGAGTAATGGCCTGACGAATCCACCATGTCGCATACGTACTGAATTTGAAGCCCTTCTGATGGTCAAACTTCTCAACAGCTTTGATCAAGCCCATATTGCCCTCTTGAATCAAATCGAGGAACAGCATGCCACGGCCTACGTAACGCTTCGCGATACTAACGACTAACCGCAGGTTTGCTTCAGCCAGTCTACGTTTAGCCTCTTCGTCGCCATTCTCGATACGTTGTGCAAGCTCGACCTCGTCATCCGCAGAGAGAAGCGGAACCCGACCGATTTCTTTTAAATACATCCGTACAGGATCATTAATTTTAATGCCTGGCGGCAATGCAAGATCATCATCGAAATTAAAGTCATCCTGCTCACGCTCTTGCTCTTCCCCTTGGGCAGCGAGTGGATTTTCTTCGTCGTTTTCGTTCAGTACCTCAATCCCAAAATCATCGAGCTGTTCGAAAAATTCATCAATTTGTTCAGGATCCTGATCAAACGGAGCCAACTTATCCATAATTTCTTTATACGTCAAAGATGACCTCTTCTTGCCTTGTTCAATCAACTGATCCTTCACATGATCCAGTTTTTGTTCGGTGTCTAGTTCAGTATGTTGATCATTCGCCATATTCCGACTCCCTCCCCCCTAGAAACGATCTTCCTGTCGCCCTTTAAGCTGTCTCTCTAGGGTTATAATCTCACTTGCTATTTGTGCTGCTGCCAAAAAATCTCCGGTACGCTCAGCACGCACCATTTCTTCTTTCTTACGATCAATATCTAGGTACTGCGGAACCTTTAGGATGTCTTGAATATAAGCGTTCATCGTCGTGTCGTCGAATGGAAAGTCGCTGTCCATCATCAGAATCGATGCTGCTGTGCGCTCTAATCGATCATCAAGCAGCGTTGCGATAAAACGACTCGCATCCGGATCGTAGCCTTGAGCAAAATAAGCGTATAAATAAGCAGCAAGAGCTGCGTGATCCTCTACATTAAACGCATCGCCTAAACGATCATGAACCGCTTGCGCAACCTCCCGATCCCGCATCATGACATGCAGCAACCTTCGTTCTGCATGCGTATAAGCGGGCATTAGAGTAGGCGGTCCAGACTTTCGGGGCTTTTCATTCCTACCATTATTCCACGAATTGTCGTTATTATCCCCTTGCGGTTTCTTTTTTTGCAGCTCTAGTCTAATTTGGTGACAGTCCTGCTTCAAGGCGTCAAGGGAGATATCGAACTCACGGGATATTTCTTTTAAGTAGACCTCGCGTTCCGTTGATGAATCAAGCTCCGCAACAATTTGTACCGCTTCGAGCAGATAGTTCTTTCTACCTTCTTCTTTTAGCAGTATATGGTTTTTCCTTGAATATATAAGCTTAAATTTTGTTACCGATACCGGCTGGTCCATCGTATCCCGCAGGAATGCTTCCGGGCCATATTCACTTATATAATCGTCGGGATCCTTGCCTTTCGGAAGCATCGCCACCGACACTTTCAAGCCAGCGCCTTCCAGCATCGGAATTGATTTGTGCGCTGCTGCTTGTCCTGCATCGTCACCGTCATAGCAGACGATAACTTCCTCGGCTTGACGCTTGAGAATGGCGCAATGCTCGTCGGTCAAAGCCGTTCCCATTGTCGCAATGCCGTTTTTGACACCTGCACTCCATGACTTAATGACATCCATGTAACCTTCAAACAATACGACCTGCTTGCTCTTGCGAATAGCCGGCCGCGCATTATGCAGGTTGTAAAGTGTTCTGCTTTTCGTAAACAGCATCGTCTCCGAGGTATTCAAGTATTTCGGCTGTCCTTCGCCTATAATGCGACCCGCAAACGCGGTAGCTTTGCCGTCTCGATCCCAAATCGGAAACATAATGCGATTACGAAACCGGTCCACATATCCACTCCCGTCAGCTTTCGCCGAGAGCAACCCGCCTTTTTCCATCAGTGCTAAGTCGAAGCCCCGATTCGTCAAAAACCGAGCAAGCAAGTCCCATTCCTCAGGCGCGTAACCGAGCATAAAATGATCGATTAGCTTATCACTGAGATTCCGCTCCCGCAAATATTGTTTTGCGGCTTGACCCTGCTTTGTATTATTGAGCACATGATGATAAAGCTTAATGGTAAGCTCATGCGCTTCAATAATTTTGGCTCGGTCTGCATCATGCGGAGAGGCTTTGCTTCCTTCGGGAGAGCCCCAAGTTATGGGCATTCCCGCATCGAGAGCTAGCAAGCGAACGGCTTCAGGAAAGGAATAACCCTCCATTTCCTCATAAAAGCGAATGACGTTTCCGCCTTTCCCGCAGCCATAGCAATGGTAAATTTGGAGCTCCGGCGTAACTGTAAACGAGGGAGTCTTCTCCGAATGGAACGGACATAACCCCTTCATATATTTGCCGTGCTTCGTGAGATGAACGTATTTCCCGACCGTCTCTACGATGTCATAATGCTTGCGAACCGCATCAATGATCTCCTCCGGTATTTTATTACCGTATGTCATCGTTCATCACCTTCATCCTAGTAACACGTAAATAATATTCGCTATACGTCATGGTTCTCCTGCTCATTTCGCAAAACTTTTGTCAACTTTTGTTGAAATCGATCACGATCATCGTTATTCATCGCTTTAGGCCCTCTTGTTTTGCCTCCAGTTCGGCGGCGTTTTGCAAGCTCATGCCTACGCTCCATCAAATAATCGATGTTGTCGTTCGTATATTCTTCCCCTCGCGGAGACAATACGATTGCTCCTTTGCCGATAGCGATGCATGCCAAGCCGAAATCCTGCGTAACCACGATATCTCCACGCGTAATATGATTAACGATATACAGATCGACGGATTGATTGCTCCGGTCGACCTGTACGATATCTACGCCTTGCTGCGGCTCAAGCCTGTGGTCATGAGAAGCAACCATCAGTACCGGAACGGAGAAGGCTCTGGCCGTTTCGCCTATTTCTGCTTTTACCGGGCATGCATCTGCGTCAACCACAATAGTAGGCTTCTCTATCCGAATAGGTGATCACCGCTCAGTTTCGTATTCTTGTCCTATACTATTATATACGGCATAACTGCAAAAAATCCTGCCGCCTGCTGTTATGGCATCCGTACATATTCCATAATCAAGCTGGCGGTTTCTTCGACTGCCCGATGCGAGACGTCAATGATGACGCAGCCAAGCTGCTTCATAATATTATCGGCATAAAGCAGCTCTTTTTCAATACGGTCCGGCGTCGCATAGGATGCATTATTTGGCAGACCTAATGCTTTAAGCCTTTCCTTCCTGATCGTATTCAGATAAGGAACCCCGATTGTAAGCCCAATTACTTTCCGCTTCGGAATTTTGAACAGTTCATCCGGCGGCTTGAGCTCCGGCACAAGCGGTACGTTGGCAACCTTGTATTTTTGATGAGCGAGATACATCGACAAAGGCGTTTTGGACGTTCGGGATACGCCTACCAATACGATATCTGCTTTGAGAACGCCTGAAGTATCCCTCGCGTCATCATATTTAACTGCGAATTCGACTGCCTCCACTTTACGGAAATAGTCCGCATCAAGCACATGGTTAAGACCCGGTTCTTGACGGGATTTGCGGCCGGTGCGCAGTTCTAATGTTTCTATGAATGATCCCAATAAATCGATAGCCTTTACGCCATGCTCATCGGCAAGTTTTTTCATGCAGTCGCGGAGATCCGGAATGACTAGCGTATAGATCACGATTGCATCGACTTCCTTAGCCTGCATAACAATTCGCTGCAAGCCATGTTCCTCTGTAATAAACGGTGCTCGGCGAATTTCTGTATGAAGCGGGTGAAATTGAGCGATTGCCGCACGTACGACAAGCTCACCCGTATCACCAGCCGCGTCGGATACGACATAGACGATTACTTCAGGATTTAAACGTGACATGATCCTTCATCCTCCTGACTACATCAATTACCAAACTAGCTTAGAAAAATCCGCGACAACGGCAATATCTTCGGCAATGCCTGCAAGGGTAGACAAACGGTTAGCGCGAACGGCCTCATCTGGTGCCATGACCATTACATTCTCGAAATACGAATGAATATAAGGCTTCAGTGCTGACAAGGTATGAACGGCCTTGGAAATATCACCCATTGCGATAGCTTCTGTAAACGCCGGACGCAGCTGCAGCCATTTTTCGTGTAAGTCCGTTTCCACTTGCTCGCTGAACAACGCGGAATCCACATTTTTCGACGCCGCTTTGGAGCCTAGGTTGCTCACACGGTTGAATTGCTCGACAGTCAGCTTGAACTCATTGCGGTCTTCGCTTGCAGCTAATGCTTGAACAACGCTTGCACGCTCAATCGTTGACTTCAAATCTACAAAGCCCGAGGCCATGACCGCGTCAATAACATCATATCGAACACCTTGCTCGGAAAGCACGTTTTTGACACGAAGCGCGAAGAAATCCGATAAGTCATTGCTTATATCCTCCGCTGGGCGTTTCAAGCCGCGGCTCTCGTGGATGGACAAGGCAGCAGCATACAGATCGTTTAGATGCAGCTTCAAGCCATGTGACAATATAATCTGAACGATACCTGCTGCTTGCCTGCGAAGCGCGTAAGGATCCTGCGAGCCAGTCGGGATAATTCCGATTGAGAAGCAGCCGACAATCGTATCGATTTTATCAGCCAAGCTGACGATAGCACCTGTCAATTCTGAGGGAGCTAGATCGCCGGCAAAACGTGGCTGGTAGTGCTCGTTAATGGCTTTCGCCACGGATTGTCGCTCTCCTGCTTTCCGTGCGTAATCTTCGCCCATAATGCCCTGCAGCTCAGGGAATTCATAGACCATCTGTGAAACCAGATCGAATTTGCAAATATCTGCCGCACGGCTAATGTCTTGTGTTTCCTGTTCGGCCAGCTCCAAATGTTTGCTTAAAAGATCGGCCGTAGCGCGGATGCGCCTCACTTTATCGGCAACCGAGCCCAGCTCCTCATGATAGACGATATTCTCAAGCTTGGAGAGAGCATGCTCAATCGTCAGCTTATGATCCTCTTCGTAGAAAAACTTCGCATCGGACAGTCTAGCCCGAAGCACCTTCTCATTCCCCTTGGCTACAAGTTCAATCGATTTCAGATCACCATTGCGAACCGTTACAAAAAACGGCTGCAGCTCGCCTTCTCCGTTAAATACGGGGAAGTAACGCTGGTGCTCGCGCATTGAAGTAATCAATACCTCCTGCGGTATGTTCAGGAACGCTGGATCGAAGCCGCCGAATAGCACGTTCGGATATTCAACCAAGAAAAGCACTTCCTCTAGAAGGTCTTCTTTGATGGCAATTTCCCAGCTCTTGTCCTTGGCAAGCTGGTTGATTTGATCTACAATCAGCGTTTCCCGCTCGCTTACATCAACGATAACATGCTGGGCACGCAATCGCTCCACATAAAGCGAGGGCTCTTGTACGGTTGTTTCCTCGCCAAGAAAACGATGGCCGCGCGTTACGTTGCCGGTTTGTACACCTGTAATCTCAAATGGAATGACATCTTGACCGAACAAGGCGACGAGCCAGCGAATCGGTCTTACAAATTTAAGCTCGTGGCTTCCCCAGCGCATGTTCTTCGGGAATGACATCGATGTAATCAAAGACAGCAAACCTTCAGGCAGTACGGCAGCCGTTTGTGTACCTACACTGCTTTTTGTCGCATATACGTATTCCACACCTGCAAGCTCTTGAAAATACAGCTGCTCAGGCTCCACGCCTTGGCTGCGTGCAAAGCCGAGCGCCGCTTTACTCCAATTGCCTTGGTCATCCTGTGCAATTTTGCGGGATGGCCCTTTCGCTTCCTCATTCATATCGGTCTGCTTCTCGGCTACTTCCAGAATGTGAACAGCAATGCGGCGAGGCGTCGCATATACTTGAACTGCGCCATGCTCAATACGGGAATCTGCAAGCCATTTCACGGTCTTGTCCTTCAGCTGATTCATCGCTCCGCGTACGAACCGGGCAGGTACTTCCTCTAGTCCAATCTCAAGCAACAAATCTTTAGCCATGCTGCTCCACTCCTTTCTTCAGCAACGGGAATCCTAGACGTTCTCTTTCCTCGTAGTAGGTCGATGCACAGGCACGCGCCAAATTTCTGACCCTTGTGATGTAGCCCGTTCTTTCCGTCACGCTGATCGCTCCGCGAGCATCGAGCAGATTGAAGGTATGTGAGCATTTCAACACGTAATCGTAAGCCGGAAATACGAGATTATGCTCCATCGTTTTTTTCGCTTCTTCCTCGTACATGTTGAACAACGAAAATAACATAGCCGTATCCGAAGTTTCGAACGTATATTTAGAGTGTTCATATTCCGGCTGCTTAAAGACGTCTCCGTACGTTACGCCCTCCACCCATTCCAGATCGAACACATTTTCTTTTTCTTGGATGTAGGAAGCAAGACGCTCCATGCCGTAAGTAATCTCAACGGCAACCGGATTCGCGTCAATGCCGCCAACCTGTTGGAAATACGTGAATTGCGTAATTTCCATGCCATCAAGCCATACTTCCCAGCCTAAGCCCCAAGCACCAAGCGTTGGTGATTCCCAGTTATCCTCAACAAAGCGAATATCATGGTCATTCGCGTCAATGCCGAGCTGCTTCAGACTTTCAAGATAAAGCTCCTGGATATTGTCTGGAGAAGGCTTCAAAATAACTTGAAATTGATGATGCTGGTACAAGCGATTCGGATTCTCCCCATAACGACCGTCTGCCGGACGGCGGGACGGCTCCACGTAAGCAACATTCCAAGGCTCAGGACCGATGGAACGCAGGAATGTCATCGGATTCATCGTTCCTGCACCCTTCTCTACATCATAAGGCTGCACTAATATACACTTTTGTTCGGCCCAGAATTGCTGCAATGTCAAAATCATTTTCTGAAAATTCATGACTGACCCTCTCCTTCATCGTCTGTTATAAGCAAACAAGCTAACCTAACTTCGGGACAGCAGTGCAGGAACGCAAAAAACTCCCGTCTCTACGTCTGCTGCCAGACGTAGGGACGAGAGTTGTAATCCCGCGGTTCCACCCTACTTGGTTAGCCCCTTATGGGCAAACCCTCTTTGTTCGATACGGCTCCAGAGTGCCTTTTCATCGCCATGTCCATCCAGGCTTTCACTTTTCCCGGCTCGCTAAGCTTGTCGACATCTAACGATTACTCTCTCCATCACTGCCCAATATTTATATTGCATTATTTTATGCTTCTTTCTGGCAAATGTCAAACACACTTAGGTATCGCCAGCTAAATCCTAGTGTGTAGGTGCGCCTTCCTTCAAAGGACTGCTCCCAGCTTGCTTGCCAATAATGTCCTTCATGCCCGCACGGCCCATAAAGAGAACACATACGAGGGCCAGAACGGCTGGAACAAGCGACCAAAGGAACGTTGCCGATACCGAATCAGACAATGCTGCTACGATTTTGTCCATAACGGCCGGTGGAATCTCGGCTCTCTTCTCCGGTGACAGCAGCTCGCGCGCATTCTCTGTCATCTGTCCTGGGCCTTCACCACCGGCAAAAGCCTCAGTCATCCCGCTCGTGAAATGATTGCGCTGGATGATACCAAAAATCGTGATACCGACCGTCATGCCTAATGAGCGGACAAAAGACATCGTCGATGTAGCACTTCCCCGTTGACGCATATCGAAGCCATGAATGGACGACATGCCAAGAACAGAGAAAGAGAAACCAATCCCAAATCCAGTAAGGAACATATAAAGGGATAGCATGAAACGAGTCGTATCCGGTGTAATCGTCGATAACAAGAAAATGCCTGTAATAAAAATAACGGCTGATATGATCATTACGTTTCTATACGGCATTTTATTAGCCAGAAAACCACCCAGCTGCGCGGCAAATACAGATCCCAGCGTCATAGGCAAGAGAGTAAGTCCTGCACTCACTGCCGTACCACCGAATACGCCCTGCACGAACATCGGAATGTACAGCGCAGCTGTAATGAATGCTGCTCCATAGAACAAGCCGGCGCCCGTGCTTGAAGCGAACAAACGCTGTTTGAACATTTGGAATGAAATAATCGGTTCAGAAGCCTTCGTTTCCACAAACAAGAATATGCCGAGCAGCACAGCAAAGCCAGCAAACAAGCCAATGATTTGCACGGAATCCCAAGCAAACTCTGCGCCTCCGAGCTCAAGCGCGAACATGAGACAAACGATGGAGCCTACGAGCGTTGCAGCTCCCCACCAATCAATTTTTTGCTTCGAATGCGTAAGTGACTCCTTGTAATAAATAACGATAAAAGCCAGTGCAACCAGGCCAATTGGAACATTGATGTAAAAAATCCAGCGCCAATTGATGTATTCTGTCAAATAAGCGCCTGCCAGCGGTCCGAACAAACTGGAGGTACCGAACACGGCACCGAATAAGCCGCCCATCTTTCCGCGTTTTTCTGCCGGGAAAATGTCAAACACGATTGCAAAAGCGATGGGCATCATTGCTCCGCCGCCGATGCCTTGTATAGCGCGGTAAATCGTTAGCTGCGTAATCGATTCAGCCGTTCCGCATAGCACCGATCCTAGAAGAAACAACGAAATACCCAACACGAAAAACCGTTTCCTTCCATACATATCCGACAACTTGCCGAAAATAGGCATTCCAGCCATTTCGGTGACAAGATAAGCAGATGTGACCCATACGTATTTGTCCAAACCGCCAAGGTCGGACACGATGGTCGCCATTGCCGTCGATACGATCGTATTATCAATCGACGCGACGAGTATGCCAAGCAGTAGCCCGGCAACAACAAATCCCAGTCTATTTTGTCCTGTAGACATCAGGTAAATCCCTCCATTACGTTACGATTCAAAAAACAACCTAACCCATCATAATGCAAGCCTTATCTTCCTGTAAACATGCAAAAGAAGGAGTGTATTCTACGCCTCTAGGCTTAGAATACACCAGTCACATCCAGCTCGGCATCACAAGGCTTATATCAGCTTATCAAGCTGGTCTAGGAAATTTCTAGATTTCAATTGGAGGCCTAGATGTGTATCCATGAGCTTACGCATGCATAGCTTAAGCTCGGCTTTTGTTTCTGGTTTAACCTGAATGGAACCTAGCCTTCTCATGTCCATTCTTCGAAATAATCGCAACAGCTTGTAAGCGCCATCTCCTAGCTGCACAGCATGAGGATCCTTTCCTTTGCACCTGGTGCACAATATCCCCCCCGCATAGGGAGATAGTGAGAAAGGACCTACGACATTTCCGCAGCCTACACATTCGTCCAGCTCGGGTGCATAACCAGACAAATCCAAAATCCGCATCTCGTATAGATGCGTTACGATCTGTGCATCTTTCCCGTCTTGAAGCGCCGTAAAGCAAGCTTTCAACTGCTCAAAATGGAAACCGGTCGCTTCTTCATCCTGCAGCGATCGGTCTGTAAGCTCCGCTGCGTAGGATGAATACGCGGCCAAATCAAGCTTCTCACGCAAAACATGGTGAGATTCAATAATCTCACCATGGTTCAGCGTTCCGAGGCCGCTGCCTTTAAAATAAACAAACTCTCCATATGTAAAAGGTTGCGCGAGCGAGGAATGCTTGCTTTTTATTTTTTTGGCGCCGCGTATCAGAACTCCAGCTTTTCCATTGGTTTTTGTGAGAAGCGTCACGATCTTGTTGCCTTCACCGTAATCCATACTCCGAATAACAATCCCCTCAACACGATGCAGCATAATGCAGACTCTCCCCTGAAAGCAGAAACGCAAGCTCGCAGTCCCATGGCCGCGAGCTTACGTTTAGCGTTTAAAGATCAGCCTCTCAGGCTGTGTGAGCCACTGTTAGGCTATCCTCTTGATGCCTCTAGTCATAAACAGTTCATACGATAATTCCAAGTGGTGACTCGCTCTATATATCCTCTGCATCTAATGCAATGAGTTCGTCATCCTCGCTTGCAACCGCATCGGCGCTGCCGTCGGCTCCAAATTGATTCACTTCCTTGTAGAGCATGAAAGACTCGACATCCCCGGTTAACGTAAAATACTTCCACGAAAAATTCCGCATACGTATTCATCCCTTTCCGTCCCCTGAAATGCTGCTTCAGACGGTAATAGGATGCGATAAACCGTGTCGATCTATCCTTAACAAATTACGTCATATTTGTTTAATCGTGTCGATAACCCAGATCCTTCAGCACGCGCTCCTGATTGCGCCAATCTTTTTTCACCTTCACCCACAGCTCCAGATAAATTCGTGATCCTAGCAGTGCTTCTATATCTTTGCGAGCCTGTTTTCCAACCTCTTTCAGGAGATCACCTTTTTTGCCGATAATAATACCTTTTTGCGAATCGCGCTCGACAAAAATAACAGCTCCAATATACACGACGCCATTCTCTTTGACACGCATGTCTTCGATGGTAACAGCAATGGAGTGGGGAATTTCTTCCCTAGTCATATGCAAAATTTTCTCACGGATAAGCTCTGAGCAAACGAACTGCTCCGGGTGATCCGTAATTTGATCCGCAGGATAGTATTGCGGACCTTCCGGCAAATAACGAGACAGCTGCTCAAGCAGCGTGTCTACATTATTGCCCTTCAGAGCGGAGATCGGTATGATCTCGGCAAATTCATGCAGGTCATTATATTGCGTAATCATCGGCAAAAGCTGCTCAGGCTCCACCTTGTCGATTTTGTTCATGACAAGGAAAACTGGAGTCTTTACTTTTTTGAGCTGCTCGATTATAAATCGGTCACCGCCGCCAAGTCCCTCAGAGGCATCGATTAGAAATAAGGCAGCTTCTACTTCTCTCAAAGCGCTTTCTGCAGTCTGCATCATGTAATTGCCCAGTTTGGATTGCGGTTTATGAATACCAGGCGTATCCAGAAATACGATTTGGCTGTCGTTCGTCGTATAAACACCATGAATTTTGTTGCGTGTCGTTTGCGGCTTATCTGACATAATCGCGATTTTTTGTCCGATAAGATGGTTCATAAGCGTAGATTTGCCTACATTCGGACGACCGATAATGGCTACGAAGCCCGATCGGAATTTTTTGCTGTCACGGTCATTTGATGTTGTTCGATTCATAAGTTTGTTTAACGCTCCCCGTTATCTAATGAAGCCGGTGTAAAGGCACCCGGCAATATGCCTGCTACTGTTGAAATCGTCCAATCGCCCTTTAAATTACCCATTATAACAGGCATATCCGGCGCACAAAATTCGACTAATACTTGTCGGCAGACGCCGCATGGCGCAATCGGCCCTTCCGTATTGCCAATAACGGCAATGGCTTGGAACTGACCTGGCCGCTTTCCATCGGAAACGGCCCGGAACATGGCTGTCCGCTCAGCGCAGTTGGTAGGACTGTATGCGGCATTCTCGATATTGCAGCCGTGATGAATGTTCCCTTCATCATCTAGAAGCGCTGCACCAACGCGAAAATTGGAGTAAGGCACGTATGCGCGTTCCATAGCTTCTTTTGCCGCATTCAGTAGTGCGGTATAGGACTCCGATAATCCTTCATAAATCAATCTGATCCTCTCCGTTCTTGTCTCCTTATGCTATCCGGCCAATAAACGCCATAAGGGCGGCCCAAGGATGAGCAGCCCGATAATTGCTGAAATTGCGGCGGCGAACAAAACGGCTCCAGCCGCTACATCCTTCGCTATCTTCGCCACTGGATGTATGCTCGGGCTAGCCAAATTAACCGCTTGTTCGACAGCCGTATTGATCATCTCCGCGCTGATAACGATAGCGATTACAAGCAGAATAATGGCCCATTCCAATGGCTTCAGTGAAACAGTCCAGCCTAGAACACATGCCATCAGCGCTGCGAACGCATGAAACCGCATATGGCTTTGCGTACGAAGTGCAAAGCCTATGCCAGAAAATGCTACTGCTAAGCTTGCCATGAACTTCCTCATTAACGCGTCAAGCCGGCCTTCTGCAAGATCGCTTCCTGTTTTGCAGTCATCTCCGCTTCCGTCTCATCATCCTGATGATCATACCCGATTAAGTGGAGGAAGCCGTGTACGAAAAGGAAGCCAATCTCACGCTCCAAGGAATGTCCGTACTCCTCGCTTTGAGCGAGAGCGGTATCCACACTGATAATGATATCTCCCAGCATGCCCGAGATCGGGTCGGCATCCTCTTCGTGCTCAACCTCAAATATAATATCCAGCTCATCCACGCCGTCTTCCTGCATAGCAAACGACAATACATCCGTTGGCCGGTCGATGCCGCGATATTCTCGGTTAAGCTCGTGGATTTCCTCATCTCCCGTAAAGGTTAACGATACCTCGCCACCTGCAATGCCTTCCGATTCCCCAGCCAGCTGAAGCAGCTGCTCTAATTTGGAAATCCATGCATCAGGTATTTCCTGCTTGTCCTGATCATTGCTCCATTCAAGTTGTAAGCTCATGTCAAGCGCTCCTTTGTTTTTACATCTTCCGGATACTCAATCCGTGAATGGAATATGCCAATTACGCTTTCTTTCAAGGATTGTGCGATTTTATCCAGTTCCTTCAGCGTCAAATCACATTCATTATATTGATTGTCATCGAGCCTGCTTTTTATGATCTTATGGATCATCGCTTCTACCTGCTCAACCGTAGGGCTGCGCAAACTCCGCACCGCTGCCTCTACGCAATCAGCAATCCCAACGACAGCCGCTTCTTTTGACTGCGCTTTAGGACCGGGATAACGGAACTCGTCTTCGGTGAAAGCCGGTTCGACGCCTTGCTCCTCAGCTTGCTTAATCGCTTTGTAATAGAAAAACTTAAGTGAGGTTGTCCCATGGTGCTGCTCCGCAATATCCCTAATCGGCTTAGGAATATTATGGCCCTTTAGCATGTCCACTCCATCCCTTGCATGAGCAACAATAATGGATTTGCTAAGCTTCGGATCAATCGTATCATGCGGATTTTCAATATTGGACTGATTCTCGATAAAATAATTCGGCCGTTTGGTCTTGCCGATATCATGGTAAAACGAACCCACTCGGCATAGCAGGCCGTCTGCGCCAATCGCTTCTGCTGCCGCTTCTGACAGGTTGCCGACCATCACGCTGTGGTGATAGGTGCCCGGCGTCTCCGTTAGCAGCTTTCGAAGCAGCGGGTGATTCGGATTGGACAGCTCAACGAGCTTGAGAGCGGACAATATACCGAATGTAATTTCGAAAAATGGCATCAAGCCTATGACAAGCACAGCTGTTATTAATCCGCTGGCAAATGCGAAGGCCACCGAGTAAATAAACGGACCCCGCTCAAGCTGCTCGGACAGCAGCAGAATCGTGAGCACTGAGAGCGAGCCAAACATGCTGACCATAATGCCTGCCTTCAAAATCGTTGACCGCTGACTCGCCCGGTGAATGGAGAATATTGCGGCAAACGAGACAACGATAATGACAAAGCCGTATTGGAAATCAAAAATTTGATGCTGACCCGTGTTTAATATAATGCTTCCCATAATCGCGAATAATATAGAGCTGATCATCGCAAGATGCATATCTAGCAGTAGTGTTATCAGCATCGTGCCAAGCGCTGCGGGAGCCAAATAACCTGCGTAAGGCGCAGCGTCCGTTTGCGTCAACGATATAATCTGGATCGTAATAATATTGATGAGGAAGATAAGCCATAGCATCAGCAGCGAAGCATTGTTATATTTAGGCTTGATTCCATTAATGCTTCCGGATTGATGCAAGAATGCATATAGCACGACGATAAACATAAGCGACATGATCAACAGGCCGAGCTGCGGCCAGTAATTTTTCTTGTCTTGAAGCAAAGACGAATCTACTAGAAGCTTATACAATTCAGGTGTAATGGTCTGACCGCGCTTGACGATAAGCTCGCCCTCTTTGATAACGACAGGAGGCGTATTTTGCTTGGCTAGTACTTTGGCTTCATCCGTTGCTGCCTTATCGAGAAACTTATTCGGCATAATCGAGAACCTAGCCAGCTCCTGAACGATTTCCCTGCTCGTCCGGCTGGATAACGAGCTTGCATTCACAAGCTCAGCAACTTGTGTCCGAGCGGTTTCGGCCTCCCTTAACTGCTCGACCATTAGCTTACGCACAATATCCCGAGCTACGTCGCGCATCTCGGTTAAGGTTTCTGCTGTAAGGTTAGGCATTTTGTAGAAGGTTTCTTCAGGAATCGTGTATTGCTGCTCCTTCGCAATCAGAGACATTTCCTCAAGTAGCGTGTCATTATACGTTCCTCTGCCCTTATTGAGCTTGATGAAGGTATCAATATAATCGGAATAGCGGCCTGGGATCTCATTCCTATAAATATCGATCTTATTTTGGAGCGTTACTTGATCGTCCAAATTCAATTGCTCGATACGCACGAAAATTTGATCGACCAGCAATTCGTTTCGAAGCGGCACGATAGAATAGATGTCATCGACTTTCTCCGCTGCATCCTCTTCCGCTTGCCGCGTCGCCTTCTCGTCTTTTATTTGGAAGGGCGCTTTAATATCCTTCTCACTAACAGCGCCCTCCTCTATGTCATAAGTTTCAGGAACGAGATGCGAAGCTAAGCTGAAATAGAAAAGCAGCACAAACATTAACATCAGCACCCAGCGAACGGCTGCACTCTGCTTCCAGCCCGCCGTTTTGGACGGCCGCAAGTTTTCCTGTTTTCCGGTCTGGTTCTGGTTCATGCAGCGGACATCCCTTTCTAGGCTTTGTTTTCAGCATCCCAGTTATAGGCAACAATGATTTTTTGGACCAGTGAGTGGCGGACAACATCCTGCTCAGAGAAAAGGATTATTCCGATTTCCTCAATATTTTTTAGAATACGCTGCGCTTCGATCAAGCCTGAATTTTTGCCTCGCGGCAAATCGATTTGCGTAACGTCGCCTGTAATAACCATTTTGGAGCCGAAACCAAGCCTAGTCAGAAACATCTTCATTTGCTCAGGCGTCGTATTCTGAGCCTCGTCCAATATGATAAACGCATCGTCAAGCGTTCTGCCGCGCATATAAGCTAGCGGTGCGATTTCGATCATGCCCCGCTCCAAGGCTTTGACCGTCTGATCCGGTCCAAGCACATCGTGCAGCGCGTCGTATAGCGGCCGTAAATAAGGATCTACCTTTTCTTGCAGGTCTCCAGGCAGAAAGCCAAGATTTTCCCCTGCTTCAACTGCTGGTCGCGTCAAAACGATTCTTTTAACCGAGCCTTCCTTGAGCGCTGCGACTGCAAGCACGACGGCTAAGTAGGTTTTGCCTGTCCCTGCCGGGCCTATTCCAAATACAATATCTTTCTTGCGGATCGTCTTCACATAATGGCGCTGGCCAATGGTTTTCACTCGAATCGGTTTTCCGCGAAAAGTCGTCGTAATTTCTTTCTTGAACAAATCGAGCAATTCTTCCGCCTGCATCGTTCGCGCAAGCTCCAAAGCGTAAGCAACGTCTCTCTCCGAAGGCATATAACCGCCCCGAACGAGCTGCAATAGCACGTTGAACAGCTGTTCTAATGATTCTACTTCTTCCAATGGACCAGAAATAACAATTTCCGCCTCGCGCGATGAAATCGAAGATTCGACCTGCGCTTGTACAAGGCGCAAATAATTGTCCTGTGGTCCGAATACGGCAAGTCCTTCCGCTGCGTTTCCGAGCGGTATTTTGACTACTTTCGTTTCAATTTGCAACAATCCTCATTCTCCCTGCATCTGGACTAATGGCATTTCTTTAACGATAGATTGCTCGACTTCAAAAAGAACTTTCATATAAACTTTACCATTGTCCGCCTTTTCATGCAAAACAATTTCATCTCGAATGACCGCATCGCTGCCCGCTTTGATTAGAACATCCGCTTTCGCCTGCAATATGCCTGCGCTCTTCGCTTCCTCCTCTGTCAGCGTCCGTTCCTCCAGACGCGTCTCCATGATCGTCTCCTTCATTCTGCCGAGCGGCAGCGTCCAATTGCGCCAAGATATCTTTTGCTCGCTTAGAATGGCCTCTGAGGCCTCATACGCATCCTTACCGTATCCGCTCACTTGAAGCGCCCTGGAACCGATTACGGCGTACCACTTCGTCTTTTTCTCGCCAGTATACACCTTCACCTGCTGCACGAGCGGGGATGCAATCTCGAACTCGTACCAAACAAGGCCGCGTACATTTCCTTTGGCAACGACCGTTCGCGAATACTCTTCGCCGCCAATGGTGCCAGAGATCAGAATTTGATCCTTTTTCACACGCATATTTTTACGTACGACCGGACGTCCAGCCTCCGCAATAATTTCGGTAACGACCGCGTCAGCTGCCGCAACTAAGTGCCTTGGCGTATTCAAGGCCGATTGCTTCGGAATCGTCGATTCGACGACTTGAATGATGACCTTTGTCCCTTTTTTTTCAACGCCTACCCAAGTGGACCCGGGCAGCTTGCGAACGAGCTGTTTGGAGAGCACGTCAGCATCCGTAAGTCGGAATGACCATTGCAGCGGGTACAGGCCTTCTTCCTTGGCCGCGAGCCTAATCTGATCTTCCGTCAGCTTGACGTTCCCTTGTACTTCAATGCTCCACACTAAGGATGAGAGCATAAATATAATTGCAAAGAACAACACGATGCCTCCTGCAAAAAGCTTTCTCCGCTCCGCTTTTACCAGCAGGAAAGGAAGCCCCTTGCGCTTCGTCACATGCGCTCTGCAGCCGGTCTCTTTCAAATATGGTCGAAGTTTGAAGAAATCGCTGACTGAAAGCTCAAATTCAAGCAGCCCGCTGCTTGTCCAGCGTATGGTAGACAGCTGAAGCCCTCCAGCAAGCGCACGGTTGACGAGCTCCTCTGCTTGTCCTCCCCTGATATGAACGGTAACCATGCCCTTTAACCAATCCGCTCCTTGTCCGCTCAACGCATTCCCCTCCATGGCTGTCTACACTTGACTAGCCGGAAATTTATATTAAGGTATTAGCTGAATATTCGTAATTTGACCCTCTATGAACACTTCTTCCGTCCAAATCGTCCGAATAACAAGTGAGCTGCCTGTCACTTCAAGCTCGCCCTTGCTTAATGCTAAACGAAGGCGTTCGCTGGAGAAGTGAACGACGCCTCGATGGTTTTCGATATACAATTGACAATCTCCAATCATGGTAAGACGAGGCAAATCAAAAACAACATCATGCGGCATATCGAGCAGCTCTGCGGTAACTTTGCGAAATTTCTTTTTTATACGGCGCATGTATGAATCTTTGCCTCCTTAAAGGTTTGTGAAGCAAACCTACTTCGTAAGCGATGCCTATGGTTTGTGAAGCAAACCTACTTCGTAAGCGATACTTAAGGTTTGTGAAGCAAACCTACTTCGTAAGCGATACCTATGGTTTGTGAAGCAAACCTACTTCGTAAGCGATACCTATGGTTTGTGAAGCAAACCATCCGACTTGGCTTGAGCAAAGGAATGGCGTTTTTCGTGTACTGTACCAAAATATGCGAACGACACGGCAATTATGGCAGCAAAATAAAAAAAACCGTCAAAGCATTAAGCTTCGACGGTTCGTTTGCTATTTTCGGAATGGCCGCTTAGAGCGTGGCGGGCCTAATATCTCCGCCCAAATAACCGCCCTACGCAAATCATCTGCTCGTGTCTGCGCTGTCAAAGCGCTCTGGCGGGCTGGGTTGCGCTCTGCCGCCTTTGCCGCTTTATCCCTGGCATTTGTTGTCTGCTGCAGCGTTCTCTGGGAAGGCGCCTTCTGAGGCGTCTGATTAAGCATCTCTGTCTCCCGAGCCTTATAAGCAGGCGCTTCATATTCCTCGCGCACATTCTGAGGCTGGGTACGATAAACGCTCTGTCCTGCTGCTGGGGCTGGCAAGGGTCTTTCTTCCTGCTCATTCCCGGGTACGCCTGCGTTCGAAGGACGCGGTAACCCGCCGCCTCCAAAGTCAGGCATCCGGCCGGGCTTTTTCTTTGAGCCTGATTTGCCGAATAGGGATGCCAATGCTCCGAAAATAATCACTACGATAAATATATTGTTCATCAAAAACTCGATAATCTTCATTCGCCTTCACCTCCGCGACACATTCACGCCTTATGATGCTAGCTGCTAAGGCTTAGCTTTAACGGCCGTCTTTCGGGTCGGCTGGTCCTTCCTGTTTACCGATCGAGCTGCGCATTTGGGTATCCGCTTCAACGTTTTTCAGGTTCAAATAATCCATTACGCCGATTTTCCCGCTTCTAAGCGCTTCAGCCATCGCAAGCGGAACCTGAGATTCGGATTCCACGACGCGCGCTTCCATCTCGACAACCTTTGCTTTCATTTCTTGTTCTTGGGCAACTGCCATCGCACGGCGTTCTTCCGCTTTGGCTTGCGCGATTTTCTTATCCGCTTCCGCTTGCTCGGTTTGAAGATGTGCGCCGATGTTTTTGCCTACGTCTACGTCCGCGATATCGATCGATAAAATTTCGAAGGCCGTTCCTGCATCCAGCCCTTTGCCAAGCACAGTCCTTGAGATCATATCCGGATTCTCAAGCACGTCCTTATGGGAATTTGCTGAACCTACGGTTGTAACAATCCCTTCCCCTACGCGGGCGATGATGGTCTCTTCGCCAGCTCCACCCACAAGTCTGTCGATGTTGGCACGAACGGTAACGCGAGCCTTAACCTTCACTTCAATACCGTCCTTCGCCACGGCAGCGACGATTGGCGTTTCGATTACGCGTGGATTAACGCTCATCTGTACAGCCTGCAGCACATCCCGGCCTGCCAAATCAATAGCTGCAGCACGCTCGAATATGAGCGGAATGTTCGCGCGCTGCGCTGCGATCAATGCATTTACAACACGGTCAACGTTGCCTCCAGCGAGGAAGTGGCTCTCCAGCTGATTAATATTAAGTCCTAGACCCGCTTTTGTCGCCTTAATCAATGGGTTGACGATTCTGCTTGGTACGACCCGGCGCAAACGCATCGCCACTAGAGTAATGATTCCGACTCTAACGCCCGATGCCAAAGCAGAAATCCACAGCATGATCGGGAAGAAGCTTAAGAATACAGACAACACGATAATAACAACGACAACCAAAATCAAAAACGATACGATAGGATCCATTGTCTCTAACCTCCAGTTGATTTCGTTATTTGGTTATTTCTTTGACCACAACCCAAGTACCCTCTGCTTTGATAACCGTCACGGATCGATTCGAATCAATAAACTCCCCAGAAGTGACAACATCGATCCGCGCATCGCCAATCAGCACGGTGCCAGCAGGCCTTAACGGTGTAATTGTCAAGCCTTGAAGACCTAGCAGCGATTCCTTTCGATCAGCTGATATGAAACCTTCCTCTGTCGTAAGCTTGTCGCGCAAAATAAATTTGTTCCAGATGCCTCTGGATTTATTCATACGAACAAATATGACGATAAGGATCACGGCAGCGACAAGCGCGATAACGATCGAGATAAATGCCGTCATAGGATCTGGTGCTGCAGTTACAACACCTGCAATAAGTGCAGCACTGCCTAGAATGCCCAATATTCCGAAGCTTGGCACGAATACCTCGATGATCAGCAAGGCGATTCCGATGACAAACAGGACAACGGATTCCATGCCGGCAAAGCCCGCAACGTAATGTCCGAAGAAATATAAGCCAAATGACAATAATCCTACGATGCCCGGCGCACCGAAGCCTGGCACGAGCATTTCGATGACGATTCCTGCAATCCCTAGAATGAGCAATATCGTCATGACAACGGGATTAATCAGCCATCTAGCAGCATTCTCTGCCAGAGTAGGGGCGATTTCGATCTGTGTACGACCGTCCAAGCCAAGCCATTGTGCTACTTCATCAACGTTAGCCGCCGTGTGCTCTGAATAACCAAGCTTCTCGGCCTCCGATGCAGACAGGGTAAGGATTTCGCCCTGCTCCTTATTTCTGCCGATCTTATCCTGCAGCTTAAGCACGACATTCGGATCAACCATGGCAGCTGCTATGCTCTTATCACGTCCCTGCAGTCCGGCTGATTCGCTCATTTCAGAGGTCCAGAAGGATACGGTTTTGGGATTATCGATCAAGTCGCCTGAGCTGTCTACTACAGCAGCAGCACCTATGGTGCTTCCGGGCTGCATGACAATATTATCCGCATTCAGCGCAATATACGTGCCGGCCGATACCGCTTTTCCTTCGACGAACGCGGTCGTAGGGATCTTGTTTCCACGAATAAAATGACCGATTTCTTCTGCGTTTATGACTTTGCCGCCTAGTGTATTTATAACCAGAATGACATGCTCGGCTTTAGCCTCTTCCGCTTCTTTGTATGCCCGTTCCAGAAACGACTGAAGTCCCGATTCGACGGATTGCTTCACGGGAATAACGTAGATTGCTGGACCAATTTCGTCAGCCGCAGCCGCTTTCATGGCCGGCGTGAAAAATAATGCTGCAAGCGTAGCCAAAAGAATCGCTGCCAAAAGCGCAACAGGAGTGGCGGGTAAGCCTCTTCGCCTTCGATGAATGTGCAAGAAGGTTCCTCCCTTTTTCAAGTATTGTGCTCCCTACTACGTGTATACAACCAAAAGGTTTCATAACGCATGCTGGGGGTATTTCCATTATCGCTTTCTTTGCACAAAAAAACACCCCCTTGCGGGGGTGTTTTGTGAGTCCGTATGTTCAGTTAGTTGAGATGTTGCTGTACGAGCTGATTTACTAGTTTACCGTCAGCGCGTCCTTTTGTTTTGGGCAAAAGGGCACTCATAACTTTTCCCATATCGGCTTTGGAAGAAGCACCGAGTTCATGGATGGTCTGCGTTACTATCTCTTGAATCTCTTCTTCAGTCAGCTGTTCGGGAAGGTATTGACTAATAATTTCAATTTCGACCTCAAGACCCGCTACTAAATCATCACGGCTGGCTTTTTTAAATTCTTGGAGGGAATCTTTACGTTGTTTGATTTCACGACTCAATATATCAAGCACTTCGCTATCCTCCAAAGGACGCTTGAGATCGATTTCCAAGTTTTTCACTGACGCGCGCATCATACGAATGACGGAAAGTTTAAACTTGTCCTGATTCTTCATGGCTTGCTTCATATCGTCGGTCAATCTTTCGCTCAGGTTCATTATGGAAGGATCCTCCTAAAACTTTCTCTTGCGCGCAGCCTCAGACTTCTTCTTGCGCTTCACACTTGGCTTTTCATAATGCTTGCGTTTTTTCACCTCAGCTAGAACTCCATCTTTAGCGATGGAACGTTTAAAGCGGCGAAGCGCAGCATCAATAGTTTCGTTTTTGCGAACTTTAGTTTCAGACACCAGTTTTCCCTCCCTCCGAAACAGACCGTCCAGAGCTATAACACGGTTTATCAAATTTCATTATATGTCATACCAAAAGGCAGTGTCAACTTTAGATATCTGCCAATAGCGGAGAAAGCTTCGTTCCTCCTAATAGATGGATGTGCAAATGATAAACAAGCTGTCCTCCATCGGCATTTACATTGTTGACTAGGCGATAGCCAGACTCCGCGATGCCTTGCTCTTTGGCGATCTGGCGGGCTACGGCAAACAGCTCGGCAATGACCTCCGCGTCTTCATCGGTCACATCATTCATCGTAGCAATGTGTTTCTTCGGAATGATAAGAATATGTACGGGAGCAGCTGGCTGTATGTCGTGAAAAGCGACAACGCTGTCATTTTCGAAAACCTTCTTCGACGGAATGGCGCCTTCAAATATTTTGCAAAAAATACAGTCCATGTGGTTCACCCCCAGTTCGCTAGCCTTCTTCTATCATACCGAAATTTCGAGTGCTCGTCCAATCCAAATGAAACAAGGATGAGAAGGATGCTTTCCTCCCGCCTTGTTCCAGCTGATGATCAAAAATATGGCAATAATGACAAGCCGAGGAGCGCGCCCAGAGGAAATACTTGCCTGATGAACCGTCTCCGTGGGTAATAAGGGTAAGGATAAATCGGATAGCCAAGTGGCGGATAAGGAAGAAATGCACGGTTATCCCACTCGTTCGAGCCGCATGGAACGGCAATGCATAAAACCTCGTCATCCATATACTCCAAAAATCCATCCGCGCACCAGCCGTCATGCGTCTGAGCGAGAACATAACGATGCTTGTGCTCCTCGCACCATTGCTTCATTTGCTCAAAATCCACTAATGTATGTTCCATTATGTCAGCCTCCTGTTCCTACATCATATTCACAGGTAGGCATTTGGCTACTACGCTCACGTATCGAACACAGATTGTTTCTACTTTACTGGACGCGCTGCTTGCTCAGCCATCGTTTCCATGGACTGCTTCGCTAGCTTCATCCAATCAAGTCCGCTTGCCAAACGGATAACTGCGATTCGGGTTTCGCCTACATTCGCGTTAAACTTGCCTAGTACGCCGTTCAATGTTTCGTAAGAACCCCTGAGTCCTGTCACATAGGCAGCATCGCTATCGTTCAGAGCGCCTTCATACCGTCCCGCGGCGAGCAGCCCTGCCTCCGCATTAGAAACATACATGGCGGGCACCTCGGTGTCCCATGCTGCCGAATCACCTGATATCGCTGCTGCCTCTGCTGCTAATTCGGTCAAGCCGCCGCCTTTGGCCGACAGCTTCCCAATATGGAATAACACGTCAAGCCGCTCATCCAAGGCTTTGCTTTGCAACAGCGCATCTAGCAGCGGTAACATTTCCGATGCATATTGCTGCGACGCTACCGCCGCTTTGTAAATTCTTTGACCCGTATCATATTTAATTTGTTGCTTATGCTGTAAAAATTGCGAGTACAAAAACACGTTACCAATTAAACTAAAAACGAGAATGACAAGCGTGATTGGCAAGGCGAGCGAACGCTTGCCGGATTTCTGTGGTTCCAACTTCCCTTCCTCCTTTAAGCTTCTTTCCTATTTCCAAGCTGAACCGATTGGCCTCCATCGAAGAAAAAAACATGACACTCATCCACCGGTCTTCCAAGTACGGTCTCGATCGCCTCTGCATACAGCTCAAGCTGAAAACGATGGCGTTCTGCTGTTTCGCTCCACTGCCGATTCACGATACGATCCGTTTTATAGTCAAGCAATACAACACCAAGCTCATCCTCGAACAAGCAGTCGATGACACCTTGAATCAAGATGGACTCCTCTGCAAGCCATTCCTCCGACTTTGGATATACGCGCCTCGCAGGGAACATGCAGCTAAACGGCACCTCTCTCCTTACCCAGCCAGCACGAAGGAGACGCTCGCCCAGCTCACTTTGGAAAAAGGCAGCTACCGCGGAAATATCGATTGCCTCAGATTGCTTCGGGGTCATAATTCGGCGATCAATCATCTCCTCAAGCGTATCCCTAAGCAACTGCTCATTAGGAGGCTGAGTCAAGGAAACATGCTGCATGAGCAGATGGTTAACGGAGCCTTTCTCAGCAGCGGTCAACGACTTTTCCTCCATGAACGACGGACGTCTCAATCGGAATGTAGAAGAGGCCTGCCCATCGCCAGAAGTCGAGTTGTTCGATGGCTCTTGCGACGATTGGTAAAGGTCTTCAAGTGGAACAGCGTCTTCCAGTTGCTCCGCATAAAGCCTTTTCATTTCGGTTACTGATGTTTTGGCAGCGAGTCCAGCAGCTTCTAGATGAGGATATTGCCACTCCAATCTTGCCCGAAGCTCTTCATCTACTTGAGCATCCTCAAGCAAGGACAGCGATGTGATCGCTTGAAGCCGTTCGTCCTTCTCTTGATCTAGCAGATCTAAGCCTTCTGCAGCCGCCGCAGCCTCTAGACCTAACCCCGATGCAGAAACAATGCCAGCATGCCACTGAGGCGAATTTGCACCTTCCGACTGCCTGTCCTCAAGCTGCCTTGCTGCCAACGGGCCGAGCCAATCGATAAATGAGCGCGCAGAGGCTACCTTAAAATCAGGCATATCACCGTTGTCGTCAACGGAAGCGAGCCATCTTTTAAGCTTTGCCTCGGCATCTGCTACCGTTGCAACAAGGTACAGCTTCTCTTTTGGACGAGTCAAGGCGACGTACAAAATACGCATTTCCTCCGCCAGCATCTCTTTGCGCATCGCCCGGCGTATAGCCAAATATGGCAGCGTCGGATAGCTGATTCGAAGCGACGGATCTACAAAGCGCGGTCCAAAGCCGAGCTCCTTATGCTTCAGGAACGCACTGCGGACGTCTTGCTGATTGAATTGCTTGCCTAATCCAGCAACGAACACAATCGGAAATTCCAATCCTTTGCTTTTGTGAATGGACATAATGCGCACGACGTCCTCTTGCTCGCCAAGCGATCTGGCAGTCCCTAGATCACCGCCGCTATCACGCATCCGTTCGATAAACCGAAGAAAACGGAACAATCCTCGGAAAGAGGTTGCTTCATACTGCCTGGCACGGTCATGAAGCGCTCGCAAATTGGCTTGCCGCTGCGTTCCTCCCGGCAATCCGCCTACGAAATCATAGTATCCCGTCTCGCGATAGATTTCCCACAACAAATCCGCAAGCGAACCCTGCCTCGCTTCGGCGCGCCAGCGGTCGAGGCCATCTAGAAACAAGGATAGCTTTCTCCGGGTCTCCTCATGAAGCTGCAGGTCTCCAGCAGCGTGTAGAACGGCATCGTAATAGGTCGACTTTGGGGATAAAATGCGTATGCGTGCAAGCTCCTCCGCATCCAAATCGAATAAAGGTGAACGAAGCGCTGCCGCGAGCGGGATATCCTGGTACGGGTTATCGATGACTCGCAGCAAAGATAGCATCGTCTCTACCTCTGTCGCTTCGAAATAACCGCTGCTCAGCTCGGCATAGGCCGGAATTCCCATTTCCTGCATTTCTTCAATGATAATCGGCGCCCATGCTTGCGTTGCACGCAGCAATATGACGACATCTCTCCACTGCATCGGCCTGTTTTCGCGACGTTTTCCGTCATAGATCTGAAAACCGCTATCAATCAGCGATTTGAGCTGCTGGCCCATCCAACGAGCCTCTATTTGAGCAGTCTTAAGCTCTAGAACCGACTCGCCAGATAGGGCGTTTTCCTCTTGATCCCCATCGTCAGCAAGATCCAACGCATCAGCTTTGTCGCTGTACGACAGCTCTTCCTCGCTAGACTCAGCTTTGTTCAACACAGCAAATTCAACCTTGAACCGATCCTTGGGAACGGGGGCTGGATAAGCCGCGCCGCAAACCAGCTCGGCCCGCACATCATAATCCATCTCCGCAACGTTCTCCCGCATGATGGCTCGGAATACCGCATTTACGCCATCGACGACTTCGGAACGGCTTCGGAAATTCCTAGCCAGATCAATGCGCAGCCCTCTCGAATGGCCAGGCTCTAATTCAGCTCGCGTGTCTTGAAGGGAAACGTATGACTTATACTTCTGCAGAAAGAGCTTTGGCTCTGCCAGCCGGAATCCGTAAATACTTTGCTTTACGTCGCCGACCATGAACCGATTGCCGGCTCCTGGCCGCTCAATCAACGATACGATTGCTTCCTGTACCATATTCGTATCCTGATATTCATCCAACAATATCTCATCGAACTGCTGCTGGAATTCAGTCGCCGCGATAGAAGGCAGCATTTGATCCGGTGTTGAAGCTGGATCTCTTAGAATCCGAAGACAATAGTGCTCAAGATCTCCAAAATCCAGCATGCCTTTCGCCCGTTTGGCTGCTTCATAGCGCTGACCAAAAGCAATGACAAGCTCGGACAACGCATCCATTAATGGAGCCAGCTCCCGCAGCTCTTCCACGAACTGCTCAGGCGTTCGGCCAAAAAGCTCGTCCGCAAGCGAGCTGATCAGCTTTTTGGCTTGATCACGAAGCTCCTTCGCCTGCTCCTGCAGCGATTTGTCATACTCATCGCCGCGCATCGCCTTCAGCTTGCCGAATTGAACAAGCTGGAAGGGCTCAATCCATGATTCCCAGCTCGTCTGATACACCGCAGCCGTAAGCCCTGCAACAAGCTGCAAGTCCTCGTCAAACGTCGCGGCATAAGGCGCAGGGCCTGCTGGCTGGCGCGTCAGCTCCAGTGCTTGGTGCAAGAGCGAGGCTGCGCCCTCCAGCGCCAGCTGGATATCGCTTTTCAAGCTGGCTACCCATACGCTCCGCTGAAGATCCTCAACATCTGTGACTGCGAACGCCTCGGCTGTCTTGCGAAGCCAATGCTCCGGCCATGGATGGCTTTGCGCAAAATCGAATAACTGCTGAACCAGCCGGTACAACGGCTCGTCCCCTCGCTCGCCGCCATAGCGGTCAGCCAGCCTGAGAAAAGCTCCATCATCGCCGGCACCCTCGTACTTTTCTTCAAATAATTGATCGAGTACGTCTAGGCGCATCAGCTCGCTTTCCGTCTCATTTGCGATGCGAAAGCCAGGGTCCAGACCAATTAAGGGATAATAGCGGCGAATCACATCCATGCAAAAGGAGTGCAGTGTCGTTATGGACGCCCTATTCATTAACGCAAGCTGACGGCGCAAATGCTCCGAATCCGGCTGCCGCTCCAGCTCCTGCTCTAAAGCGAGTCTTATCCGGTCCTTCATTTCCGCTGCTGCAGCTTTCGTGAAGGTTGCCACAAGCAGCCGATCGACGTCGGTAAAGGCTGATATTTTTCGGATGATCCTTTCAACGAGCACGGCTGTTTTTCCTGAGCCTGCCGCAGCAGCCACAAGGATATTCGAACCGCTTGTCACGACTGCATCCCATTGGTCATCGGTCCACGTACTGCCTGTCGGCTTTGGAGAATCCTTAGCTGTATGCATTATTGTTCCACCCCCTCAAGCTGCTGCCAAATCTCTTCCTTCGAGGGCTTGCCCAGCTTCTTGTATTCGTTACCCTCAAACTGAGTATCGAATTGGCATACAGCTTTGTAGTCGCAATACTGACAAGGCGTTTTTGTCCCCATTCGATATGGCTCGATAGACACCTCACCCGATTGAATCGCGCTTCCGATCCGGCTAATCGTGTTGCGAACGGAATGCCTCAGCACATCCCATTGCTCATTCGTGACCACAGATGAACTGCTATAGAAACTGCCGTCGCGCTTCAAGGCAACAGGGAGCAGTTCCGAATAACCAGTGTCCAGCTCATCATCCATTAGCCTTACTGTATCCGAATCGGCTGTCACGAGTCCCCTCATTTTGAACCGCTTCAGCAAACGGTCGTTCGCTTCACTTGGAGTTACATGATTCGTGAGGGCAAGCAGCGGATTATGAACGTGAAAATACAATACGCCGGCCGGCGTGGCAGGCTGACCAAGCCAAGAAGCTGCATGCGTGACGAGAACGTCGAGATAGGTCAGCATCTGAAGCGAAAGACCGAATGCCACGTCCTCGAGCCTTAAGCTTGTCGAGCTGGACTTATAATCAAGAACTCGAAGGAGAAGTCCCTCTGCGGTCTCCGCTGCATCGACTCGGTCAATTCTCCCTATTATCTCCATCTCACCGCCTGTATCAAGCGGAATACGCAGAGCCGGGAGAGTCCCATCAGGACCAAAATCCACTTCCGTTCCAACCGGATGGAATTGTGCCCTTCGCGCATGCTCGCCTAGCATCAAAGCAGCCTGGCCTACGATTTCCTTCAGCTTCCGGGCGATATATCTAAATCGGCTGCTGCTAAGCAGAATTTGTGATTGCAGTCTTGGAGCCAGCTCATCCACGGTGTCTGACACAACGGACTTCAACTCCGCCTCAGACGCCTTGCCCCAGCCTCCTCCAAGATTAATGGCAAGCTTGCTGAGTGCAGCATGAAACAGCTGCCCGACATCCGGCGCATCCAGACGATAAAGCTTTCTTTCCCTCAGCTTCA
This sequence comes from Paenibacillus sp. 2TAB23, assembly GCF_052115165.1. NCBI lineage: Bacteria > Bacillati > Bacillota > Bacilli > Caryophanales > Paenibacillaceae > Paenibacillus > Paenibacillus sp. 2TAB23. The sequence continues at coordinate 241,620 of NZ_JBFRGD010000003.1, forward strand.
AGCCATGAATCGCAAAATGCTGGAAGGGACAAGAAACGAATCGCTCCATCCGCGACACGCTGACCTGCAATCGCATGCCATATAGATCTCTTGCCGTTTCCTTGGAAAGGATTCGGGCTTCATTCACATAGGTAAGCGAGCCGGTAAGCAGCTGCAGCTTATGCTGCCATTCCGGCCTGATTGCATACCAATTATAAAGATCCCACCAGAATGGAGCGATATCCGCTCCCTGCTGCCATCTGCGAATGGCCCCAATCAAATAAGACAAGGTGCGCTGGGGTTGAGAAACGAATTTCCTTTGTTCCGTTACCGACAAGCTTGGCGATGGCTCCGCAGCGATACCATCTATAGGCATGCCGGGAAACAGCTGCTTCACATGTCGGATTATCTCTGAGGGAAGCAGGCTCTTCCCTTCCTCATCTGCCTGTGCCCAGCTCAGCCACAAATGTCTGCTTGGCGTTGTCAAGGCATTGTAGATCATGAAGCGCTCATCCAGCAGCCGGCGCCTCACACCAGGCGCCATTGCCAAACCATCTTCAGCAAGCCGCTCCCGCTCCGCCTCCGTGAGTATGCCGTCTTCTTTGACACGCATTGGCATGATTCCGTCATTAGCTCCGAGCACATAACAAACTTGGATGTGGCCAGACCTTGTCCGGTCCATGCTGCCGATAAGCACTTGATCCAGTGCCGGAGGAACAGCAGCTAGCTTCAAGCTGTCCAAGCCTGCTTCCACCATCCCCGCAAAGAGCTCAGCCGACATGGTTTGCTCTCCTGCAAGCTCAACCAATTGATCAAGCAGCTGCATAACGCCATCCCACAGCAGCCTATGGCTTCTAGACCGTTGTACTTTCCCTGCTTGTGTGTCTTGCAGCGCCCAGCGCTCCAAGCGGTCGGCCGCATCAGATTGATCGAGCAGCCGATACAATGCCTCGCACATCTCTTGGACGTTAGCAGCCTTTTGCAGCACTTCGCCAAAACGTCGCAGCGGCGGTACAATGGCTTCTTTCGCAGCCAGCACGATGTCATATTCCCGTTGTGCTTTATCACTGATTTTGGTTTCGATATCCGCATCGTCATCGAGCGAAACCGGCACTAACGGATGCCAGCGCTTATCGTCCAGCCATTTCCAGCCGTCAATACCTGCTGCCAGCGCATAGTTTTCCAGCATGTCAAACCATTCACGAGGCAAGCTGTCACCAAGCGGGAACAGCATTTCGGTTTTTACGCAGCGAAATACGGCATCATAGCGCCAGCCAAACAATACCGTCTCGAGTGCCGAACGGATAAATTCGACAAGCGGGTGATGCAGTGCTTTCTCCTTTTGATCGACAAAATAAGGAATCCCATAATCGGCAAACACTAATTCGATATAATCGGTGTAGTCCTCGGCATTACGCACCATGACGGCAATGTCGCGCCAACGGAGATTTTCCTGCCTAGCCCTGCGAACAATGTCGCGCGCTACTGCTTCTACTTCTGCTCTGCGGCTCGCAGCTGCATGCAACGAAATCCCGCAGCGGGCATCCTCGCACTCCAGTATCGAAGCACCTTGAATCAACATCGGAATTCGCTCGCTGTAATGTCTCTCTAAATGAGCCAGCATCGGACTGTCTTGGAACCGTACGGGAGGATTCTCGCCAAGCCTAATCGGCTCTTCAATCTCCACTTCGCAGTTTGCGGCCAGCGCGATCAGTTTTTGATACGTTTCTGCAGTAGGGTGAAACAGCTCCAATTCATGCGGTTCTATGCCGGGTTCATATGGTCGGTTCAACGTTAGCGTAACGGTCACCTGTGCAGAGGATGCTATTAAAGCGCCAAGCGCTTCGTACTCGGTGGGAGTAAAGCCATAGAACCCATCAACCCAAAAACGTGCTCCTTGCATAGCGGACGCATTAGCAAAGCCATTTTGCAGATAACGCAAATAATCCTCGGCGTCAATATACATGCCCGCGAGTTCCTGTTCCATGTGGTTGTATATCAGCTGCAAATCATGCAGCTTCCGGTTTAATAAGGTGGAATGCTCCATTCCGGCTTCCGCAGCCTGTTGCTTGTCCTGAAGCTGCTCAGAGTCTATCCCGTACCTCTTCCACTCGGTAAGCAGCTCGGCAAGCCTGTCGATAAACCCAGGCTGTTCAGCGCCGCTTTGAAACAGCTCCAGCTGCTGGCCCAGCCGATGAACGATTTTGTAAAGCAGCATATGCTTGCCTGTATCGCCTATCGGAACGAGTGCCGTTCCCCCTGTTTCCTGCATGACACGGAACGCCAGGCGCCTGAAGCTCAGCGCCTGTGCTCGAATCGTGCCGTTCAAATCTCCGTCTCGCAGCAATGCGTATTCGGTCTGGAATGTAGCTTGCTCCGGTACGAGCATAATCAGCGGCGGTCCGTCTGGCTCAGCGCGAAGCTGCTCTCTTATTTCGTTCAAACAATAAGAAGTTTTGCCGGTTCCCGAACGCCCTATGACAAAGCGAAGTGTCATGTGCAGCTCTCCCGTCTTTTCGATAACTTGTAATTATTTACTTCTAACCTCAAATATCGCGAATTTCAAGTAATGGCCTTCGTTAACGCCGAGCAGCTGTGGATGATCTTTTCCTGCCGCACGCCATTCAACGAGCCGCAATTGCTTGCCGGCATCTATCGCTGCTTCTTGAATCGTCTCCAGAAACAGCTCAGGGCGCATGTGGTATGAGCAGCTTGCTGTAACAAGATATCCGCCTTCATTCACAAGCTTTAGACCTTGCAGATTGATATCTTTATAGCCGCGGCATGCGCCAGGCACCGCGCTTTTGGTTTTGGCAAACGCTGGCGGATCAAGAATGACGACATCCCAAGTCCGTCCTGCCGCACCGTCAAGCTTCTTGGAAGTATCGACACCGCCAAGTCCCCGTTGCTTCCGCTCATCGATTCCTTTGACTTGAGCTCGCAAATACTCAAAGGCATCGGCAACTACAAATTCAACACGCTCAGTGAACCCGTTGCGTTCGACATTCCTCTTAGCCGTTTCAATCGCATGCTCGGAGACATCCAGACAAGTCACCTTCTTGGCTCCGTATTTGCAGGCATGAAGCGTGAAGCTCCCTGTATGTGCGAAGCATTCCAGCACGGATGCTCCATCCCAATAAGGAAAGGTGACGACTTTGCCATTCGCGTTAACCGGCACCGATCTAACCGTTTCTCCATCCTGCTCGTCAACGAGGCGAATGCCGCTGCGGCCGCCCCAGCCTGTCATCAGCGGAGCGATTGCTGCTCTGTTCTCACGCTGATCGAAAAAATAGCCTGTTTTCTGGCCTTCGACGATATCAACCTCCAGCTTCAAGCCGTTCTCCTCAATTTCAAGGATGGAGGGGCAGCTCCCATAGAGTGTTCCCGTACGCTCCTCCAGACCTTCAAGCAAGCGTACACCGACATCACTGCGCTCATAGATGCCAAGTGGTTGGAACACGTCAACGAGCGCCTCAATTAACGCCTCTTTCCTGATATCCATTCCGAGTGTCAACAGCTGCAGCACCAAAACGTTATTGAAGCGGTCGACCACAAGGCCAGGTAAGAAATCAGCCTCACCGTAAACGAGACGGCAATCGGCATCCGCAACAAAGCGGCGACGGTGCTCTTGGCATTGATGGAGGCGGTTGCGAAAGAATTCGGCATCCATTTCAGCGATTGGCTCATAGGCAACCACTCTAACTGTTATTTGCGATTTTGGATTCCAATAGCCAGTTGCAAGGTACCGTCCCTGATGGTTAACCACATCTACCAGATCTCCAGGCTTCGCTTCGCCCTCCAAGCGGTCTATCTCCGTTGCGAATACCCAAGGATGGCCTTGCTCCACTCTTTTTTTTCTAGCTTTTTGCAAAAATATTTTTGGATTGCTCACGTTTCTCTCGCTTCCCCTCAACTGGACTTGCTTGTCATGCTTGTCTTTTTTGCAGCATATGTATACATACGGTTCTAATACGAAATCAACTTGAAGGAGCTCACTAATGGTTCAGACGATTCTTATTCCCATGCTGCTTGGCTTCTCCGTATTTATGAGCGGAATGAAGCTGATGGAGCTTGCGCTTCACAGAATGGCCGGTCCGTATTTGACACGAATACTCGAAAGATCCACAGCAACACCCATCCACGGGCTAGCGATTGGTACCGTTACGACAGCATTCCTGCAAAGCAGCACCGCTGTAACGGTTATAGCTATCGGCATGGTTAATGCCGGCCTGTTAACTTTCCCGCGTACGCTTGGCATCATTCTCGGTACAAATATCGGTACTTGCATTACGACCGAGCTCATCGGCCTAAACTTGAATAAGCTATCCCTGCCCCTATTAATCATATCAATTGGGTTATGGCTGACAACTGCAATATTTGGTGAATTAAAATGGTTTCCCGCTATCCGCAGCGCAAGCTGGCTTACCTCGCTTCGCTTCTCATCCGTCGTCCTGTGCGGCTTCGCACTATTGTTGACCGGAATGGCTATGATGCAAGGTGTTGGCCCCGCTGTACAAGAAAGCACCTTTTTTACATGGTTTCTTGACAAAGCGGATGACAGCCTCTGGTGGGGCCTTGCTGCTGGCGCTATTCTTACGGCAGCGGTACATAGCAGTGCAGCAGTGATCGGTATCATAATGGGCTTCGTGACACTTGGAGCCATGCCAATCGAGCTGGGCATCGCGGTTGTGCTTGGTGCAAATATCGGAACCTGCGCAACAGCTTTGCTTGCTTCCGTTGGAGGCACAAAGGCTGGGCAATACGTAGCTTGGTCGCATGTCGTACTGAACGCCGGAGGCGCATTGCTGTTTATGCCTTTTATCGGCGAGCTCGAAACCTTCTCGGCGTGGATTTCTTCATCCAACGCCACTCAGATTGCGCACACACAGACGATATTCAACGTTTTGAGTTCCTTAATTGCACTCCCATTTTGTTATCTCGGTATATTTAGGAAGCTGGAGCCACTGTCCAAGCACACCTAATCCGTTTGCAAACCGAGCAAATGAAAAGCCCCGGCCACGATGCGGTGATTGTTGTCGTAGCCGGACTGCTTTTGCCGCTTCCAGGCTTCTTTCGGATCAAACCAATCCACACCTCGTATTTCCTCAACCTGTGCTTGTAGAGAGCCACCTACAGCTTCGACCAAATAATAATGGACCTCTTTATCTACTTTTCCAAACTTATCATGCTCATATTGGTATTTTATTTGGTCAATCGGAGCGATGATCACCCCTTCAAGGCCCGTTTCTTCCACGATTTCTCGCAAAGCGGTTTCTTCAATCGTTTCCCCTGCTTCCATTTTTCCTTTGGGCAGCGAAACCTTCCCATATCGGTCCTGAATGAGCTGAATTTGCAGCTTGCCTTCCTCGTTGCGGCGATAAACGACACCGCCTGCTGAAATTTCTTTCATCTCCGTTTCCCCCTTGCAGCCTAAATGAAGTTATATATGCAGCAAAGGATTCCTCCATCGTTTCCTCGAAAGGAATCGTTGAACAAAGGAATCCCCGCATTTATTCGAGCTGCGTTTATGCTCTTATCGCTTCTGGACGTTCCAACACAAAGCTGTGCAGCTCTGATTCGATGGCTTCTTGCGGTTTATCGTCCAATACTCTGACCAGCTTCGCGCGGCATTCATTGACACCAGCCTCGGTAATTTTGACACGACATAGCTTACCGATCAATTGTTCCGTACCGTCGAACACGACTTGGATATAATTGTCCGTGTAGCCCATAACTAAGCCCGTTCCAGGTGCTCCTTTATAATCCCGCTCCGGAATGACGTCCAGCACTTGACCTATATATTGCTTTGCATATGCAAGCTGCATCTTTTCGGATAAATCGATCAGCTTGTGCACACGTTCATTTTTAATTTCGTCATCGACCTGCTCATCCATTCTCGCTGCCGGTGTTCCCGTACGCTTCGAATAAGGAAAGACGTGCATTTCGGCAAATTTCATCTCTTCCATGAACCTCAAGCCGTCTTCGAACATTTCTTCCGTCTCGCCTGGGAACCCTACGATCACATCGGTTGTAATCGCAACGCCAGGCATCGCTTCATGCAGCCGTTTGATCTTAGCAGCAAATTCTGCCGTCGTGTACTTGCGGCGCATACGCTTCAATACGGAGTCTTCGCCTGCTTGGAGAGGAATATGCAAATGTCGGCACATTTTGCTGGAGCGGTTCAACACATCGATCATGGCATCATCGATTTGACTTGCTTCAATCGAGCTGATACGAATGCGCTCCAGCCCTTCCACCTTGTCCAAATCCCAAAGCAAGCTGGTCAAATTGTAGTTTTCCATATCATCGCCGTAGCCTCCGGTATGGATACCGGTTAATACGATTTCTTTATAGCCGGAAGCCACGAGCTGCTTCGCTTGCTCCAGCACGCTTTGCGGCGCACGGCTGCGTGATAGTCCGCGTGACCAAGGAATGATGCAGAACGTACAGAAATTGTTGCAGCCCTCTTGGATTTTTAGGAATGCCCGAGTGCGCTCTGAGAAATCAGGTACGTCCAACTCTTCGAAATCACGCGTTTTCATAATGTTGCGTACGGCATTAACCGGTTTGCGGTCGCCTTGTATTTGATCAACGAAGCTCATGATTTTCTCGCGGTCCTGCGTGCCAATGACGAGATCCACGCCTTCGATTGCCATAATTTCCGCAGGAGAAGTCTGAGCGTAACAGCCCGTTACCGCAATGACAGCATCCGGATTGCGGCGAACAGCCCGTCTAATAATTTGACGGCTTTTCTTGTCTCCCGTATTCGTTACCGTACACGTATTAATTAAATACACATCGGCAGTCGCTTCGAAATCAACCTGCTCGTAACCTTCGTTTTTAAATAGCTGCCAGATCGCTTCTGTGTCATAGAAGTTCACTTTGCAGCCCAGCGTATAGAATGCGACTGTTGGCATAGTTGTTACGCTCCTCCCATTTCTCCTGATTCATATAATAAGCAGGTTAATCCTACGATACCCGCTGTTTCCGTTCTCAGTATTCTTCTGCCAAGCCCGACTAAGACGGCTCCTGCTGCTTCGGCCTCTGCTGCTTCACGATCGGTAAAGCCGCCTTCTGAGCCGACAATTAGCAGGACCCTTGGACTGTGTACAGCAGCTTCGCTGGCACGCCACTCGCTAACGACAGAGCGTACGCCTCTTCCATGAGCCAGATGCCCCTCTCGCTCGTAGCAAAATAACGCCAGATCGTATTCGGCTATCGACCTGATCAGCTCACGCCAGCTATGGAGCGCTTCAATTGCAGGTATACGGCTGCGATGCGCTTGTTCAGCTGCTTCCTTTGCAATTTTGCTCCAACGGTCAATCCGCTTCGCTTCTTTCTTGGCGTCATACTGTACAATCATGCGCTCTGATTGAAAGGGAACAAAAGCATAAGCGCCAATCTCCGTGCCTTTTTGAATGACCAGCTCCATTTTGTCGCCCTTAGGCAAGCTTTGCGCGATCGTTATCGCCCATTTCGGCTCACTGTCCGCGCTCAGCAGCTCTACAATTTCTGCCGTAATAAGCGTTGGAGCAGCTTCAAGTACAGCCACTAAAGCTGTGCGCGACTGTCCGTCACTAACAATAAACTGATCGCCGGGCTTCGACCGCATGACACGAACCGCATGATGCGCATCCTCGCCTACCAATCGAATTTCGGAGTCGCCAAACTGCTCCGCCGCTATAAAATATCGTTGCATCGTCCTTTTTCAACCACCCTTAAACAAATTCCATCCTTCATAATACCATGCAAGCCCGTTTGAAATCTATTGTAAAGGACTCCCAATAATGTGAATTCAAATGAAGGGGTGAATTTTTTTTAATTGAAAATATGATTAGCTATTAATACCGTATTTTTTATCAGATCACTAGATAGTCCCAAAACCGGGTCTATTGTAACTCTACGAAGCGGCGGAATAAAGACGATGAGCAGGAAAATATACATACCCCAATGTGAATATTCATCCATCTTTAAACGCACCTTAAACGGTACTAGATCCGCGACTATGCGATAGCCATCGAGTGGCGGGAGAGGAATTAAATTGAATACAAACAATAGAAAATTAATGGAAATGATATAGTTAAACGCAAGGCTTATTGCACTTACTACCCCAACAGAGCTATTATCTAGAATGCCTGAAGCACCAATTCCAATGATAATAAATACAGAAATGATACCTACTAGCAAGTTGCTTATTGGTCCAGCTGCCGTAACAATAATTCCCATTAATCTTGGGTTGTTGAAGTTGCTAGGATTAACAGGAGTTGGCTTTGGCCATCCGAACCCCGCTATTAAAAGCAACAAAGTCCCTAAAATATCTAAATGCACTCGGGGATTTAAAGTTACCCGTCCAGCTTTATAAGCCGTATCGTCCCCGAATTTGTAAGCACTATAGGCGTGCGCAAACTCATGAACTGTAAAACCAATAGCGATTGCAATTAGTAAAAAAGGTAATTCCTCTAATGGATAACGTAAAAAGCTCTGCAAGTCCATTAAGTCACCTGCGGCTTTCTCGCTATGAATGCAATCCAGTCTTCATCGCGGCGTTTCTCGACGATTTCGAATCCAGAACGGATCAAGCCTTCTTCCACATCGGTTTCTTTGTTCTTGTATACGCCTGATGCAATATAAATACCGTTCGGTTTAAGGGATTCGTACACATCGTCTACAAACAGCAATATAATCTCAGCCAATATGTTGGCAACGACCAAATCAACTGGTACCTTAACCGCAGTAGTCAGCTGCATAGATCCGCTAGCATCGCCCGATTGACCTTCTTTAATTACGCCTAGCAAATCACTCAATCTGACTTCGACTTGCTCCGACAGCTCATTAAGCTTCACATTCTCGGTTGCGCTTGATACGGCAACAGGATCAAGATCCAGCGCGAGTACGCTTTTCACGCCTAAGCGGCAAGCGCCAATCGCTAGAATGCCTGAGCCTGTTCCGACATCGATCATTTCTTCGCCGCCGCGGATTACCGTTTCAAGCGTCTGCAAGCAAAGCGCAGTCGTCGGGTGCGTGCCTGTGCCGAAAGCCATTCCCGGATCCAACTCGATAATCCGTTCATTCGGACCTGCTTCGTACACTTCCCATGTCGGTTTAATCGTAAGCGTCTCCGAAATGCGGAGCGGCTTGAAATATTGTTTCCAAGCAGTAGCCCAATCTTCTTCATCGATGACGAGCGCGGAGTATTCCACCGTACCTGGATCGATATCGAATTCACGAAGCTCTTCTACTCGAGGGCGAATGGCTGCGATAAGCTCATCCATATCCGTGTCTTGATTAAAATAACCCTTTATAATCGCTTGACCTTCTGGAATATCATTAAGCGGAAGCTCGTACCATTGTCCAAGCGAAGTATCACGCTGCTTACTGAGCGTTCCCGACTCTTCAATAGATACGCCGCCAGCTCCGAGCTCATGCAAAAAGTTAGATATCATCTCTTGCGCTTCTTCTGTTGTTGAGATTGTAATTTCATGCCATTTCATATGTAATATCCTCCAGTAACAATCGTAAACGGCCGCCTGCAGCCGCAATTGGCCAGACAATCGTTTCGCTATAAAAACCTAACATCTATTGTACACCAGAGTGTGGTTTTACACAAAATTTGGCGCAGCCGACTTCATTCGTTAATTGCTGCGCAAGAAGCTGGCTGTCTTGAAGTACAAGCAGCAATGACAAATAGACTGCGGGCGGGTGCCTGCAGTCTATTTGTCGTTAGTTCATTCTTGTATGGGTATTGCCGCCTATTTGACTTATGAGGTGGAGCGCTCGCTCAGCAACTGACTCATCTACCGTTGCTGTCAGCAGTCCGCTGGCAGGCAATCCGCTAACCTCGACTACACGCAAGGCCTGCAGCTTTCTCCATGCCTCTTGAGCCGCACCTTCACCCTCGAAGCTCGCTTGAATTTCAATTTCACTCATTATGCCTGCTCATTGCGGGCGTCAGCTTCAGCAGCACGCTGGGCAGCTTTACGATCTGCTTCGTCCGCGATTTCCTCAGAAAATTCTACATCTTCGTTTTTACCAACCGGTAAATTTCCGAAATTTTCTTTCTCCAGGCTGTTATGTTCCGTCATCGTTGATTCCCTCCGGTCTTGTAGATGTATGGTTTTCCTACCCGAATAGAATATGTTTGTCCGCCCTGAACTATACAAGCCGATAAAGAAAAAAAAGGCGGACCGGGTTATTCACCCCGGAACGCCTTTTTCATCTTATCGAATATGGATTCATGATGCTCTTGATCGGTCGCTACCGAATCGCCGCTCAAACCGCCGAATTGACGCAGCAGTTCCTTCTGATCGTCAGTCAAGCTTGTTGGCGTTACAATCGTAACCTTTACATGCTGATCGCCTTGACCATACCCGCGCAATTTCGGAACACCTTTGCCTTTAAGCCTGAAATACGTTCCGGTCTGCGTTCCAGCCGGCACCTTAAGCTTAACCTTCTCCGTCAAAGTCGGAATTTCGATTTCATCGCCAAGCGCAGCCTGAACGAACGTCAGCGGCACCTCGCAATAAATATCGTCGCCTTCCCGTTCGAAGAATTCATGCGATTTCACGCGAATGACAATGTATAAATCCCCAGCAGGACCGCCGCGCAAACCGCCTTCGCCTTCACCCGTCATCCGGATTTGAGCTCCGTCGTCTACGCCCGCAGGAATGCGGATATTGATTTTGCGTTGGCGTTTCACTTTACCCGCGCCGTGGCAAGTCGAACATTTGTCCTTAATTACACGGCCGGTGCCGCTGCAGTTCGTACATGCACGGCGGTTGACCATACGGCCAAACGGCGTGTTTTGGACAACTTCTTGCTGACCGTTGCCTTTACATACCGAACAGGTTTCAGGCTTTGTACCAGGCTTAGCGCCGTCACCGTGACAAGTATCACAGGTTTCGGTACGTGGAATCGTAATTTCCGTTTCCTTGCCGAACACGGCTTCCTTGAACTCAACCGTCATTGTATATTGCAAATCATTGCCGCGCTGCGGTGCATTCGGATCACGACGTCCGCCGCCTCCACCGCCAAAAAACATGTCGAAAATATCGCCAAAGCCGCCGCCGAAATCACCGCCGGCTCCGCCGCCACCCATGCCTTGGTTCGGATCTACATGGCCGAACCGGTCATATGTTGAGCGTTTGCCATCGTCGCTTAAGACGTCATACGCTTCCTTCACTTCTTTGAACTTCGTCTCCGCATCAGCCGCTTTGTTTACGTCGGGATGAAACTCCCGCGCGAGCTTGCGGTAAGACTTTTTGATCTCTTCAGCCGAAGCATCTTTGCCGAGGCCGAGTATTTCATAATAATCGCGCTTGCTTGCCACCTGTTCTCACCTCCGCTATATATCCTATGATTCCTAATGCAAAAACGCGCGAAAGGAGGTCAAAGCCAGGTAGCGCCTGTCTTTGACCTCTCGCTCGCTACTCTTTATTTATTGTCGTCAACCACTTCATAATCGGCATCCACGACATTATCTTTGCCTTTAGAAGGACCAGCATCAGGCTCTGCGCCTTCGCCCGCTTGCGCAGCTTGCTCATATAGCTTAACAGAAAGCTGTTGAACGATTTCCGTAAGCTCTTCAGCCGCTTTGTTGATTTGCTCTAGATCATCCGTAGCAAGTGCAGCTGTCAATTTTTCTTTAGCAGCATTTGCTTTGTCGATTTCACCAGCGTCAACTTTATCGCCAAGATCTTTAATTGTTTTGTCAACGGAGTAGATCAATTGGTCAGCGTTGTTTTTCGCTTCTACAAGATCACGGCGCTTGCGGTCTTCTTCCGCGTTCAGCTCAGCGTCTTTCATCATTTGATTGATTTCATCTTCGCTTAGGCCGCTTGAAGAAGTAATCGTAATTTTTTGGCTCTTGCCTGTTCCTTTATCAAGCGCCGATACGTTAACGATACCGTTGGCATCGATATCGAAGGTAACTTCGATTTGCGGCACGCCGCGCGGTGCTAGAGGAATATCGTTCAGCGTAAAGCGGCCAAGCGTTTTGTTGCCAGCAGCCATGGAGCGCTCGCCTTGCAGAACGTGGATTTCTACGCCAGGCTGGTTATCCGCATAAGTGGAATACACTTGGGATTTGCTAGTAGGAATCGTCGTGTTGCGGTCGATCATCTTCGTGAACACGCCGCCTGCCGTTTCGATACCAAGGGACAATGGCGTTACGTCAAGAAGAACAACGTCCTTCACATCGCCTGTCAGAACGCCCGCTTGAACAGCTGCGCCAAGCGCAACAACCTCATCCGGGTTAACGCCTTTATGCGGCTCTTTGCCGATCAACTTTTTAACTGCTTCTTGCACGGCAGGAATACGAGTCGATCCGCCAACTAGAACGACTTTGTCGATGTCGCTTGAAGACATGCCAGCATCGCTAAGCGCTTGACGAGTTGGTCCAAGCGTACGCTCAACAAGAGAAGCCGCAAGCTCTTCAAACTTCGCACGAGTAAGACTGAGCTCCAAATGCTGAGGAACGCCGTCTACCATTGTAATAAATGGAAGCGAAATAGCTGAAGTCAGAACGCCAGAAAGCTCTTTTTTCGCTTTTTCCGCTGCATCTTTCAAACGTTGAACTGCCGCTTTATCTTTGGAAAGGTCAATGCCTTGGTCTTTCTTGAATTCAGCAACGAGGTGATCGATGATCACTTGGTCGAAATCGTCGCCGCCGAGTTTGTTGTCGCCGCTAGTCGCTTTAACTTCAAAGAAACCATCGCCCAGCTCAAGGATGGATACGTCGAACGTACCGCCCCCAAGGTCATAGACAAGAATCGTTTGGTCTTCTGTTTTCTCTAGGCCGTATGCAAGCGCAGCAGCCGTTGGCTCATTGACGATACGCAATACTTCAAGGCCCGCAATTTTACCCGCATCCTTTGTTGCTTGGCGCTGGCTGTCATTGAAGTAAGCTGGTACCGTAATAACCGCTTGTGTAACCGTTTGGCCTAAGTATGCTTCCGCGTCTGCTTTCAATTTTTGCAAAATAATTGCAGAAATCTCTTGCGGCGTATAGTCTTTATCGTCGATTTTTTCTTTGTGATTCGTACCGATATGGCGTTTGATGGAGCTAATTGTACGGTCAGGGTTTGTGATAGCTTGACGTTTTGCCGTTTCACCGACAACGCGCTCGCCATCCTTTTTGAAGCCTACTACGGAAGGTGTCGTACGGTTGCCCTCCGGGTTAGGAATGACAACGGCTTCGCCGCCTTCCATTACTGCTACGCAAGAGTTTGTAGTACCAAGGTCAATACCAATTACTTTACTCATAGCTATAGTTCCTCCTACATCGATTTGTATTTTGGTGGATCTCATTATGTTCGTTAATCATTATAGCTGTTTAGCTGCTTACTTTAACCATCGCAGGACGAAGCACCTTGTCTTTCAAAATGTAACCCTTCTGCACCTCTTCAACCACGATGCCTTCCTCATGCTCATCAGATTCAACCTGCATAATAGCCTGATGGAAATCAGGATTGAACGGCTCGCCGACAACGTTCATCGCCTTAAGGCCTTCCTGCTCGAGCGTTTGCTCCAGCTGACGGAATATCATATCCACGCCCTTCGCAAGCGATTCAAAATCGCCATTGACAGAAGCTGCGGCAACTGCGCGTTCAAAATTATCTACAACCGGAAGCAGCTGGCCGATTAGCTTCATCGACGCATACTGTCCGAGTTCTTCTTTTTCTTTCAATGTGCGGCGGCGGAAATTATCAAAATCCGCTTGCGCGCGCAAGAAACGCTGCTGATTTTCTTCCGCTTGCTTCACTAGCTCAGCATAGCGCGAGTCTGCTTCGAGAACCTCTAACTCTGATTCCTCGATAACCTGCTCCGATTGCTCAGCAGATACGGTTTCTTCCGCAGCCTCAGCCGCTTCATTGTGTTGCTCTTTCGTACTCATGCAATCACCTCCTTAAAAGTTACGAAGTAAACGCGGCATCAAAAGCTTCGGCATAAAATCTATTTATACCAGCGGCCAAGCAGCACCGCCATATCTTTGGAAATGATATCCAGCAGACTGATGACTTTGCCGTATTCCATTCGTGTGGGTCCTAGAATGCCGATCGTTCCCAGCGACTGACCATCAATGGCATAGGTTGCCGTAATCAGACTGCAATCGCTAATTGCCTTATGGTCATTTTCTGTCCCGATACGTACTTGTATACCTGATGGCAGGCCGGTAAACATTTTCATTATGGCTGGCGTCTCATCAAGCAAATCCAAAATCGTTTTAACTTTGTCTACGTCCTTGAATTCCGGCTGGGTCAGCATGTTCGTCGTCCCGCCAAGGAAGATCCGGTGCTCATCTTCGTTTTGGAGCGCATGGTCCAGCACCTGAAGCAGCTGCTCATAATGCTCAACATGCCTTTCAAGCTCTTGCCCAACTTCGGTGTAAAGCTTCGACCTAAGACGGATGAGCGGAACGCCAACCAGCCTTGTGTTCAAAATGTTCACGACCTTCTCCATTTCATCCATCTTAATGCCTTCTGGAATAGAGATCGTGCGATTTTCAACATGCCCCGTATTCGTCACGATGATTGCCACTGCCGAGGTTTGATCCAGCGGTATCAATCCGAAATGCTTAAGCGACGTACTGAACATTTCCGGTCCTAGTAAAATGGATGTGTAATTGGTTAAATTCGACAAAATCATCGCCGTTTGCTGTATGACCTGTTCCATTTGGTTCATTTTATCCGTTACGAACGAACGAACCATGCCAATGTCGTTTTCATCCACTTCACTTAGCTTTACTAAATGGTCCACATAATAACGGTAGCCTTTAGTTGATGGGACACGTCCGGCTGACGTGTGCGGCTGCTCCAGAAATCCCAGCTCCTCTAGATCCGCCATTTCATTGCGTATGGTAGCTGGACTGAATCCAACGTCTCCGCGCTTCGAAATACTGCGTGAGCCGACTGGTTCAGCCGAGCGTATATAATCATCCACGATCGCATGCAAAATCATCCGTTGTCGTTCCGTCAGCATTCGAATACCCCCTGTATAACTGTCATTTCCGTTATTACGGTTTCCCATCGTTAGCACTCAATACAATCGAGTGCTAATCAATAATACAAAAATACCAAACCAGCTTGTCGATTGTCAAGTCGGTTCGGCATTTTTGTGTGCCCAAATCCGTTATACTTTATGAACTCTGCCTGCTTCGTCTACAGCAAACTTCTCTTTCCTGACCCGAGTCTCGCCTTGATACAGCTCTACGGTCCGATTTGGAGCAGCTGTGTCATCTATAATCACTTTCCAGCCATTTGTGTTTAGCAGCGCAAATAACTCGTCCAACGACATCGCCTTAAAGCCGTAAAAACCGCTGAAGCCCGCCCACTTCTTAAGCAATACCGTTGTCACGTGCTGAAGCTTGTCTTCCACCGTTGTCACTTGATCCTTCTTTTCACTCATCGTTATTTCTCCTCTATATTACAATAAACACCTATAAAGACTATATACCAAAACGCATCATTTTACTATTAAACTCGTTTGGCCAGCCAACTTTAACTTCACGAATCATGTGGTCGACAGGTTACTAAAAACGATTAAGCCGTTGCTCTAGCCAGTGAGCAACGGCTTAATGGTTACTTATATGTGCTGTTCGTCGCAGCGCTGAGCGCTTCTAGTTTAGCATTTTTAGTACTGCAATCTCATCGCAGGCGAGCTGTTTCGGGCAATTCACGCAATCCTTCCATACCTTCTCCGGGAAGATCTCCTTCTCAACGACCGTGAAGCCATTTTTCTCAAAGAAGGCTACAGCATAGGTCAAAGCCATTATTTTCGGAATGTGCTGTTCCCTAGCTTGCTCGATTAGCGCATCTACCAGCTTGCTGCCTATGCCTACGCCCTTATAGCCCTCTGACATTCCTAGTGAACGTATCTCTACCAAATCTTTGCCTAGTCTTGTTAAGGAGCCGCAGCCGACGACTTCTTCCCCAATCTCCGCTACAACGAATGTATCAATCATATATTCGAGCGCTTCCCGAGTGCGAGGCAGCATAATGCCTTTCTCGGCATAACCTTTAATAAGCTGAAACAAGGTTTCAATATCGTCCGTAGTCGCTTTTCTGCATACAACCTGTACTGCCTGCATTGTGCCTTCGCCTCCACCCGGTGCAAGTTCAAAATCAATATGAATAAATATACAATAAAACGTATTTTATCTCAAGAGAATTTTATACGGTCTATCCGATGAATGCTCCAAAAACTTCGTTGCCAAGCAGGACGCCTTTGTCAGTCAAACGATAGATGATGTCATCCTCCGTTTTCTCCGCTTCCAACAGGCCATCCTCCATCAGCTTATGAATGACAGAGCCAAACTTCTCTTCAAGGGTATGGCCTGCGAATTGTTTCGAGAAACGGGATGCGGGAACGCCCTCCAGCAGACGCAGTCCAACCATCATTAGATCCTCCATCGCTTCCGCTTCCGGTACCTCGAACTGCTCAAGACGCGGCAGCTTCGCTGCTGCGGCTTCGATATACGGCGTAATGCCTTTAAGGTTCACATGACGGTTACGGTTGACGTAACCATGTGCGCCGGCTCCCAAGCCGTAATACGGCTCATTGCGCCAGTAGGTCGAGTTATGACGGCTTTCATAGCCAGGCTTCGCAAAATTGCTGATCTCATAATGCGCATAGCCGTTCGTTTTCAGCATTTCCATAAGCAGAATGAACATATTAAACTCTTCCTCTTCAGGAGGCAGAGGCAGCTCATTGCGCTCATAGAGCTTGTGGAACAGCGTATTCTCTTCCACCTTTAAGCTGTAGATCGAATAGTGCGGCAGCCCGAGCTCCATCGCTCTATTCACACTGTCTCTCAGCAGCTCAACCGTTTGGCCGGGCAAACCGAACATCAAATCAATCGACAGGTTGCTGAAGCCTACAATGCGCGCATTCTCAATGCTGCGGTAAACATCATCCACATTGTGAATACGTCCAATACGCTCAAGCAAACCATTATCAAAAGATTGCACGCCGAAGCTAATTCGGTTCACTCCCCCTTCCTTCATCGCCGTCAGTTTATCGATGTCCGTTGTGCCCGGATTAGCTTCCATCGTAAATTCCACATGCGGTGCCAGCGGAAAATGCTTGTGCACGGACTTCAAAAAACGTTCCATTTGAGGCGGAGTAAGCACGGTAGGCGTTCCGCCACCAACAAACACGGTATCGATTTCGATAGGCGGCCATTCTGCAACGGTGCGTTCCATTTCCATCTCCAGCGCATCAAGGTACTGATCCACCGGCTGTCCCTTCAATACATAGGATGTAAAGTCACAGTAATGACACTTATTTGTACAGAAAGGAATGTGTATATATAAAGCGCGCGGTGCCTGCATCATTGTCATGGTTATTTTCTCCTTCAAGCGTCAACGTCTGCCGTCCATCTGCTTTCCCTCGGCGTAACTCACGCTTCGCATTGAAATATTCTATCGCTATCAACCGAAATAGAAAAAAGGGAGAGCTGCGCCCTCCCTCATCCTCGTACGTCTTAATCCTCGCCGATTTTGAGCACCGCCATGAACGCTTCCTGCGGTACCTCTACACTGCCTACTTGTTTCATCCGCTTCTTGCCTTCCTTCTGCTTCTCGAGCAGCTTCCGTTTACGGCTGATGTCACCGCCGTAACATTTGGCTAGAACGTTTTTGCGCATGGCTTTAACCGTTTCACGCGAAATGACTTTATTGCCGATAGAGGCCTGAATAGGAACCTCGAACATTTGTCGTGGAATGAGCTCTTTCAGCTTCTCGCAAATAACCTTGCCGCGCTGGTAAGCACGGTCACGGTGAACGATAACAGAAAGCGCATCGACCTGTTCATTGTTAAGCATGATATCCATTTTGACCAAGTTGGACCTGCGGTAGCCGCTGATCTCATAGTCGAATGAAGCGTAACCCTTCGTGCTTGATTTCAACTGATCGAAGAAATCGTAAACGATTTCTGATAATGGAACGTTATAGGTAAGCGTTACGCGATTCGTATCCAAATATTCCATGTTCACGAATTCACCGCGTTTGTTCTGGCAAAGGTCCATAATCGCTCCCACATAATCGTTAGGCACGATAATGGCTGCTTTGACAAACGGCTCTTCCACGTAATCAAGCTTGCCTGCTTCCGGATAATTCGAAGGGTTATCGATCTCCATCGTTTCCCCATTGGTCAGCGTAATCTTGTAAATTACGCTTGGAGCAGTCGTTATAAGTGGAATATTGAACTCCCGTTCAATCCGCTCTTGAATGATTTCCATGTGAAGCAGGCCTAGAAATCCGCAGCGGTAGCCAAAGCCAAGCGCTGTCGAGGATTCCGGCTCATATCTAAGCGAAGCGTCGTTAAGCTCCAGCTTCTCCAGCGCATCGCGCAAGTCATTGTAGTCCTGCGTTTCAATGGGGTACAATCCGCAGAATACCATCGGGTTGATCTGGCGATAGCCAGGCAAACGCTCAGGCGCAGGGCGCTTCGCTTCAGTGACGGTATCACCGACCCGCGTATCCTTCACGTTCTTGATCCCCGCTACGATAAACCCTACATCGCCAACAGCAAGCTCTTTGACAATGGACATGCGAGGCATGAAGGCGCCTACTTCGATGACCTCAAATTCAGCTCCAGTTGCCATGAAGCGAATCTTCGAGCCAGCACGGATGCTTCCGTCCATTACCCTAACGTAGACGATAACGCCTTTGTAGGGATCATAATGGGAATCGAAAATAAGCGCTTGGAGCGGTTTATCCGGATCTCCGGTCGGCGAAGGCATCTTCGAAACGACTTGCTCCAAAATTTCCTTAATGCCGATGCCTGCTTTCGCGGATGCTAGTACTGCATCGCTTGCATCAAGACCGATGACATCCTCGATTTCCTGCTTCACCCGTTCAGGCTCCGCGCTCGGCAAATCGATTTTGTTGATGACCGGAACGATCTCCAGGTTGTTGTCTAACGCCAAATAAACATTCGCTAACGTCTGGGCTTCAATACCCTGAGCAGCATCAACAACGAGCAGCGCGCCTTCGCAAGCCGCTAAGCTCCGAGAAACCTCGTATGTAAAATCGACGTGTCCAGGCGTATCTATCAAATTGAGTATATACTCGATGCCGTCATCAGCCGTATAGGCTAGTCGTACGGCTTGCAGCTTGATCGTAATTCCGCGTTCCCGCTCCAGATCCATTTGGTCAAGCACTTGCTCTTGCATCTCGCGTGATGTCAATGCGCCGGTAAATTCTAAAATACGGTCAGCAAGCGTAGATTTTCCGTGGTCTATATGCGCGATAATGGAAAAATTCCTAATCCTCTTTTGTCGGTCACGTACGTCAGTCATGCCTAACCCCCACAATTTCCAATAATGCTAATCATTCCTCCTATTATATCAGTTAAGGGGAATACCAGCAATGTTCATTATCATTTCGTCAATCCGTCAAAAATCGAAACGACCATTCGGATGCCTTCGCTTGACATATTTTGCAGTAATCCAGAGGTCGAGTCGGCGATGCGGTTCACCGCAGGCTGATCGTTCTCGGTAGGCAGGCCGGGCAATCGTTCACTCTGATCATAGATGCCTTCATCTTCGTATGAAGAAGCGTCATCCGCAATCTCGCCTTCCGCCATTTTCTTCAACTGCTCCAGCTCCTTCTCGAGCTTGGCAATTTTACGCTGCTGCTCCGTTTCAAATCCATCATCCGGCTTCTCTGTTTGCTGAGGTCCTTGCAGCTCCGTGTATTCCCCTGCGCCTTCTATAGGACCGTATATTCGTTCAATGCCGCGAGAGGACACGTCGATCCCGTAAAGGATAATAACCGCCAATGCGCCGCCGAGCACCGTCCATTTCATTGCATTTCTTTTCATGCGCTTTCTTCTCCCTTCTCTCACGCCTCGTTCGAAGCAGACACGGCTTAGCTGGCTTTTCCTTTGGCTGCCGCAGATGCCTTCTCTTCCTTCCAGTAAATATCCGCAATAACTTCCGCAAGCGCGTCCGCGGTACGGTAAGATTCCTGCAGCGTGTTGTCAACGCCGCCTACTTCTATCAGAACATTATCCTCCGCAAGCGATTGATTGTATTCCGCATTGCCGGATGCTGCCGTTTTGCCCCAAATCCCGCGGGAGATGCCAGGATATTTTTTGTCTAGAGCCTCGTGGATTTTAGTAGCAAAAGCTTCATTTTTCTGCCAATTCGGATTTTTATGTCCGATAATGAAGTACACCTGCGCATAGCTTTTGCCATCAATATCAATCGTGGTGTATTTTCTTTTTTGCGAATCGCGGTGGAGGTCAAAGAAAAACTTCAAATCCTTGCTGCTCGCAATCGCTTCCTTTACCGTTTTCATCGAATATTTGTAGGATAATTCCCATCTGTAATCTTTAATGGCAGTTGGGTAATCCGTGTCGGAATGCTGCGCGCCAACCCCGTTCGCCTCCAGCATTTTCGCTAGACGCTTGCCGACCAGCGTAATATTTTTGGTGCTGGAATTCGGATCCTTCGACTTGTCGGTCAGCTCGGGATACCATGATTCTCGGTTATGCGAATGATAGATGAAAGCTACCTTGGCACCCCCAGTCGTCGGTTGATCGACCTCGTTATCGGTAGGTTTCGCCGGCTTGTCTGTCTGTACTGGCAGCTTATCCGGTTCATTGTTCTCATCTCCATCCGTTCCTGTATCTGGTACATCCGTGCCGCTGTCCGTATGATGACCATCTGAAGGATCATAGGTAATTGGTGTGTTGTCCTCCGGCCCAACCGCCGTATCCGTTCCAATTCCCTTACGTATGAGAATCGCATCATTCGCGCTAAGTCCCGGCAGCTCTCCGGCAAGCAAGCTCATCGGATCGGATGGATTAATATCCGTCAAAGCGCGCATGAGCAGTACGCTGATCTGTTTGGTTGTGAACGACTCTGTTTCCAAGCCGCTCTGGAAAGCAGGCATTTCCATCTCTAGCATATCCCCAAAAAACCCGCTGGATACTGCCGCAGCGAATCCTTTCATTGAATTAACAGGTGAAGCCGTTGTTTGCTGGTGCGCCATTCCCGCAACGCCGAGCAGTACAAAAAATACCATCGAGCAAAAAGAGAGCAATGCAAACGTGCGACCCGTCACCAGCAATTGCCTCATTCGTCTGCTCTCTCTTCCAATATCTAGCAGCATGATCTTCCGTTTCATAGGCTGTATAACCTCCACTTCTTAGGTTACTACTAATCTATGAGAGTCATTGACTTCATAGAACCGCATTTCATATGAACGATTTAGATTTGATAGAATGGATTGCTAAAATGCACGCACATAAAAAAGCTGCCCATAGGCTAATGCCTGCTGGAACAGCTTTATGCTTTGTTGATTAATGCGTATAAGCGGCCACATTGCTCGAATCAACGGCTTCATGCAAGGAGGCATTGAGACCGCTGGCGATAATATTGGCTATATCCTCGATAAATTCATCAATTTCTTTGGGTGTAACCAGAAGGTCATGGCCAAGCGGACTCAGAACCTCCCTCACAAGTTGTAGGCGTTCATTCTCCTCCATCTGGTTGACGAGACCCATAATATGATCAGAGTTCGCATTTTGCTTGCTGAAGTGGCTGCTCATCATCTCAAGCGTGTTATTGACGATCGTAGACGCATACACGACCGTTGGCACGCCGATCGCAATGACTGGCACCCCTAGAATCTCCTTCGTCAGCCCTTTACGCTTATTGCCGATACCCGATCCGGGATGAATGCCCGTGTCCGCAATTTGAATGGTTGTATTGACGCGTTCAACCGCCTTCGAGGCTAAGGCATCAATCGCAATAATGAGATCCGGTTTCGTTTTCTCAACGATGCCATGCACGATTTCGCTGGATTCGATTCCGGTAATGCCAAGCACCCCTGGTGCGACTGCACTAACGGGGCGATATCCTGGGGCAACCTGATCCGGCATAAGCTCGAAGTAATGACGAGTTACCATCACATTCTCGACAACAATCGGTCCGAGCGCATCAGGCGTCACGTTCCAGTTGCCCAATCCGACAATCAGCACGCGCGCGGTTTTACTAATAGAAAGCCTTTCAAGGAATGCTTCAAAATGTTTAGCGAACTGGGTGGCAACCCGATCCTGCAATCCAGTATCCCCATTACGCAAGCCCGGCACCTCAAGCGTCACATAATGCCCTTGCATCTTTCCGATTGCTGCTGAGCCTTGCTCATTCTGAACATGCAGCTGCGTAATCGTAATGCCGTCATCCTCTGTCGTTTCAGACTGAATGCCCGGTATTGGCCCTCCACTTGGCGCTTCCGCCATCTCTTTCGCCTCTAACGCCAAATCCGTTCTAACATTGTATTTCTGCAAATCAAGCTCTTTCTCCACTGCTCATTCTCCCTTCAAGCGCAAGTTCTAAAGCTATTGTTTGCAGATGCTTTAATTTCATACTTAACTGCCTGCCAAGGAGCTTCGTGTGCTTGTTTCATTGAAGCTTCCGATGCTATTGCTTTTTGGGCATTGGCATGATAATATATTTTAAGTTGTGTTGTCTAGGTTTATTATGTCTATAAGCCGTTGTAAACAGTTTAGGAGGTGAATTCCATGCCAAATATTAAATCCGCGATTAAACGCGTTAAAACAAGTGAAAAGCGTCGTGCTTTGAATGCATCCCAAAAATCCGCACTTCGTTCGGCCGTTAAATCTGCTGACCAAGCTATCGCTGGCACTGATGTAGAAGCTGCTAAAGCAGCACTTATCGCTGCAACGATTAAATTGGACAAAGCAGCAACTAAAGGCCTGATTCATAAAAATGCGGCTTCCCGCAAAAAATCTCGTCTTGCTAAAAGACTTAATGCCCTTTCGGCTCAAGCCTAAGCAAGATATCTGCCTGCGAGGCTAATTTATTCTCTGGATGAACTTGACTCGCTCGGCGCCAAAAAGCTTCACTGCCTTTCAATAGGCGGTGAAGCTTTTTTTTGTTTGTCAGAAAAACAAAAAAAGGCGCTAAGCGCCTTTTTCCATACTGAGTGAAAGCAAATATAGCTCTAGCCCGAGCGTTTTGTCAATCGCGCCTGTTTTCATTTGATAGTCAAGGTCGGCCAGCGATGCTAGCAGCCTGCCTAACCGCGGAACCTGAAACTTCCGGCTTTTCTCCGCTGCAAGCTTTACGGCGTAAGGATGCAGCCCTAATTGACCAGCCATTTGCTGGGGCGAATATTGATGCTGCTCCAGCTCCTTAATTTGCAGCATAATCCGCAGCTGCCTGGCAATTAAAGCGGCAATTTTAATCGGCTCCTCGCGCCGCACAAGCAGTTCTCTATACAGCCGAATCGCTTTATCGATTCGAAGCTCGGCTATCGCGTCGATAAGCGCAAACACATCCTCTTCAACGGTTGCTGCAGTCATTAGCGCGGCAGTCTCCACATCGATTGTACCGCCTGAGCCTGCGTGCAGACAGAGCTTGTCCACTTCTTGCGATAACTGCTGCATATTGGCGCCGGCTCGCGAGAGGAGCAGCTCGGCTGCGTCAGGGGAGAGCGTTCTTTTTTGATCTGCTGCCCGCTTGATCATCCATTGCTTAAGCTGTGCTGCATCGAGCTCTGGGAATGGCACCAAAGCATTGCGATCCTTTAACGTCTTGACAAGCTTGCGGCGCTCATCCAGCTTCTCTGCATTCACCGAAAAAACAATAATCGAAGTCTCAGACGGATACTCCATATATTGAATCAGTTTTTCGGGACGGTGCTCAAGCTTGCCGCCTTCTTTTCCTCCGGCGCACAGCAGCGTTGCATCTCGAATCAAGATAAGCTTGCGCTGCACGAAAAACGGAGAGGTTTCAGCTTCAAGAACGGCTTCCTCGATCGATGTTTCTGCCGTATCAAATTTCACCATGCCAAGCTCCCGCTCGTCTGCGGAAAACATAGCTTCGGAAAGCGCGTTGATAAACTGCTGCAGCCGATATCGGTCCTTCCCATACAGCACATAAATAGGCCGAAAGCGACCTCCTTTAATTTCCTTCAATGCTTCCTTCGCATCCATGCCCTCACCTCGTCACCAGTCTGCACATTTAAACGGCAACAAAGGGATGAGCCGTTTATAGGCCTCATCCCTTTGCCGAACATCTATATAAACATTCGCAGGCAGGCCCATGGTGCCGCCCTGCGGATGGTCATACGACGTTATGGCTTCGTCGCAGACACTCTCTATGCTGATACTATACGCATTAGCGGAAGAATGTGTGCATACTCCTCATAAATCTTACGCCCGCCTGCAGCCTAATGCGCGGCTTTCTTCTCGGTAAGCGTGGCGAGATCAATCTCATATTTCTCAATTGCCCCGTTTTCGACGTGAACCTCATACGTGAGCAGCGTACTGTCTGCGGACCATGCCAAATTCAGCAGCTCACCGTTTTTTCGTGGTGTTGTGAATACGATGCTCTGGTCAGCCTGTGCGATGACGTCGATTTTGAAATTGGCTGCTTGCACGCCATATTTCCCGTCGGGTGAAATCATGGCAGGCACGGCCGAGCTTTCGAAATCGCCCTGCTCCTTATCTCCTGCAGATCCATTGGACGTATCCGAGGTGCCTCCTGCTTCAATGCCTTTATCTTCTGAACCGGCACCTCCCGATGTTCCTTCACCGCTAGCGCGGTCTCCATCGACGGAAGATGGCAGCACACCCTTTAAAGCCTCTTCGTTGTTTAGAGAATCGGTTTCCATATCATCGGAGTGTTTTTGAACCTCCACTGTTTCTGTACTGACCTCTCCGGCTCCATCTTCTGACTGGTCCGATTTCAAGGCCATTCTCTGAGGTGCTACTTGGGCCTCATTGGCTGCCGAATCATCCGAGGAGCTTGCAGTAAACATATTGGCTTTGAAATCCGGCGCCATATCCGTATTATACGTAACTAGAAACAGCCCTGCAACGATCCCTGCCGCGATTACACCGCTCATTACGCGTATGGACGGCCATTTGCGTACACGTTTAGCGCGGCGTGGTGTCAATTCTGTCACCTTTGAAACAACAGGAACCGTTTCCTCTAACTGGTCCAACCGTTCCATTTGTTCTAGCTGCGGCATGATCGCATCAACTAAGCTATAGCTCGGTATTACTTTGGGCAAACTGGTAAGCTCGGCGGATAATAGCTGTAACCGCTCGAACATGGCTGCACAGTCCGGACACTGTCTCGTATGGCTCATCAAGACGTCAAGCTCAGAATCACTGAGATCGTCGTCTAGCTGTCTTTGCATTAATTCCATCACCTCTTGACAATTCATCCCCGGACACCACCTTTCTGATAATCATGGAGTAACGTCTGCAGCTGTTGCCTAGCTCTGAATAAATAAGATTTCACCGTATTGAGCGGCAAATCAAGCGAATCTGCAATTTCATTGTAAGAGAAATCCTGCAAATATCGAAGGACGACGACCGCGCGATGATGCTCAGGAAGCTTATCAATCGCGGCCTGAATGTCTTTGACAGCATAAGCAGACATCACCTCGTCCTCCACGTTCTGTTTTTCGTGGAACACCATGTCGTGCTCATCTATGGAGACGGTCGGTTTATTTCTCCGAAACTTATCAATGCAAATGTTTGTTACAATACGTTGAATCCATGTCTTGAATTGCGCTTTTTCCTCGTACGAGCCTATTTTTGTGTAAATGCGGATGAGCGCTTCCTGCGCAGCATCGAGCGCATCCTGTTCATTATTTAATATATAATAGGCTGTCCGATAAACATGCGTTTCAATCTCTCGCAAAAGAGTAATTAATGCGTCGCGATCTCCCGACTGAGCGGCTCTTATGAGCTCTGGCTCCACCACGAAGGATCCCCCTCTCTTGCAACCATTCTGACGAACTGGTTGCGGTAAAAGTTGCAGATTAGTAAGAAAATTGACTATATTTTTTTTAGTAACAATTGCCAATATCATTTATATTATCGAATGGAATCTTTTAACCTGCATAATTAACGGATTATGATAGCAATTCCCCAGATGCTTCCCATTCTGAAGCATCCGTCTAAACTCCACATTAAAGGATACCAAATTTCTAGTACTCCGTATATAGATTGCCATGGATTGCTCTGATACGGAGCCATACGGCAAATCTATCGATGCAAACAAATTTCACAACTATAGCACAACCAATATTCATTAATGTATACCTGAAAGTATCGTCAGCGCAACCTCACGAATAATACCAATACTGATTATTCCTTCTTATATGAGGACATACCTGTTGTACCAATACGAAAACGAACCTCGCCATCCTTGTCCGTTCTCCAAATTTGCGTTCTCCATTTGGCAAGCTTGGCAAGCACTTCCGGATTCGGATGCCCGTAGGTATTCGTTGCGCCTACAGAAGCAACAGCCCCGATTGGCCTCCAGTAGGCCATCCATTCCTCACTCGTTGAGAAGCGGCTGCCATGGTGTGCAACCTTCATAATCGAAATCGGCGAATGCTCGCTTCCATCCATTCGATTGCTTTTATCATATCGAATGATGGATCGCTCCGTCACTGCGTTAATGTCTCCCGAGAACAAAAAGGTCGATTGATAGAGTTTAACGGCCAGAACGACGCTGCTTTCATTCTGTTCCTTTTGATTCAGCACACGTTGCTGTGGATCTTCAATAGCAAGCGGCCATAACACATTCAGCTCTGTTGCAAAATCAAGCTGCTGCCTGTTCCCTGCATTCGCCCGATACAAAGGTATCTGCAAAGACACCGCTAAGCCTAAAAGCTCCTTGGCGTCATCGGCTTCCTTCACCGTACCGTTCCACCAAATGCGCCGAACCGGTATGGTTTCCAAGACAGCCTTCAGCCCCCTTATATGGTCACTGTCCAAGTGCGAGATGACGAGTAGATCAATCTCCTGTACGCCACGCTTCATAAGCAGCGGGACAAGCACCTTGCGGCCTACCTCGAAAGGATCGCCTCGTTTACGCCATTCCTCTCCAGGCTTCGCGAATGAAAGCGTTCCTCCACCATCGATTAGAATATGCTTTCCAGTCGGTGTGCGAATATGGATCGCATCGCCTTGGCCAACGTCTATAAAGCTTACCGCTGCTTGCCGATTAAGGATTTGAGGCTGATAGGCATAAAAAAGAAAAGCGGACAAAAGAAGCAGCAGGCTGTATAAGCCTTTACGCGACCTTTTGCCAAATGCATAGCCGAACGGATAATCCGTTGCTGGTCCTAACGGCATGGTCATCTCCAAGTTCTCTGCTCGTTCTATTCCACTTTCATAATCCTTCTGCGCAGCTCGTCCGATCACCCGAAATAGGATGCCAAGCAGCAAAAGCCAGCCCGAAACCCACCACAGCGGCGGTGTTGCCCAAATCGTGCGAAGGGATTCAACGCTTGCCAGCCTGTCAACAAAAGCAAACGTCCAATCGTTCGCGTAATGCGAAGCATAAGCGAGCAGCTTTCCTCCCTGCTCCCAAGGAATCGCAAGCAATAGTGCTGCAGCGCCGAGCGGCATGACGACAAAGCTGATGAAAGGTACCAGCACAAAGTTTGCCAGCATCGAGAGGAGATGAAATTGATTAAAATAATAAATCGAAACCGGAAAAGAAACGAGCTGCGCGACGAGCGTGACAGCGAACAGATCAAGGAGCGGCTTGCCCCTGCGCCACTGCGGCATCGCTCTGCGCAAAGGCTGCACACCGACGATTAGGCCTACCGTGACGACAAAAGAAAGCTGAAAGCTCACATCCTCAATGAAGAAAGGATCATATACGAGCATCAGCAAAGCTGCCGCAGCCAGAAGATGCAGGCCATCCTTGAGCTTGCCCATGCGAGCAGCGAACAGACCAAGCACCGACATTAAGCCTGCGCGAATAACAGACGGTGAAGCACCTGCAAGAAGCACGTACAAGGGCACCGCAAACATGAGCAGCAGAAGCGTCCGCTCGCGGCTTATGCGCGCGAAGCGAAGCAGCCCGCTTAGCGCATACATAAATACGGCGACATGGAGGCCTGATATGGCCAATATATGCGTCAAGCCCAGACGCGAGAATTGCTGGAACTGCTCGGGGTCGAGGTCCTCGCGGATGCCGAGGACCAGACCCTTCATGTATCCGGACTGTGCGGACGGATACAGGGCATCCATCCGCCCGCCAAGGTAGGCGCGGGCGCTGTCAACGCGGCCGAGCAGAGCGGCCGCGGTCCACTTTGGGCCCGGTGCCGCTTCGACGGCAGCGGTGCCCTGCACGGTAAGCAGCCAGTGGATTCTCTGGCTGCTTAGGTAGCGGCGGTAGTCGAAGCCGCCGCTGTTGGTGGCGCGGGCCGGGCGCGTGAGCTCGCCGGCCAAGCGCACGCGGTCGCCGCGCTGCCATGCCGCGGCGGTCAATTGCTCCGGCTCCTCTGCGAGCCGGATGTGCACGATCAAACGCTCGCGCACGACACGCGCGGCACCATCACTCGCGAGGCGGATGCTGTCCGCCGCCACGCGGAACATCACGCGGTCGCCGTCTATCTCCGGCGCCGACATGATCGTGCCCGCCGCTTCCGCCGCAAAAGCGGCTCGCGGGCCTTCCGCCTCAGCGGCGGCGAGCAGGGCCGGCAGCTCGGTCACATTGCGGGCATCCGCCCACAATCGGTGTCCCGCGGCAACGCCTACCGCAAGCGCGCATGCTGCCGCGAGCTGCCAGCTCGCCAGCCTGCACAGCACGACTGCGAGCGCGAGCAGCGCAGCCGCGCCGGTCGCAAGCACGACGCCGCGGCTGCTCAGACCTGCAGCCGCGGCGCTTCCTCCAACATAGCAAATCGCAAACCATAACAAAGGCCGACGGTTCATCGCAGCATTCTCCCCCCTTCTCCTTCCCTAACTATCGCAACACACAAAAAAAAGGAACCTCCGACGCATCATTAGATGCAATCGGAGGTTCCTCCTCCATTTCAACACGCTTTAGCCTTATAAGGTAATTTCCACATATATATGCTTTTGACTCATTTGTTCATATCCATATATACGCTTTCCCTTATTAGGCAACATCCATATATACTTTTGCCTTATTCGTTCACTTCCATATATGCTTTTGCCCTATGAGGTTACAACCATATACGCTGTTCCCTTATGAGGTTACATCCATATGCGCCTGGGCAGGAGGCTCGAATTGGTCCAAACACCGAAATTGGATGCCCTTCTGCTTCATCAGACGGATCACCTTCTCGCTATCCTTTGGATAGCTGCGATGATAAACGACTTCGATCACGCCGCTGTTTGCCAGCATGTTGGCACAGGTCCAGCAGGGCTGATCCGTCACGTAAACGGTTGAGCCTTCACGGTCGGCCCTATCGGTGAACAGCAGCAGGTTTTGCTCCGCGTGAATCGTGCGGATGCAGCGCTGCTTCTTGAACAGCTGCTCCTTGCCGTCCACCAGCCTCATCTCCACCTCTTCCGAAATCATGCAGCCTGCTTCCAGACAATCCTGAACGCCCATCGGCGCCCCGTTATAAGCTGTCCCCAGCAATTTCTTCCCCTGCACAAGTACGGATCCAACATGTCTGCGCGGACAACGCGAGCGGGTCGAAACCATATAGGCGATATCCATAAAATAAGTATCCCAGTCTTTGCGGACGGCATCCTGTGTTTCGGTATTCATCCTTCTTACTTCCTTTCTCTTGGTGCATTTGATGCTCTAGTTGCATCGCTAATTGTCGATTAAATGTGTTGACTTGCCGCTATGGCTTGGCCAAGATCGGCCAATATATCCTCAATGCCTTCCGTGCCGATAGACAGACGGATCATACCTGGAGAAACGCCTGCACTAGATTGCTGCTCCTCGGACAATTGCAGATGCGTCGTGCTTGCCGGGTGAATGATAAGCGACTTGGAGTCGCCTACATTCGCCAAGTGGGAGAAAAGCTCAACTGAATTGATCACTTTCTTGCCGGCTTCAACGCCGCCTTTAATGCCGAAAGTCATGATCGCGCCTTTACCCTTAGGCAAATAC
This sequence comes from Paenibacillus sp. 2TAB23, assembly GCF_052115165.1. Lineage (NCBI taxonomy): Bacteria > Bacillati > Bacillota > Bacilli > Caryophanales > Paenibacillaceae > Paenibacillus > Paenibacillus sp. 2TAB23. The sequence continues at coordinate 271,483 of NZ_JBFRGD010000003.1, forward strand.
TTTTGTGCGAGCGCATAGGTCGGGTGGCTCTCAAGACCTGGATAATTCACCCATTCAACAGCATCATGGCTCTCCAAATACTCGGCAACCTTCTGCGCGTTGGAGCTGTGGCGTTCCATCCGGAGATGAAGCGTTTCAAGTCCCTGAAGCAGGAGGAAGGAGTTGAAAGGCGAGATCGCTGCACCCATGTCGCGCAATAGTTGTACGCGTGCCTTAATAATGTAGGCTACCGGACCAACCGCATCCGTATACACCACGCCGTTGTAGCTTGGGTCAGGCTCAGTCAAGCCCGGGAACTTGCCGCTGGCTTTCCAATCGAACTTGCCTCCGTCCACGATAATGCCGCCAATCGAAGTACCGTGGCCGCCAATAAATTTGGTGGCAGAGTGGACAACGATATCTGCGCCATGCTCAATCGGCCTGCACAAATATGGGCTTGGGAACGTGTTGTCCACGATAAACGGAATGCCATTCTCATGCGCAATTGACGCAACTGCCTCAATATCAATGATATCACCTTTTGGATTGCCGATGGTTTCCGCGTAAACCGCTTTCGTACGCTCATTGATCGCACCGCGGAAGTTTTCCGGATCGGAAGGATCAACAAAGCGAACAGTGATGCCAAGCTTTGCGAGCGTAATGGAGAACAAGTTGTACGTACCGCCATACAAGCTCGTCGCGGAAACGATTTCATCTCCTGCCCCAGCGATATTAAGAATCGCATATGTAATAGCCGATTGGCCAGAAGCAACCGCGAGTGCTGCAGGAGCACCCTCAAGCTCCGCTACCCGTTTCTCGAATACATCTGAAGTTGGGTTCATGATTCTGGAATAAATATTGCCAAACTCCTGTAAGGCGAACAGATTCGCCGCATGATCCGTATCTTTGAATCCGTAGGATGTCGTTTGGTAGATCGGCACTGCACGCGACATCGTAGTCGGATCGATTTGCTGGCCTCCGTGGACGGATAGCGTATCAAGAGAAAGCTTGCGTTGTTCTGACATTTTCTCGACTCCTTTTAATCAATTAATAAATAATGAAATAATGGCAAGCATTGGGTGAAAGCACCTGCTCCTTTCCATTCTCTCACAATTATGGACGAGCTACAATGCTATCTTCCATTGCATGTAACAGTTTTTCGCCAATTCCTTTAACCCGCAGCAGGTCAGTAGTAGAAATGAACTTTCCGTTTTTTTCGCGATCCGCCACGATTGCCTCGGCTTTGGCCGGACCAATCCCTTTGAGCGCATCCAGCTCTGACGCACTGGCACGATTAATATCGAGTTTATCTGCTTCCTCATCATGTTCCGATTGTCCGAGCGAGAGATTATTGTTGTTCTCCTTAGGATCTACATCATCCGTTGAATCCGTTACGGCTTCCACTGCCCCAGTCGGTTCCGACTGCCCGGAAGCATCTCCACTAGGATCAGACTCCTTCTTGTATGGCTCAGATACCGCATCAGCAGCAGTCTCAATATGCCGTTCATCCTTGTTATCCAGTTCCGTCAACGCATTCGCAACCTCCTCATTCAGCGGCAGCCATTCTCCTGCAGCCGTACGCTTCGGTTCTAGCAAGGAGGCACAAAGGAGAATGACCGCCGTCACGATTAGAACGGAAACGAGCAGCAGCCGTTTATTGCTAAGCATTGATGCGCCTTTTTTCATCATTCACAGCACCTTTCCTTCTCTTTTTTTATTTGGAAATGAGTGACATATTAAACAAGTCCCTTGGAATAAGGTAAGAGAGCAGCCGAAAAAATTGACCTGCATGACTTGGGCGGCTCGGGATTGCACGCGCTTGGCCGTCGATTGCCTCACTTTTCGGCTAATCAAACGCGCACCTAACCTATAGGAGGGTTTAGCATGAATGTCGGATTTATCGGAACGGGCACGATGGGCAGCCTGCTTATCGAAGCACTGATAGCATCGGGTGCGCTATCGCCAGCACAAATCGCTGTCAGCAACCGTACCTTTGCGAAAGCGAAAGCATTAGCCGACCGTTATACCGGCATGAGAGCCGAAAATACGAATGCTAACGCAGCCTGGGGCAGCGATATTATATTTCTGTGCATTAAACCGCTCGAATTCAAAAAAGCTGTGGATGATATCAAATCCGTTCTGCGACCGAATCAAATTGTCGTTTCGATCACAAGCCCCGTGCTTATCTCGCATTTGGAGGGAGAGCTCGATTGCAAAATCGCAAAAGTCATACCAAGCATCACGAACCATGTTTGGAGCGGCGCTTCGCTCTGCATATACGGTCAGACGATGGACGAAACGGACAAAGAGCAGCTGGAAAATCTGCTTTCCCACATCAGCCAGCCGCTTCGCATAGATGAGAGCTATACGAGAGTGGTCTCCGACCTCTCGAGCTGCGGACCAGCATTTATCTCCTTCTTGCTGGAGCAGTTTGTTGATGCCGCTGTCGAGGAAACAGGCATCGGACGCGACGAAGCGCTGCGGGTCGCAAGCGCTATGCTGCTCGGCACCGGGTTACTGCTGACCGATGGCGGCATGACTCCCTCAGAAGTACAGGAACGTGTAGCTGTACCCGGCGGCATCACCGCCAAAGCATTAAGCATGCTCCGGAGAGAAACGGACGGCGTATTCAACCAGCTGATCCGTACGACACATGCGAAGTACCAAGAAGATCTTGCCAAAGTTTCATCCGCCTTTATAGGCGAAGAGGTGAACGGACAATAGCTGTTCTTCAGCTATAACCGTTCACCTCTTCAATTTGTATTAATTAGCTACGATATTTACAAGCTTCCCTTTAACCGCGATCACTTTGCGTATCGTTTTGCCGGCAATCAGCTCCTGTACCTTCTCAAGCTCTTTCGCCATGCTTTCCATCTCTGCAACATCCATATCAGCAGCAATGGACACACGGTCCGCTATTTTACCGTTAACCTGAACGACGATTTCAACTTCTTGATCAACGGTCCAACTCCTATCGAAGGTCGGAAACGCTGCATAAGTAAGAGAATCTGTACGTCCCAGCTTTTCCCATAGCTCCTCGGCAATATGCGGAGCGATTGGGGAAAGCAATTGAACGAATTGCTCCATCGCCGCTTTCGGAAGTGAATCTGTCTTGTAAGCTTCATTGACAAAAATCATCAGCTGGCTGATTACGGTATTGAAACGAAGTCCCTCATAATCCTCTGTGATTTTCTTGATGGAGCGGTGCCATGTGCGTTTGAAGGCATCACTCGTATCACCGTCACTGATTTTGGCATTCAAGCTGCCATCCTCATTAACAAACAGACGCCATACGCGGCTGAGGAAGCGGTAAGTGCCTTCGACGCCGTTTGTATTCCAAGGCTTTGTCGCTTCCAGCGGGCCCATGAACATTTCATACATCCGCAAGGTGTCTGCGCCAAATTCATTGACGATATCATCCGGGTTAATAACATTGCCGCGTGACTTGGACATCTTCTCGTTATTGTTGCCAAGGATCATACCCTGGTTGACCAGCTTGTGGAACGGCTCTTTCGTATCAACGACGCCAATATCGTAGAGCACCTTATGCCAGAAGCGGGCATACAAGAGATGCAGTACGGCATGCTCGGCACCGCCGATGTATAGATCTACGGGAAGCCATTCCTTTTGTTTCTCAGGCGAGCAAAGCTGCTCGTTGTTTTTCGGATCGATAAATCGCAGGTAGTACCAGCAGCTTCCCGCCCATTGCGGCATTGTATTCGTCTCACGACGAGCCTTCATTCCCGTTTCAGGATCAATCGTGTTGACCCAATCCGTTACGACAGCTAGCGGGGATTCGCCCGTACCTGAAGGCGTAATCGCATCCACATCAGGAAGCAAGAGCGGCAATTGATCCTCGGGAACGGTTTTCATTGTGCCGTCCTCCAAGTGAATGATCGGAATCGGCTCACCCCAATAACGCTGACGGCTGAACAACCAATCGCGAAGCCGGTACGTAATTTTACCCTTGCCTTTGCCTGACGTGTCCAAATGCTCGATCATCTTCGCAATAGCTTCCTCATTCTTCAAGCCATTGAGAAAGTCCGAGTTGACATGCTCCCCGTCGCCGGCATAGGCTTCCTTCGCAATATCGCCGCCCTGTACGACCTCTACGATCGGAAGGTCGAATTGCTTCGCGAATTCCCAGTCGCGAGCATCATGTCCAGGAACAGCCATAATCGCACCGGTTCCATAACCGGCAAGCACATAATCAGCGATCCAGATAGGCGTTTTCACGCCATTAACGGGATTAATCGCGTATGCCCCAGTGAACACGCCTGATTTATCTTTTGCCAAATCTGTACGCTCAAGATCGCTCTTGCGAGCTGCAGCCTCTTGATAGGCTTGAACAGCACCCCGTTGATCCTCGGTTACGATTGCTGCTACAAGCTCATGCTCAGGCGCCAATACGCAATAGGTAGCGCCGAATAAAGTATCGGGACGTGTAGTGAACACAACAAGCGCTGCATCATGGCCATCGATCTCGAAGGTAACTTCCGCGCCTTTCGATTTCCCAATCCAGTTCCGCTGCATATCCTTTATGCTCTCCGACCAGTCCAGCTCTTCCAGGTCATCCAATAATCGATCGGCATATTCCGTAATTCTGAGAATCCATTGACGCATCGGCTTGCGGACAACCGGGTGATTCCCCCGTTCGCTTAGGCCGTTAATGACCTCCTCATTCGCTAGAACCGTACCAAGCGCCTCACACCAGTTAACGGAAACCTCTGCTACATAAGCAAGTCCGCGGTTATACAATTGAATAAATATCCATTGTGTCCATTTGTAATATTCAGGATCCGTCGTACTAATCTCACGATCCCAGTCGTACGAGAAGCCGAGCGATTTGATTTGCCTGCGGAAGTTATCAATATTTTTAAACGTAATGTCGCGCGGATGCTGTCCCGTGTCCAAAGCATGCTGCTCTGCCGGTAATCCGAAAGCGTCCCATCCCATCGGGTGAAGCACGTTATAGCCCTTCATCCGTTTGTAGCGGGATACAATATCTGTAGCCGTATAGCCCTCGGGATGACCTACGTGCAGACCTGCTCCAGAAGGGTACGGAAACATATCTAATGCATAAAATTTCGGTTTGCCCGCCTCTTCGGTCGTTTGAAACGTTTTGTTCTTATCCCAGAATTGCTGCCATTTCGGCTCTACGACAAGCGGATAGTAGCCGTGAAATTGCTGTTCTTGACTCATTCGTTGATTTCCTCCTAAATGTATATGCTGGTTGCGGATACCTGAATAAAAACATAAAACCTCCCGCCCCTAGCGATTAACGCTAGGGACGAGAGGTTGTTCTCCCGTGGTACCACCCTAGTTAGCGGCAGGCATGCTTTGCCTAACGCTCACTTGTCGCCCTTATCGCGGGCCAAACGGTGCTATTCCCTATCGACTATCGATCAATTCGCCGATGGATTATACGCACAGCTCCAAGGCGAGCTTCATTCCGCAGCAGGTCCGGCTTTCACCCTACAACACCGGCTCTCTAAGCCTAGCCAACGAAATTACTGTTCCTCTTCAACGCTCCATATGCATAAAAATGGTTAGTTTCGATTATAAAGATCGTGAGGTTCGGTGTCAAGACATCGGTGACTTGCTTGTTCCTGTCCAGGACCGTGCCGAATAGAGCTAGCGATACACCATGATAAGAGTTAGATGCAAGTAATTTTTTTACTGGATAGGCTGAAAGGAAACATTCCAAATACCATCATCATCTTTAATCATTTGAAAGCCAGACTTATTTTTTGCATCTTCGCTTGACTGATATTCAATATATCCCGTAAAATCGCTTGTTTGTATGAACTTCCCATTTTCAATATTATTGAACGTTTTGAGGATTTGTTCTCTTTCTCCTCTATCTGAAATAAGAATTTTTTCATCCTCCTCTTTTGTCCATTGAACATACCCCTCTCTATCCGTGTATAGTGCATAAGCAACATCATTTTTATTGTCCAATCTTGCTTCAACATATAACTTAGCAATACTAATAGGTTCCAGCTCTTTTAATTGTTGTTCATTTAAGTCTTTTTGAAAGTTGGTATAGGCCTCTTGTTCTTTGTCGGATAGCTTAAAATCAAGTAATGACGTTGAGGTTGGACTTGGTGTAAGCTCATTTGTGTTCTCCCTATTAAAACAACCTGTTAGTGCCATTACAATTGCAACCCATAATAAACCGTATTTCAATTGCACGAATAAATGCTCCCTTCAACTCCGCTATTTTTTTGATTATTCTTCTAATATCGACGTATGGATTCACTCCATCGTTTCCAATATCACCGAAAAGTTCCACGGAGCTATCCTAACCGTTCGTATTATATGATGAACCAGTTATAGTGAGAGATGAAACGAACCCAATTATTGGGATAGATATTTCTGAAGATGAGAGCCATGGACAAGCTTTTTTACAACGTCTGACCACTATCTACAGTGATGATTTGTCCCGTCATTGCTTCTTGTTCCAGAGCTGCACATATCAATTGAGCAATATCTTCGGGTGTTGAAATTCGTTGCAATAGAAGATTGGGAGCTAATTTTTGCATCTGTTCTTCTCTTCCAGCCCACCACCTTGTTGCGACGGCTCCTGGTACGACGCAGTTGACTCTAATGTTTGGAGCTAAGGCTCGTGCCAACGATTTCGTGAGGCCGTGAATTGCCGATTTGGATACCGCGTACGGAAGGGAAGAACCTAATCCTGTTTGTCCTGCTATACTGCCTAAATTAACGATAGCACCTTCGTTATTGCGGTTCATAAACGGGGCAACAGCTCGAGAGCAGTAAAACATTCCTTTCACGTTGACATCAAAGAGCTCGTCCCATATTTCCTCTGTTGCCCCTTCAAGATCATCAAGCGGGATATGCCGAGTGATGCTTGCATTATTCACCAACAAATCAATAGTACCGAATTGTTGTACCAGTAATTTAATCATGCCTCTGACTTCCTTGTCTTTGGAAACATCGGCTTGTACGGCTATTGCTCGACCACCTTCTTTATTGATAGTTAATACGGTTTCTTCCGCCTCGACTCTAGAGCGTGAGTAGTTTACCGCCACTGTTACCCCCCTCTTAGTAAGCAACAAAGAAGTAGCTCTGCCGATTCCTGTACCACCGCCGGTAACTAGTGCGACTTTATTTCGTAAATTCATTTGTTACATCTCCTTTTGTTTTTCCATGATATAAATAATTGTAGATTCTCATTTTGAATTTGTATAATTGATTTAAATGATTGTTACATTCAAAAAAAATGAAGGATAAACAAGGGGAATTCGACAATGGATCTGAAAACGTTAAAAACGTTTCAAACGATTGTGAAATGCGGTAGTTTTACCCGTGCAGCAGATGAATTGAATTATCAACAGTCCACTGTTACGATGCAAATTCAAAAGCTTGAATCCGACTTGGGCATTCAGCTAATCGAACGCGGAAAAGGTCTCCGTTTAACGGAAGCTGGCAGGCTATTCCACGGGCAAAGTTTACAAATCGTAAAGAGTATTGAGCAATTACAAGAGAATTTGTCGGATTTACAGTTAGGAGAGGCAGGAAATGTTCGGCTTGGGGTGACGGAGCCAACCGCCAGTTACCGTTTACCTGTTATTCTGAAGAAATTCATAGCCGATAATCCGAAAATTCGCGTGTCCATAGAGTTTGCCAATACGCCAGTGTTATGCGAACGACTACTAATGGGGGAGGTTGATTTTGCTCTTTGCTCGGCTCCGGATCTAGGGTCTGAACTTTATTTTGAACCCTTGTTCAAGGAAGAATTCGTGGTATTGATACCGGAGGATCATCCGCTTGCCGAAAAACCAGTGATTGAGCCAGATGATTTTCAAGGGCATCGTCTGCTCATTACGTCAGCGACCTGTCCATACCGTAGGAAACTTGAGATGGTATTGCAGGATTTAGGGAATCTTTCTCTGGATACGATGGAAATTGGCAGTATGACAGCTCTGAAATACTATGTCGAAAGCGGATTCGGTATCGCACTCGTTCCAAAGGTAGTTTTGAACCCAGTACCTGCAGGAACATTAGTACGGAATATGTGTGGCAATCGAATCGACATGACTTTCGGAATTGTTTGCAAAACTTCGGATTTTCCTTTAAAACTGGCAAGTGCGAAGCTCTATCAGCATATTAAGCAGGAGCTTCTTAAAGAATAGTATGATTGCTTTATATCAATAAAAAAACAGCGACCGTCTAGACTTTTTAATGTCCATGACTGTCGCTGTTTCTTTTGTTCGTTGCAGTTTAATACATATTTACGACGCTTGACGGTTTTCTAATTCGAAAAACGTATAGGATCAACACAACCAGTCTAATCCTTAATTTATTCTTCTATTGGGTAATAATCATTTCTCGTTCTTCGAATAATATTCTATAAACAAATACTTCCAGTCATTCATAAAATCGCTTTGAAAAATACTATTGTAGTAATTAATATGTTCGTTCCAAAAATCAATTGCATTACAATTATATTTACCTAAAATGAATGCTGGGTAGTTGTGTACTGAACTTGCCATAATTCTTATCTTTTCTGTCTCCTTCTGATCAATTGCAATTAATAAATTTTCTATTATGTATTTGATAGGACGAATGCTCTGATGAATTCTTTCCATATTATTAGCACCATCAAATAACCGCATTTTCTTAAGTTCTGAGATAATAATTGTTTTGTATTCGTGGTCTTCAACTAAATTCAGTTCATTTATTAATTTCTTAATTGAACGATAATTAATCTTCATGTCCTTATGCAACCAGTATTGATACGTATGTAAAACATCATAAAGTGTAGGATTCAATGGATCAAACCTAATATAAATAAAAAGATTATATAATGAATCCATTACGTTTTTTGCATACATCTTCTCAAGTATAATGAACACCCTCTTGTTTATTTAAAAAGATATTTATAATAAGCTGGGAATTCTCGTATTATTGAGTAAATATCTCTAAACTCAAAAATGTTGGCGTGAGCCGCGTACACTTCCTTAATATCCATTTTTCTAAACGCTAATTTGGTCCTTGATACATGAAAATATTGTGTAATAACCATAACGGAGTCCAATTTTAATTCATCCATAATCTTGCTGGTATTTTGGGCGGTCATATATGAGTTGTAGCCATTATTGTCCTCTATAATTTTATCTTCCGGTATCCCTTTATCTATTAGGTAAAATTTCATAGCCTTTGCCTCGTCGAAACCTTCCTTACCAATACCACCACTAACTAAGATGAAATTAAAATAGCCTCCATCATAAAGTTCTACGGACGTATCTAATCTTGCTTTTAACCGCTCGGAAGGCTGTCCATTAACTTCTACTTTATTTCCCAATACTGCAGCTATGTCAACAGGCTTCAATTCATCATTCAAACCATCTACTATCAAGAAAGCAGTGTGAATGATAAACCAGATGAAAAGACTTGCTGCTGCTATTAAAAATCGTTTCATGAAAACATAGTTCAATTTCTCACCTGCATTCTCTCATTTTTCATCCGTAATCCTTCCTAAATATTATCATACTTGGGAGTATGAAACATACAGCGCAGTCGACCCATTACTCTCGTTTAATAATCGCCTCCCACATTATCGCATTATTCAGGTAAGAAACTGGAGCAATTCGATTGTGAATGTTTGGTTTTGCGGGCATAACACTCCCCTATTAAACCCATTTTTCTAAAAATAGTTAGCAGTCTAGCTAATAGTCCATGCCTAAAAAATCGACTCGCGTACACTGAATCATCTTATAGGGAGGTGTCGTTGTTGAGTTGTCCCGATATAAAAAAACGGTGTAAAAAGAAAGCCATTTTTGTGTGTCATCCAAAAGGGAGAAAAATGAAACGTCATCATCGAGTTATTAAGAAAACCGCTTGTAAAAACTGTCCCCCGCCTACTGGGCGCCAATTGCTTCGAGGACTTGCGGGAGCCATTGCAGATGCTGGACCGGCAGGACTAGCAGGAGCGCTTGGACCAGCTGGATTAGCTGGACTCGCCGGAGCACTTGGAGCGGCAGGACCAGCTGGATTAGCTGGACTTGCTGGCGCACTTGGTGCAGCCGGACTTGCTGGAGCAACTGGTGCAACTGGACTTGCTGGAACGACAGGTCCAACAGGGCCAGCAGGTACTGGAGGATTAATTCCCTTTTCAACGGGGATCATTCTTAGCGGTGCTGCAGTCGTATCGGCTGCTCCAATTTTAATGGGTTTCGGTAATAACACGGTCGAAGTTATCGGCGGGTCTGGAGAATCAACTATGCCACCCGAAGCAGGTGGTTTTGCTTTCCCTATTCCATTTGCGGGTACCGTTCATAATTTACAAATAAGTGCAGACCTATTGGTTGCATCTGTTGTTTCAATAAATACTCTCGGACTTCAATATGAGTTTACGGTGTTCCGCGCACCTTCTGTTCCGAATAATGGAATTGATCATAGCTCTTCATCTTTCGTGACAACGCCTTTAACTAGTTCTGTTAGATTCGGATTTCCGAATAATATCATTACAGCTGGTACTTTCCGAACTGCATCGAATATTAATGTGGGGGGATCCTTAGTAGTTGCTGCGGGTGACCGTATTGGTATTCGCGTACGGACGATTGCATCGACGGATGCCTCCGCAGCTGATATCACGCAGCTCTCATTTAGCGCCAGTCTAAATTACACCCCTTCATAACAACCACAAAATTTACTGAATTATCTCTGCCCATTAGTTGAATGAACAGTTGATCAAGTTGCGGATGCTTGTTGCAATTGTGTCCCTTCACTAAACCAACCTGTCCTTCAGCACAACGAGGCTGCCGTTTCATACCGCCAGCCTCGTCCTTGTGATTGTTAAGTTATCGTTACCAGTCGTATTTTGAGGCCAGCCCATTTTTACTGGTTGGCCATTTTTGTTATCCAATATTTTGGGTGACGAGGCATCTTGATCTAATTGGTAAACCTTTTCGTTTCACATCAAGCCATAAAATCAGGTCAGCGCAAAGTTAAACAGTTGCTTTCGGCAATGGTCATTTTGTACATGCTATGGCTATCTGCTGTTTTACTGTAAGGTCATCCCTGCTGCTTCTACTCTTCCTTTCAATATACCACATGTACCGAAACGATAAAGCTTGTGTTAAGATAGTGCTGTTCTCATGCTCGCTGCTCGCAGGCGAACGATTATTGTCACATAGGAGGCTTCCAGCGTATGGAATCTATCCATCGCTTTTCATTGATTCGGTCGCTTAAGGGCAGGCTGGCGATCATATTGACGGTTGCAACTATTGTTCCTATTTTGCTCACCGGCTACATCTCGTACAGATGGATCTATATCGTACAAACGGAGAAAATCGAAGGCGACTGGCTCGACAAGGTTCAACGCGAACGGGACGAGCTCGACCGGAAACTCGATGAGCTTGGACGCGTGTCACAGCTCATGGATATCGAAGGCGGCATTGGACAGGATGTGGTTAACTTCATCACGAGCAGCAGTTCTTTTGACCGTGCCATTCTATATCGCAATATTAACCAATCAGTAGCCAATGTCAATTTCTCAAACCCTAATCTCGGAGTTATGTTTTATTACGCACCGGAGCAGGCAGAGCCCCTTTTGTTTCCGAATGCCAACGTGAAGCTCCAGTTCAAACCCGAGCATTTAAAAGCCTTTTTCAAACAGAAGCTGTTCACTTATTACGGCCCGCATGAATCATTGGACGAAGCTAATCGGGCCGAGCCTGTATTCTCATTGCTCCGCAAGCTGGAATATGGACATGGGCGCTTCTTATACGCCTACATCGAGACGAAGGTTATCGGGCTGGATGCAATGTTCGAAGCCGCAGCCAAACCGGACAGCTCCTCGAACTCCCCCGTGTACCATGTGCTGACGGCACCTGACGAGCATATTGCTTATAGCAACATGAATAGCGGAACAGAAGAAATCGGCAGTAGCTTTGCCCCACCTGAAAACGCATACAAAATATTTCAAGCGGCCGGAAGACAAGGCTGGACCCTCTACCAGCTTATTCCGAAGGATGCGTACAACCGCGAAATGAACAAATGGCTTTCGCAATTCATGCTGTTTGCATCGCTCTCTCTCGTGCTCGGCATCATCCTGGCATGGTTGATCTGGCGTATGGTGTACCGCCCCATACGGATTATTAATCGGGAAATTACGAGATTCAGCGACAATCCGTCCCTAACGCGCATATCCGCAACCGGGTTAACAGAATTCAACCATATGCTCGATAACTTCCATCAGATGAGCCGCCGTATCTCGGAGCTGATAATAGACGTGGAGGATAAAGAAAAAAGGCGTGGCCAGCTGGAGGTAGAAAAGCTGCTTGTCCAAATCAATCCGCATTTCCTGCATAACACCTTGAACACCATCCAGTGGCTGGCCCGGATCGAAGGCCAAACCAATATCGCTCGGCTGGTCTCGATTTTCACAAGGGTATTGCATTATAATCTGGGCAAAAAAAACATTATCGTAACGGTACGCGAAGAGGTCGATGCCGTGCGCGATTATATCGATTTGCAAAATATAAGATACGATCATTCTTTTAACGTAAAGCTAAGCATCGAACCGGAATGCTTTGACGTTCCAATTCCGCGCTTTATTCTGCAGCCGTTAGTCGAAAACGCGCTGTACCACGGATTCGATGACGATGACCGCGGGGAAATCGAGGTGGCGATAACGCGGGCTAACAGCTCCTTGCTCATTCGTGTGCAGGACAATGGCAAGGGCATTCCGGAGGACAAGCTCCTTGCGATGCTCGAGGAGGAGGATGATCAGCTCCGCAAGTCGGGGCTCGGGATCGGACTGCGCTACGTCAAAAAAATGCTGGACGTCTATTATGGCACAGAAGCGCAATTAACGATGGAAAGCGGGACTGGCATCGGAACCACGATTGCCATTCGTTTCCCGGATACCTTAAAAGGAGTGGTTGCCCTTGATTCAAGCTCTAATCGTGGATGACGAAAGCTTGGTACGCAAAGGGATGCGGCTGATGTTCCCCTGGAGCAAGTTCGGCGTAGAAATTGCAGGCGAAGCCGCGACTGGCGAGCGAGCCATGGCGTTTTTGCGATCGCACCCTGTCCAGTTGATGATCACTGATATTACGATGCCTGGGATGTCTGGCTTGGAGCTGATTAAAAAGGCTCACGAGCATGATCCAGCGCTGAAAGTGGTGATCCTCACCTGCCATCAGGACTTTGAATTCATTCAGGAGGCGCTTCGCCTCGGGGCGATTGACTATATCGTCAAAACGCAGCTGGAGGATTTGGATCTCGATGCGACCATGGAGCGGATATTGAAGGCGGTCCGGCAGGATACACCCGGCAGCCATTCGACCAAGGAAAAGCTCGTCCTCGCGCGCAAAGCAGCTGCTGAAGCCAGCTCCGGTCTTCAGTGGGTCATGGATGACGACCGATTCAATATGTTATTCCATGTAATTAATGAGCTGGAGCAAGCGGGCGGCAGTGAGCCCCATTCCATTCTGTTCGCCGCAGCGGAGCGCTGGAAACGCAGTTTTCTGATGTTTGACTGGAATCGGTGCCCGTCACTTCCTAATAACGGCGGTGCCGCCAGCTGGCTGCAAGGCTTACGATTGGAGCTGGCCGCATGGCTGAGAAGCTCCGCCTATTCCGAGGATGTCATCCGGGCGGTCGTCAAAGCCGTCGATCTGATTGCGGAGCACCCTGGCCAGCATATGAAGCAAAGTGAAATCTGCCAGCTGGTTAATTTGAGCAAAAGCTATTTCAGCACCAGCTTCCGGGATATTATGCGGCTGACGTTCAGCCACTTCCTTCAGACCACAAGCCTTCATGCAGCGAAGGAGCTTCTCCTGTCAACGAACCATCCGGTTTATCTTATCGCTGAGAAATGCGGTTTTTTGGACCAGCGTTACTTCAGCAAGCTGTTCAAAGAACAAACCGGCATGCTGCCAAGCGAGTTCAGGCAGTTGCATACGGGACGTTCCTAAACCGAAAAGGCCCGAAGGCGGCTGGCGGCATCATCCGCTGCACGCGTTCGGGCTTTTTAACGTCTGCCGAAGCATTAGTCTGGTGAAAATATTTCTCATATAGTGCGACTGAAATTTTCTGACAGCGCCGCGGAGCGGAAAATATTCTAACTACCTTCAAAATTGAACCACTCACGGCACTTCGCAAGCGTTTGCTATACTTACGCTGCAAAGGAATAAAGATAGCAGAAAGGGGATGTCTGCACGATGAAAGGAAAAAAAGGAATAGTGCTATTACTAACTTCATTTCTCGTTCTTTCGCTGGCTGCATGCAGCAGCGGTAATAACGGAGGCACTGCACCTGAAGAAAGCGCGACTGACAGCAACACGCCCAAGGACACCGCTTCATTAACGCCCTTGGGAAAATACGAACCTCCGATTGAAGTAACGGCCGTTCGGGGAATAACCGAGGGCACCAAGTACAGCGAAGGAGAATCCATCGACAACAACGTGTGGTCGAAGGCGTACGAGAGCGAGCTTGGCGTGAAGGTGAAGTATTTATGGACAACGCCGACCGCCCAATACGATCAGAAGCTTAATATCGCCATCGCTTCCGATGATCTGCCTGATATTACGCCTGTCAGCGCTTCCCAGCTGAAACGGCTGGTAGAGGATGGCGCTCTTGAGGATCTCACCTCTCTCTACGAGCAGTATGGGTCGGAGCTGACCAAAGGCATTATGTCGCAAGACGGCGGCAATGCCATTAAATCCGCGACCTTCGACGGCAAGCTGTACGGTCTGCCGAATATGACCTCAGGCCTTGGACAAACTCACGTCCTATGGGTACGTACGGACTGGCTCCAAAAGCTCGGGCTGCCTGAGCCCAAAACGATGGATGACGTGATTAAAACCGCTGAAGCTTTCGTGAAGCAGGACCCGGACGGCAACAATAAAGCCGACACTTACGGCCTTGGCATCAATAAGGATATTTTCGGCTTCTACGCCGGCATGCAAGGCTTCTTTAACGGGTTTCATGCTTATCCGAACACATGGGTAAAGGATGCCTCAGGAAAACTGGGCTACGGCAGTGTACAGCCGGAAACCAAAGCAGCATTGCTTAAGCTGCAGGAGCTCTATAAGCAAGGTCTGCTTGACAAGGAGTTCGGGACCAAAGATGCGTCAAAGGTAAGTGAAGCTGCCAACGGTGGCAAGCTAGGCTTGTTCTATGGTTTCTTTTGGAATGCAGGCTGGCTGCAGGACGGAAAAAATGCGGACCCTACGATGGAGTGGAAACCGATCTCGATCGTCTCCAACGACGATCAGCCAGCTAAAGCCCAAGTGCCTTTTGCAATCAACACGTATTATGTGGTCAAAAAAGGAGCGAAAAACCCGGAAGCAGCCGTTAAGGTGCTGAACTTCGATTTTGAGAAGCTTTGGGGCGAAACAGCCCAGCCGGATATTTACAGCGTAAACAACAACACCGCCATTTTCGAATACGCACTCCTCTATGGTGAAGCACCGCGCAAAAATCTCGACGCCCATCTCAATGTGGTCAAGGCATTGGAAGCGAATGACCCCTCCAGCCTGAACACTGAGGAAAAAGGCTACTATGACAATATCTTGGCCTTCCGTGCGGGAGACCTTAAGCTGTGGGGCAATGAACAGATGTACGGGCCTGCCGGCTCCTTATCGGTCATTGACAGCTATTCCAAAAACGCGCAGCTAGTCGATGACGCCTACTTCGGCGCACCTACGCAAGGGATGACCGACAATAACGCTACGCTTCAAAAGCTGCAGCTAGAGGTGTTTACGCGCATTATCATGGGCGGCTCAATTGACGAATTCGACCAATTCGTTACCCAGTGGAATGATCTTGGCGGCAATACGATTACCGGAGAAGTGAACGATTGGCAGGCTTCCCAGTAAGGGACACCACTCCGGGAAGAAAGAGGCGAATAACCAATGAAACGTAAGACCATCCGAGAGTTGCCCTTTCACCTGATGATTCTGCCGGGCTTTCTCCTGGTCTTCATCTACAGCTACGTGCCGATGGCTGGCATCATCATGGCGTTCGAGAGACTGGTTCCGTCCAAGGGGATGTTTCGGTCCCCGTGGGTTGGATGGAAAAACTTTGAGTATATGCTGCAACTGCCCGGGACGCTTAGCGTCCTCGGCAACACCTTCTTCATCGCAGGAATGAAGATGGCCGCCGGCATTGTTGTCCCCGTCCTGTTCGCGCTGCTGCTCAATGAAGCGCGCAACCGACTGTTCAAGCGCAGCATCCAGACGATTATTTATTTCCCGCATTTTTTGTCCTGGATCATACTAAGCGGCATTCTTATCGATATTCTCTCTCCGTCAACGGGTCTTGTGAATGGCTTGCTCGGCTCGCTAGGCATTCCGTCTATTTACTTTCTCGGCGATCCTGATTGGTTTCCCCTCACGCTTGTATGGACGGATACTTGGAAAGAATTCGGCTATGGAACGATCGTGTATCTTGCTGCTTTAACCAGCATCAATCCCGCTTTATACGAGGCGGCGTCCATGGACGGGGCAGGCAGAATGAGGCAGACGCTCAATGTCACGCTGCCCGCCTTGCTGCCCATGATCGTCTTGATGTCGGTACTAAGCCTTGGCAACGTGCTCAACGCCGGCTTCGAGCAGGTGTTTAACCTGTATAGCCCTCAGGTGTACAAGACCGGAGACATTATCGATACGCTGGTATTCCGCATCGGGCTTGAAAATGCCAATTATGGCGTCGCTACTGCCGTCGGTTTGTTTAAATCAGTCGTTTCCTTCGTCATGATCGGCGTTTCCTATATGCTCGCTTACCGGCTGACAAACTATCGGATTTTTTAGGAAAAGTGGGTTGACCATGAATAAACACGCTTCGATAAGCAGACGGACGTTTCTCGCGTTCAACTATTTGTTCTTAACCGCCGTAGCCATTGCCTGCCTCTTCCCCTTGCTAAATGTGCTGGCGATCTCGTTCAGCTCCAGCGCTGCCGTAAGCGCGGGGAAAGTAAGCCTTTGGCCCGTCGACTTCAATCTTAAATCCTATTCCTTCGTGCTCAGCAAGCCTGAGTTCGGGCAAGCCTTCCTGATTTCCTTAGGCAGGGTGGCCGTCGGTGTTCCGCTTAATATGCTGCTGACCATCTTGATTGCCTACCCGTTGTCCAAGCGAAGCCATGAATTCAGCTTCCGCAACGCTTACGCCTGGTATTTCGTCGTGACGATGCTGTTCAGCGGAGGCCTGATTCCCTGGTACATGACCATTAAGATGACCGGCATTATCGACACATTCTGGGCAATGATTTTGCCTGGCGCTGTACCAATCTTCAACGTCATTCTGCTGCTCAACTTCTTCAAATCGCTGCCCGATGAAATTGATCAGGCCGCCCAGATCGACGGAGCCGGCCGGTGGCAGGCTTTGTGGCAGATTGCCGTGCCCCTTTCCGCTCCAGCAGTCGCTACGCTGACATTGTTCTGCATTGTGACACACTGGAATTCGTGGTTCGATGGGTTGATTCTAATGAACAGGCCTGACAACTACCCGCTGCAAAGCTATCTTCAGACCGTGATCGTCAATCGGGATTTGTCGCTTATGGCCGCCCAGGACATATTGAAGTGGGCAGAGGTATCCGATCGTACGTCCAAAGCGGCTCAAGTGTTTGTAGCCGTGCTCCCCGTCCTGTTCGTCTATCCATTTCTGCAAAAATATTTTGCGGAAGGCATCGTAATGGGCAGCGTCAAAGGTTAACCGCGAGCTTCATCCATTTCATCCACCAACAGAGGAGTAAAGAGAAACTATGGCAAAAATCGCATTTATCGGTGCAGGTAGCACCATTTTCGTCAAAAACGTACTCGGCGATTGCATACTGACGCCAGCGCTTGCCGATGCGCACATCGCTTTGCATGATATTGATTTGGAGCGCTTGAAGGAATCGGAGAAGATGCTGGTCAACTTAAATCACAATCTTGGCGGCAAAGCAACTATCAAGGCTTATGCTGACCGCCGGGAAGCGCTTAAGGGCGCAGACTACGTCATCAATGCGATCTCCGTCGGAGCCTTCGAACCCGTCATCCGCAGCGATCATGAAATGCCGCGCAAGTACGGGTTGAAACAAACCTATGCCGATACGCTGGGCATGGGCGGCTTGTTCCGGGGTCTTCGGACGATCGACGTCATGCTGGAGTTTGCACGGGATATGGAGGAGCTTTGCCCCAATGCTTGGTTCCTGAACTATACCAACCCGATGGCTATCCTGACGGGCGCGATTTTGCGAGAAACCGGCGTCAAAGCGGTAGGCTTGTGCCACAGCGTGCAGGTTTGCGCGAAGGAGCTGTTGGAGGGCCTTGGCATGAGCGCGGAGGATGTCCGCTGGCGCATTGCCGGTATTAACCACCAAGCGTGGCTGCTTGACATTACGCGCGGCGGCGAGGATCTGTATCCGGAGATCAAACGCCGGGCAGCAGCGCGCAAAGGACCTCATGAAGATATGGTCCGGTACGAGATTATGAACACCTTTGGTTATTATGTAACCGAATCCAGCATGCACGGAGCCGAATACGTTCCTTATTTCATCAAGAACGCCTACCCGGAGCTGCTGGAGAAGTACAATATTCCGACTGAAAATTACAAGGGCTGGGGAGACAGCAATAAGCTTTATTGGGAACAGGCGATGAACGGACTCGTCAACAATGCTTCCGTGACTCACACGCGCACGCATGAATACGCCTCTTTTATTATGGAAGCCATGGAGACGAACATTCCATTCAAAATCGCAGGCAATGTGCTCAATACCGGCGGGCTTATATCGAATCTGCCGGATGAAGCTTGCGTAGAGGTATCCTGCATCGTAGACAGCGAAGGCGTTACACCTACCCGCTTCGGCGCGCTTCCGCCGCAGCTCGCGGCGCTTAACCGGACAAACATTAACATGCAGCTGCTCACGATTGAAGCGGCGGTTACACGCAAGCGCGAGCATATTTACCACGCGGCGCTGCTAGACCCGCATACAGGAGCAGAACTGCCTATCGACAATATCAAAGCGCTGGTCGACGAAATGCTAGATGCCAATCAATATTTGCTGCCGAATTACCGGTAATTTTCAGCTTTTCTAAGCAAGCGGATGTCGTGCATGTCACGATAACTGCTTGCTTATTTATATGGGGTGGTGTTCTCCATGCTCCCTGCTCTTCGCAATTCAATCAAATGCTAATATACAAGTTGAAAAAGCGAAAACGGGATGGATCAGGTGTCTTTTCTGCTCCAACCCGTTTCTATTTTAGTTCATCGCTGCTTTCTTCAGTATATTGTAGGCAAGCGAAAGCCGTCCGACCACTAAGCTCACTATTGCCAAGCCACTAAACAGGAAACGCATTAATCCCGGTTATTCTTCAGCTAAATAAAGTTCCCCCTTGACAATCAAGGGGGAACATCGTTAGATTGCTGCTACCCGAAAATTCGGGAGGCGACGAACGCCAAGTCCTCGATATCTACAATGCCGTCCTTATTAATGTCAACAGTTCGGGCAATTGCCCAATCCGGGCTTACCGTGTCTTTCCCGTAATGTGCGGCCACCAGGACGAAATCCCCTATCGTAATTCGCGGGTCGCTGTTCATATTGCCTGTTGTTGCTGTAATACGGTGGGCCTCGAATTCCGCGAGCGCTGAAGCCAGAAGATCTATCGCATCCTGAACTTGCCCCGGAGTTGCATCCGTCTGTGCCGCAGCCGTTTGTGCGGCTTGGTTCGCTGCTGAGAGCTCTTCCTTCAACCCAGACAGCACGCTGCTAAAGAATGTGCCGATCACCGTCCCTGCAACTGCCTGGTCATGAGCCGCTGTCGCCTGCGCGATGAGCGCGTTCAACGCAGCTTTATTTAGAACGTTCACCTGAACGGCAAATCCGCCAATCGCGTAATCAGTGCCTGATTGATCCGACGCCGTAACCGCCGATGCCTCGAAGTTCGTTTCCCCCGAAGGCACATTTGCCTTAACCTGAAACTTCAGCGCCAGGATTGATGCATCTGAAGATAACCTTCCGGGCCCCGTACGAGCGGCCAGCACGCGCAGCTTGCCGGTTGTATCGTCGTTCGAAACGTTGACTGCCAGCTGGGCATCATTTTTGGTATAGCCGATGTAATTGAAGCGAGCCGAATCGTACGACAGCGTAAGATCGACGCCGGCCGCAGTCGTGTCATTCTCAAGTGACACTTGCAGTTCAAACTCCTGACTCGGAATTACGCTGTCTTCGTTTGGAGTAAGCCTGATGGACGGCTCCGTGACCGTTTCTGTTTTGTTCAGGCCAACCCAGTCAACATTCGACGATCCGGTAACGTTCCACATCTTCAGTTGAACAGGTCCCGCCGGTAAGAACGTCCCGGTGTGGACCGTCACTGCTCTCCATTCCTCAGGAACAGTCCCCCATTTCAGCGTGCTCGGAATATCTGCCGAATAAAGCTCCGAGCCCAGTTGAATCAAGCGCTTCGTATCAGCACCACCCAACTCCCAGCCGCTGACGTATTTCATTGCGACATCATAGAATCCGGCTTCAGGGACATTCAACTGCCAGGTTATCATTTGACCGGGATTGTTCCAGCCGGTGACACCGACACCGCCCGAGAGAAACGCGCGCGTGCTATAGGTGGATATCCCGCTGTCCGCGCTGCCGAAGCTTTCCGCTTCCGCAAAGACGTTCAAACCTCCCTTAACGGTATCATAGTCAACCGATTGATCGACCGGAGTTGCTGCACCCGAACCCGCACTCCGCAACTTCAGCGGCGATGCGGGGCCATCCAGAATCAGCTTCGCATTCGCGCCCAGGAACATCACTGGCGTGACGCCGCCTAGCTTCTCGAATTTGAGACCTTCCGGCGCTTCCAACACCTCATACAGTCCAACCGAATTCGTTAAATCTCCCCAAGAGGAGACGCCTCCGCGTCCGTCCCCGTAAGCGGAAAGCGTGACTGTCGAAGGGATTTCGTCAATCTCGACTACCAGCGATACCGGGTCTGCAGGAGCAGGCGCCGGAATGCTGCTTAAGAGAAGCTGATGCTGGCCCGCCTCGACATTCAACGTCAGCATATTAACGGAAGCGTTCCAATGGACGCCGCGCTTATAGACGGATTCCGTTACAGTGCCACCCATCGGAATGCTGCGATACTCTTCATCGAGAACCGTCGTCACACCGCTTGCCTGAAGGCTGACTCGCGTATCCTTCGAGCTCGTGATCGACAGCTCGCTGCCCGAATGCGCAATAGTCGCTGTCTGCGTGCTATCGATCAGCGTTACCCCGTCCCGAATCAACTTCGTGCCGCCGACAAGCAGAATCGAGTCGTCTTTGACCGCAATCGCTACCCCGTCAAATTGCAGGTTATCCGCCGTCACAACGCCGCTCTGCGCGGTCCGTACATAGACATCCGTGCCGTCCTGGAAGTGCAGCTTCCGGTATGCGCCGAGATCCTGCACGTCGATAGTTTCCGGCTGCGTGCCAACTTGATAGGGAATATACGTAGAGACGATCGTCGCATAGTCCGTCTTCGGCGTCGTAAAGTTCGCATGGACTCGAGTACGGCCCTTAAAATGCGGAATCGTGTCCTTCTCCACGCTAGGCAGCCACTCGTTTCCTGCTGCATCGATATACTGTCCAGTCTTCGAGGCCGTCAAATCCGGATAATGCAGCTTTACCTTCAACGCCGCTTTATTCTGAATGATCGTAGCGCCGCTCTGATCGTCATCCAGCGTCAGGCTCTTTTCGGCATGAAGCCAGTATTCGAAGTTGGAGCCGCCCGGCTGACGCGCTTCCACATTGTCAATTACGACAAATGCGCCCGGTTTGACATAAATTATGCTCCGCTGCGCTTGATCCAGTCCAGCATTCGCCGAATCGGTATTGTAGGCGCCTGTGGCATCCCCAACGGCTGCGTCGAAATGCTTATCGGTCGCAAAGCCAGTAATTTGGCCGATTGCCGTCATATCGAATATTTTTTGCCCCTTCTTGCCGTCATAGGTGATCGCGTTTTTGGCAAAGGTTTGCTTGGCATACTTCTGAAAATGATTAGATGTGTATGAATCATAGAACCCGCCGTCAAGTGCCAGCTCCTCGCCGAACGCATTGATGACGATCCCGTTCTGATCGGCATGGTTGTGATTGAAGCTGCCGAACGGGCTTGATCTGAAGAAGAGCGAAATTCGTTTCGGATCGTACAGACTGGAGTGCATGGTGACCAAACCAATCTTATCGAAATATTTGGCTGTCGGCATCTCAACCGGAGGGCGAGCTTCCAGACTGCTGTCCCCATACAAATACGCAAAGATTTTGTCGGTGTTGTGGGGCGAATTCTGCTGCGAATACCACTGCATGACCGGATTCTGGAGCATCTGCGCATTGCGCATCGTATTGGTAGCGGAGTAGGACGGCTGCAAAATGTTGATGTCGTCGCCGAACACGCCTGACTTTTGGCCAACCGGCAGCGTGTAGAGAGGGAACCAAGACTCGTTGCGCGAGAACGCCTTCTGATACAGATCAAAGCCGGTTGCTGCCAAGAGCACATCCATAAATTGCTTATTGGCCTCGGACGACCAGTTCCAGTAGCCGCTTCCGTTGCCCCAGCCGCCATCCTCGCCGCCCCACGGCGGCAATAAATTGATGTAAGCGGGGACGATCGCTTTAAACCATTGCTGTGCTTTCTCCGAGACGGGTGCGCCATTCACTATCGTATTGTCATGCAGCAGCGCCGTCGCAATGATGCCCATAAACCCGTTAACCGTCCATCCGTGCGAATCGAAAGGGGTGGTCGAGATCGGATTGGCATCATATAACACGTCATCGGCAATCGATTGGCCGCGCGCCATTATCATCGTCAGAGCCTGTTCCTTCTCCTCGTCGTTTAGCAGATTGAATATCCAGTCATAGGCAATGGCGCTCTTATATGCGATATCCCGGTGCACCTGGTCGTTGCCGCCCGTTGACGCATGGTAGGAGGTCGGCCCATCGTCGGTTCTCCATGTGGCTAGGTTCAATAACCGAGACTTTGCATAATTGCCATATTCGGATTGTCCTGTGATCAGATAGACGAATGCTGCATTGACCATTCTCGTCGTCTCTCTCTGAGACAGGACGCTTACGACTTCATTCCTAGGGTTATTCGGATGCGGCGTCTGCCCCTCAGGAACGGGAGGCACCGGATCCGGCGGCAGCGTCGCCGACGCGTCGGCCAAATCCGCAGCAGCTATTTCGCTTATCCGCTCAAAGACAGCCTTGCCGTCGCCGTCTCTTCTTGCTCGGAATTGCTCCAGTTTATTTGGATTCGTCAAGATGCGGGGATGCGAGATCGACACCTGACTTAACAGCTGCGATATGTCCGGCACCGGGAACGGAACGGCATCCGGATCGATCCGGAATCGCTGGACATCGCTCCAATTCGATACTCCGGCTGGCTTATGGAATCGGACTCGCCAGAAGTACGACTCTCCGTCCACGAATGTATTCGGGAAATTGTAAAAGTTGATGGCGATGTCGTCTTTCTGATAGGCGATATTGTTGAAATCGCTATCAGTCGCAACCTGCAGCTCGTAACGTTCGACGCCTGGTACATGTGGCCATCCGAAATCAGGCGGGTTCTGGGTCGTAACGAGACGATCTTCCGGCTCAAAATGGCGGTATGCAGCCGGGTTCGGCTCATTCGGCCAATTCAGCGAGCCGCTCGGCGGCGTTGGTGTTGGTGTTGTCGTTGGTGTAGGAGTCGGAGTCGCATCACCCGCCGTTAACGACACTTGATCGAAGTAGACATCAGCAGTCTGGCTGCCTAACGTTGCCAGCTCGACCGACACACCGGTCGTTCCGGCAGGAGGTTCGGCCGACACCGTTAACGTCTCCCAGTTTCCGGTGCCATTGGTCTGCGCTTCCACGTATTGCTGGCCGTATGAACCGAAGAAATTCAGATACAGCTTTCCGACTCCGGACAGCGGCTTGGCTAGTACGACTGCGGTATATGATTTATCCGCAGCGATTGGAAGCTCAGCGCTCTTTAGGCTGTACGCATGCACTGCGGAATTATCAACGATACGCACCGCTCTTTTGCCGTGGGAATACACGGAGTTCGTTACCGTACTGATACTGGACGCCGTTGCGTGGTCGACAGCTGTCCAGCCGGTCGGTCTCGTTCCCGTCACGGCCTCGAAGCTTGGATTAGTCAACAGCTCCGTTGTCTTGAACGAAGCGTCATCCACATAGACGACGCCTGTGCCTGGCGTGCTGGGGACGACAATCAGCATTTCCGTGCTGACAGTGCCGTCCATAGGCGTTTCATTCACGATAGTAATCGTTTGCCAGCCTGCTGTGTTGACAAACTGTCCTTTCTGTCCAATAAACGAGCCATTGGCATTATAGTATCGGACCAAGAGCGTGCCTGTACCACTTTCCACCAGCACCTTCACGCTTGCGGTGTACGTTGTCCCTGGGGAATAGGCCATCATCTGGCTGCGCATCCCCGCCGCGGTGGCATGCGAATTGTCGGTAAGCTTGACGCTTCGCGTTCCTTCGAATGCCTGTTCGGTGGTCGACTCGACCGCGACATCGGGCTTATTGTCAAACATGGTCCAGCTTGCCGGCATCGAACCCGATACTTCCTCGAAACCGGGATTAATAACCAGCTCGGGCCCCATTACCGGGTTGCTGACCGCCGCGAAGGCCGATTGAAAAGAAAAAACGTTCAGAATCAGGCTCATTGCCATTGCCAATACAACGGTAATCGCCACATTGCGCTGCCTTGTGCGAGTCATCAATTTGTTTCGCCTCCTTCATATGATCTTGCCGCTTTGATCAACGCGTTTCACGCGTTATGTATTGTTGTATGCGCTTTCATTCCTCCTTTCTTTCGATTTCGTCCTAATAGTAGCCCTCACACTCTTAACACGTATATATACGAAACCGACAAACGTTCAACTTTTTTGAAATTTGCATAAAAAAGTACCAACTTCCATAAAGGAGACCAGTTCCCTCCATCCCCTCCTCCAGAAACTAGATCGAATGAAATGGAAAACGGAGCTCGCAAACTTGCGCGGCTCCGTTTCGATTATATCGGATTGAATTTTTGATTCCTCACTGCATTCAGCGTAATGATGTTTATCAAAGCGGAACTGAGGACTTCACCCTGTACCAGTATTCATACTGCGATATGTAACCAATCTTGTCATAGAGCCGATTAGCCGCTTCGTTATTTTTGACGACCATGAGATAGCTCTCCGTTGCGCCCTGCTCCTTGCCCCAGTGAAGCAGGTGCAGCACTAGCTGCTCGCCGTACCCTTTGCTTCGTTCGTTGACATCTGTGACAATATCGTACAACCCAACCCAGCCATCCTCTATGGCCGCATAGCCCGCCGCTACCGGTATACCGTTCACCTGAAGCGTAGCAAAACATTTGATAAGCGGAGACTGCTCGAGCATGTTTTGGGTGATAGCCCTCTGCATATCGGATAAGCCGCTAAAAACCGTTAGAGCATCCAGCCAGTTTTCCGTCGGCTCATCCTCAAGCCATACATCCACGTGCGAAGGTTTTTTAACATCAGTTAGATGCACCGTTTTGATAACCGTCTGATCCATTCGCTCATACCCCCGGGCTGCAAGCACCTCATCGAGATTGGCAGGCTGTATGAACGGAGTAACTTTAAATACCGTATTAAGATTTTGCATCGAGTATCGCCGCTCGCATTCGCTAATCTTCGTGTCCAGCATATACGTTTGCCCATACAAGGCATGAACCGAGTTGGATCTCTTCGTATATCCAGCTGCGAAACGCATGAACCAGCCGTCATATAGGACCGTTTGAAGCGCAGGCCAGCCGTTCAGGCTCATTTCTTCAATTCGTAGCTGCAAAAGCCTTTTTATCGGCTCAACATGATGGTTGTCATGCCATATAAAATCCTTCAAGTACTGTACCGTTTCAAACGGCTGCCCGTCGACATCCATATAGACGCCGCCATATTGCTCTTCCGAGAAAGCAGCAATCGTATGTATTATCCTTTGGCGGCTAGCGATGGCTTCGGATACGAGCTCGGTTACCGGCGTGCTTAATCCATACTCCTTTGCCGCATCATTGAATTGGTCATAATCCAAATGCTGGATGGCAAGCGGAATCCCCTCTTCAATCTTGGAGATTGCAGCTTTGTAAAAGTACTCATCCCATTTCAAAATATGAGCTACAACCTCACGGACTGACCATTTGCCGCTCGCCACGCTCTGGTTCCAATAGCGCTCGTCATATTTTCCCAGATCGGCAATAAAGGCATTCCACCTGCCAAACGCAGACAGCAGTTGTTCTTTTTCTGCAGACATTTCTACTCTCCTCCAACAATGCGAATGAGCATTCTTTTTTCATTCATCATAATATAAGCCAAATAGGCGCGCTAGAAAGCTAGAGAAAGTGCAGACAAAAAAAAAGCTGCTCGCTGAGCAGCCGGCCAATCCATTCACAACTAACCGTCAACCATCCCGAACCGCTCTAATTGCTCTCGTTGATTGGCGCTTCGCAATATTTCCCGCTGCTTCGCACCCATCAAATCAAAATGCGGATACTGCGCTCGAGCATGAATATACTTCGGATTCAGTCCATTGGCACGACACCAGCTTGCAAGCTTCTCCAGATCGGAGCAGCCTACCTTAGTCACCGTCTTCATCCCCGGAAATCTTGGATCTAGCCAATAATGAGTTAGAAATGCGACTTCACCTCTTGAGACGGCTGCTTTCCATGCCACCATCTCGCTTCGCTTAATGCCGAATGCCATAGCCATTCGCTCCCTGCTGGTATTCACTTGCCTTACAGCGCAGATAGCTGCCTTTAAGGCGTGATGTTTTTTACCCGGCCTACTTGGCCGTCAGCCAGTCTAACTTTAATGCCATGCGGGTGCTTTGGTGCATTTGTTAAAATATCCTTCACGATACCGCGAGTAAGCTTTCCTGTTCGCTGATCCTGCTTCAAAACAATATCGACCTGCAAGCCCGGTTTTATCGCTGCGCGTTCTGTACCATTCATCGTTACCATTCCTCTGCTGCTCTTAATGTTGGCTTATAGCATAGCATATGCAAAGTAAAGATGCACATTATATAGACAACTGTTATACTTAACATCAAACGATGTTTACGAAAAGAGGAAATGTATTAATGTCTAACGCATTTAACGCTTTGGGTATCATTCCCAAGCTGAGCGATCTGCTTCAACAAGATGGAATTACCGAGCCGACACCGGTTCAAAAGCAAGCGATTCCGCTTCTGCTCAACGGGCAGGACGTCATCGCACAAGCACAAACGGGCACTGGCAAAACAATTGCGTTTGCGTTGCCTATTTTGCAACGGATTAATATAGAAAAAGAACAAGTGCAAGCCCTCATTCTAACACCGACAAGGGAGCTTGCCATTCAAATAACGAGCGAGCTCAAAAAACTCGTGCCTGCCGTTGGCGTAAGCGTCCTCGCAGCCTATGGCGGACAGGACGTTGACGCGCAAATTCGCAAGCTTCAACGTTCGCCGCATATCGTGGTCGCGACGCCTGGTCGACTTATCGACCATATGAAACGCGAGACCGTAAGCCTCGGCAAGCTGCAAATGCTCGTATTGGATGAAGCAGACCAAATGCTCCACATGGGCTTTCTGCCAGACGTAGAAAGCATTATTACCCAAACGCCGAAAGCGCGTCAAACGATGCTCTTTTCCGCAACGATGCCGGATGCGATCCGCAAGCTGGCAGCAGACTACATGAAATCTCCCGTTGATATTCGCGTACGCAGCACGAATGTGACGCTCGACAGCATTACCCAAATCGTCTACGAGACGACGGACAGAAGCAAGCAGCAGGCACTGGTCCATTTGCTTGAGCGCCATCAGCCGTATCTTGCCGTTATTTTCTGCCGGACGAAGGTTCGCGCCAAGAAATTGAACAAAGAGCTGCAGGAGCTCGGTATTGAATCCGATGAGCTGCATGGCGATCTCACGCAGGCAAAGCGCGAGCAAGTCATGAAACGCTTTAGGGATGCCCGCTTGCAGGTACTCGTTGCAACCGATGTCGCAGCACGCGGCTTAGACGTTGAAGGCGTAACTCACGTTTACAACTATGACGTCCCTCAGGATGGTGAGCTCTACATTCACCGTATCGGCAGAACAGGCCGTGCGGGACAAGAAGGAGCAGCCATTACTTTAGCAACGCCATATGACAAGAATCATTTGCTGCTTATCGAACAGAGCATCAACGCCAAGCTTACTCGCCGCGCCATCGACGGCGAAGGCAACGAGACCTCCGTCCGCGCGCAAATCGGCGATCGCCCGGAAAGAAGCCGCAGCGCTGCTGGCAAAGGCGGCACTCGCGGAGGCGGCGCGAAGCCGTCCGAAGGCGGACGGCGCGGACGTGACCGTTCAGGCCCTTCGGATCGAGGCGCTAAGCCTGGCGGGCGCAGAGGCCAGCGCGAGACCTTCCGTCCAGCAGCGGCTTCTGGCAAACGTACGGGTAGAACGGCAGAGGTTCGTGGTGAAGCTTCAGAGCAAACCGGCGAAGCAACGGGCTGGGCAGCACGCCGAGGAGATCGTTTCGATAACACAAGCTCCGAGCGCGCAGGCGGACGCAGTGCTTCTGCACAATCCGGCAACCGCGGCGGCAGCCAACGTGCAGAGAACCGTGGAAGCTCCGCTCGCGGAGGTGCACGCAGCGGCGGTTTTGGCGCTCCACGCGGCGCCGAGCATGCTGCAGGCCGCGCAGCGGCCTCAGTAGATAGTCCGTGGGAAGCAACACGCAAGGATATGAAAGCTACCAATGAGCGCAATGCGCCTCGCGGCAAAGCACAAGCGGGCGGGCGTGGCGGAAGCCGCGGCAACGCTTCTGCTGGCGGACGAAGCAGTGCTCCTTCTGGAGGACGCAGCAGCTCGCGTGGCGGAAGCCCCGCGAATAAGCCGCGTGGCGGGCGTAGTCGCTAGTCGAATGAACATAGAAGATCGATTCCGTTTTTGGAATCGGTCTTTTTCTTTGACGGACAGCTTTTTCTATCAAGCATATTGGCAGCTGCTTTCCCCCTACAATTATCCCCAAGATACCCGTACGGAATGGCTTGGTGAACCAGCGGGGCAAATGCCCAAATGTCGGGCACCCATGACAAATGTCCAATCGTTCTGGGGTAATTTACATATGATACTGTATACCGAACGACGAGATAACTAACCAAGAAATGACTGCTCGGAGTCGGAACTACATTAATAGGAGGAATTGGCATGTCCGGTGTACATGGAGGGTTTACGTCTTTAGGCGTAATTTTGGTATTGTTCATTCTTCTGGTAATCATATCTAAATCTGTCCTCTACTAAGCCCTATCATCCGACTACAAGCGTAAACGGCTGTCGCCGTCCTCTGTGGCAAAAGCAGTTGTTTCACACAGATATATAAGCACATTTATATGTGAAAACATATAAATCCTTATATATTAATCAAAAACCGCCCGAGGCTGCAGCCTCGGGCGGTTTTTTCCAGTCAACGCCATGCATATTCACGAAGAGCCTTGGCTACTCCGTCTTCACTATTGGAGTAGGTAACCGCGTTCGCTGCGCGTTTCACCTCATCAGGGGAGTTCCCCATCGCAATGCCCATGCCTGCAAATTCAAGCATCGTAATATCATTATAATAATTGCCTATGGCGAGAATTCGGCTGCGATCGATCCCTCTCATTTCAGCAAGCTGCTGCAATGCTCGTCCTTTACTCGCTTCTGGATGATGAACGTCAATAAAGAAATCCCCGCTTCGGATAAAGTGCAGCACCTTCGGCCACTCCGCCCATTCCGTCTGAACGTCATCCATCTTCTCCTTCGAGCCGAACATCGTAAATTTGACGAGCCCGCTCGGCAAGCCAAGCCGGAAATCCTGTACGGTCGGTCTTGCTTGATAATGTCCGTACATGACCTCTGCATCGGGAGTCATGCTTTCAACCATCATTTCAAACGCTGTGTTCAAATCAAAATGTATGCCGTTATCCCTGCAATAAGCGACATAGCTGAGCAAATGCTCCGGTACCATGTCAAACTGGTGAACAATGGTGTGATCGTCGGCATTGATCGTCGCAGCCCCATTATGGGTAATAACCGTCCCGTTTAGGCCAAGCTCCTTGAGTATCGGAAGCGCGCCGGATGGTCCCCTGCCCGTACACAGCACGATCTGAGCCCCCTTGTCTGCAGCCTCCTGAACCGATTCCTTTATAACTTCCGTTAACACATGGTCATCTCTTAACAGCGTTCCATCTACATCCAAAGCGATTAAATCATAATGCAAGCTCATTCTCCCACTCCCATTCCAATCTATCTCTGATCATGCTCTCTATATTGAACGATTATTTGCTTATCCAAAAAAAATCACTGCCCCGATCGCTTATGAGACCGCAGCAAATCCACTTCCTCTTCGGTCAGCTCCCGGTAAGAGCCTTCTGGAAGAGAATCATCTAATTGAAGAGGCCCCATGGCTACTCTTTTCAAATAAACGACCTGCTTGCCAACGGCTTCAAACATTCGTTTCACTTGATGAAACTTGCCTTCCATTATCGTAAGTGAAATTTCAGAATACATGCCATCCTCCCGCTGCTCATAGCGGCCAATCTGCAGCTTGGCAGGCATTGTCTCGTAGCCGTCATCCAGCGTAACGCCTGCATTGAATGCTTGCTTGTCATCATCGCCGACTTCACCTAGCACGAGCGCCTCATACGTTTTCTCGACATGCTTGCGCGGAGACAACAGCTCATGCGCCAATTGCCCGTCATTTGTCAGCAGCAGCAAGCCAACGGTATCCTTGTCCAGTCTGCCGACAGGAAATGGATCACGCAGACGGTCCTGAGGCTCCAGCAAATCAATCACCGTGCGTTCGCGTCCATCCTCTGTAGCAGAAATAACGCCTTGCGGCTTATTAAGCATGAAATACACGACATCCCGGTATATCACAGGCGTACCGTCGTACGTTACCTCTGCAGCATCAGGATCTACTATAAGACCGCTGTCCTTGACTAATCGACCATCTACGGCCACCATGCCCATCTTTACCGCCCTTTTAATTTCGCTGCGCGTACCAAGTCCCATATGCGCAAGCAGCTTGTCTACCCGTATTCGTTTGCCCATTCTACATCCATCTCCATCCAGCCGGCAGCTCGTTTTTGATCATGCCTCCAGCATATTTGCCCCATCCGATCGGAAATCCATCTGTACAAATCAGTACATAGCCTTTGGTACCGGCACCTGCTTGCACCTTCATGTCCGCTTCGCCCACAAACAAGGTTTCTCCTTTAAGAAAACGAAGCGTCTGTTCGTCGCTAGCGCTCCAGTTAACTGAACGTGCAGCTTCCTCCCTCGTTAACCCCATGGCAAGCGGATGCGACGGCTCGAACCGGCCTCTGGCTGCTTCTCCGACATACCAGCCTGCCCTAACGACACGCAGCCCGTCCAAGGCTGGCAGCTCGGCAGGCTGCAGATAAACACGCGATCCGAAGGCAACGGGCACGCCTGGCCAGCTCAAGGCGTTAACTGCGAATTGCTCGGCAAATTGGTACCATAGCTCAACCGGACTAGCTTCTTGTATTTGTGCAGCTTCACCTTCACGCCCTTTTGCGTCGGTTCGTTTCGGCTTGTTCCGCTCTGTCCCCATGTTTAGCCAATCATTCCTCGTCTGACGCTTAGCTGCGCGCCGCTCTTCTCTAGCATCCAGCTTCTTCTCGCGGTGCTTGCCTCCAGCGCTTAATGCATCCCGTTTAACGTTTGCTGCCATTGCAGCTCCGTTTATGCGCGGTCTTGCTGCAGCTGCGATTACTCCGCCTGCTGCTTCTTCCCTTTTCCCACTGCGGCCAAGCACAGCCACGTAATGTCCTTCTCCTTCAAGGCGATGCGGCCATAGCCTTACCGTTCCTTTAATGCTTTGCAATCGCTCTTCGCTTAGAAATTCGACATCTCCAGCTAAGTCGGCTCTGCCTGCCGCCAATCCATCGCTATGGGGAACAGCAATAATTGAAAAATCGGGGTGATCAACAAGAAAACGGGCTATCTGCTGCTCGTTTTCTTCCGGAGAGAAGGTACAGGTCGAATAGACCATCCTGCCTCCAGGTGCGAGCATTGCTGCCGCATGCTTCAATATATCATGCTGCATAATCGAACATCGCTGAATCGAATGTTTCTCCCATTCACCGATCATGGACTCGTCCTTTCGAAACATGCCTTCGCCTGAGCAGGGGGCATCTACGAGAATTCGGTCAAACCATTCCGTAAAAACAGCTGCAATCGCTTCTGGCTCCTCATTCAGCACAACGGCATTCCGAACGCCTGCGAGCTCGATATTTTTCGCCAGAGCCTTCGTTCTTTCTCGGGCATTGTCATTCGTCACGAGTACCCCGGAGCCTTGCAGCTTGCCAGCGATTTGAGTCGACTTGCCTCCAGGCGCCGCGCATAAATCAAGCACGCGATGTCCCGGCTGTACATCAAGCAGCTCTACTGGCGCCATCGCGCTTGGCTCCTGGATATAATAGAGCCCTGCATGATAATGAGGATGCTTGCCGGGGCGTTCACCCTCAGCATAATAGAGGCCATCCTCAGCCCAAGGGATCTGGCGAGTACCCTCACTCATCGGAGAAAGTTCTTTCCATTGCTTCACATCGAGCTTTAGCCGATTGATTCTCAGCCCATATACTCTCGGAGCGTCGTAGGATGACATAAATTTGTCATATTCTTCGCCTAGTATTTTTTCCATCTTTTCCGTGAAATTACGCGGCAGATTGCCGATCATGCTGTATTCCCCCTGCCAATTTTCTTCGATGCCCATCCTCTTACATACTGTAGTGTCTTTGTTATATAATATATTAAAGTAAGGACATGCCCTATTCGCAGGCTCGTCCAATATAAATCCGTTTCGGAGGTAGTCGCACCCATGAAAAAGAAGCAAAAAGTCAAAATGATCTATGTGTATATCGGAATCGTCGTCCTATTATTCGGCTTTATCTTCATCCTCAATAACAGTGGCAAGGTTAACGCATTATACGACAAAAAGGTGTCTGAGCTCAACCCTGCAACACGCAAGCAGCTTGACGATCCTAACTACCAGAATATCATATTGCCGGCTGTGTTGGATAAGAAGGTTGCCGACAAGGAAGATTTCTTTGTGTACCTTTTCGCCTCCGATTGCCCACATTGCCAAAAAACAACGCCGCAGCTCATGCCGCTTGTCAACGAGCTTGGCATTGATTTACCGCAGTTCAATCTAAGAGAATTCCCTTCATACTTTAACAAGTATCAGGTTGAATATACGCCAACGCTGGCCTACTTTAAAGACGGCGTTCAAGTGGACAAGATCGAGGGCGGACTCGCTGAGGAAGGCACAACCGGCTACAGCATAGATGATTTCAGAGCCTTTTTCAATAAATATTCAGGAGCTGAAGCCAATTGATGAAGCGTCAGCGCTTAACGGATGAACAGATCGCGCAGGAGCACCAACACTCCCGCGTTCGAGGCATCTTGTATGCTTTATTGCTCGCTTTCGCATTTATAACCCTGCTCACTGCATGCGGCCTCGCGGATGACGACAAGGCAGGCGCTGAGCATCAGCATGGCTCGGAAACTTGGCAAACGACGTCATCCTATGACGAGCTGCCGGCATTTCTATCCGATTATACGCCTCATACGAGCGAGCTGTACAAGGCGGTTCATGAACATGCTCACATTATGAGCGGTATTTCCTGCTACTGCGGATGCGCGGAAGGCGTTGAGGTAGAGAATCCGCATGATTCGCTCCTGCGCTGCTATGTGGCAGAGCATCCCGCTGATGAAGGCAGCGTCACGTGGACCAACCATAGTACGAGCTGCGGCATATGCAAGAAAGAAATGGAAGAAGTTATTGCTTTAAGCAAGCAAGGCAAAACTGCCGAAGAAATTCGCGAAACGATAGATGGCTTGTACAAGCCTAAGAAATCTGTCGAGTAGTTTTGCCGATTACGATGCACGAAGGGGCTGTCCAGCAGGTTACGTTAACCCTGCCGGACAGCCCCTTTTTCTTTCAACTAGCTCTGATTGCCCTTCTTTGCTTTGCCAATCGCTGCTTGAATATCAAGAGACAGCTGGTTCAGCTCGTGGTAATCCTCTTTCTCGAACTTCTCGTTGAATTTCATCTGGAACTGCGCAGCTTCACGGACGCGGTGATAGAAGTACAAGTCCTGAATGCCGTTG
Source organism: Paenibacillus sp. 2TAB23 (assembly GCF_052115165.1). Lineage (NCBI taxonomy): Bacteria > Bacillati > Bacillota > Bacilli > Caryophanales > Paenibacillaceae > Paenibacillus > Paenibacillus sp. 2TAB23. Next base: position 305,612 of record NZ_JBFRGD010000003.1, read on the forward strand.
AGCACTTTGGAGACGACATTGGACTGCTCCTCGAACTCCGTCTGCGCATCGAGTATTTCTTTGCGTATGCTGGTCATTTCAGTATCCAGCTGCGATGCGGCCTCCGCTGCTTTTTTAAGCCGATCCCTAACATCCTCCGGCAGGCTCTCTTTAAACTTATAATTTAAGGAGTGCTCAATGGTTGCCCAGAAGTTCATCGCAAGTGTGCGAATTTGAATCTCCGCTAAGACAATCTTATAGCCAAGCGCGGTCTGTACCGGATATTCTACGATCATATGATAGCTCCGGTAGCCGCTGTCTTTGAAGTTAGTAATGTAATCCTTCTCGTATACAAGCGTAAGATCCTTTCGCGTGCGGATCAATCCTGCAACCCGATGGATGTCGTCCACGAATTGGCACATGATGCGAATGCCGGCAATGTCTTCAATGCCTGTGTCCAGCTGGTCAGAAGGCACATTCAAGCGCTTCGCTTTCTCCAATATGCTCGAAATTCGCTTTACCCGGCCGGTGACAAATTCTATAGGCGCATATGCTTCCCTTATCTTCAATTCAACCCGCATCGTCTTAAACTTTACTTTAAGTTCTTCAACCGCTTGTTCATAAGGCTGTAAAAAAAGATTCCAGTCTCTACCGTCCATCCGGCCGCCTCCTGTTCTTAAACGTGATCTGCTCCAACTGCATCGGCAATATTGCGGTAGCCATCCTTGCGTAAACATTCCTTCAACCCGCTCGTCAATTCACGGAGAACGCCAGGCCCTTTGTAGATCAGAGCCGTATAGATCTCAACAAGCGAAGCTCCGGCGCGGATTTTATCGTATGCGTCTTGCGCTGTAAAAATGCCGCCTGAGCCGATGATCGGCAGCTGGCCGCCAGTCTGGCGGTACACGGCGCGTATCACTTCTGTTGAGCGCTCACGAAGCGGCTTCCCGCTTAGGCCGCCCGTTTCCTTCGCGGAAGGATGCTGCAGCCCTGTCCGGGATAAGGTCGTATTCGTCGCTATAATACCCGATACGCCGCTCTCCATTATGGTAGCAACGGTAAGCTCCAACTGCTCGTTCGTCATATCAGGCGCAATTTTGACAAGCACCGGCTTGGCTTTTGCTCCTATTTTCGCCGCTTGTGTGTTTATTTCCTTTTTTACGGCGGCGAGTAAATTTCTCAGCTCTTCTCCATGCTGCAAATCCCGCAAATCAGGCGTATTAGGCGAGCTGATATTCACGACGAAGAAGTCTCCATATGTATACAAGTCCCGAATGCAGGTTTGGTAATCCTCATGAGCTAGTTCATTCGGCGTCATTTTGTTTTTACCGATGTTGACCGCGATTGGAATGCGGTTTATTTTGCGTTTGGACAGCTTCTCCGCCATTGCGGCCGTACCTTCATTATTGAATCCCATTCGGTTGATAAGCGCCTCGTCTGAAGGAAGGCGGAATAATCGGGGCTGCTCGTTACCAGCTTGTCCCTTCGGCGTTACCGTTCCTACCTCTGCAAAGCCGAAGCCAACGCTCGAGAAGCCGTCAACGGCTTTGCCGTTTTTATCTAACCCGGCAGCTAGTCCCACTGGGTGTGGGAATCGAAGTCCGAATCGTTCAGTTGCAAGCTCAGGCGACTCTGCTACGCCATACATCGCATGCATAATACCATTCAAGCCAGGCACAGTTCCGCCGGCTGCCAAGCCATCGATGACGAGATGATGGGCCTTCTCCGGGTCCATTTGAAAAAAAATCGGTTTTAAAATTGAAGAATAAAGCAACTTACCCACTCCGATCTCAGTTGTATGTTCTACATGACAGTTTATCTTTTTTGCAGCAAAAAGAAAAGAGCCTGCACGCAAGGTGCAAGCGTCTGTTATATTGCGGCTTGTCTAGAAAACGATTACAATGAGAACATATTCATTATTATTCCGAAATAGAGAGGTTGATTGTCGATGAGTTCACCCAAAAGAAAACCAGCAACAATGAAAGCAAAGCCCAAGGATGAGGTAAACAAAAAAGCGCTTGTTTGGATCGGCTCAATCGTTGGCGTTGTTATCATTGCAGTAGCTCTGCTTCTAGTTTTCACTTCGTAAGCCTCTTACGTCAACCATTTATAAACTTTCGCGGGATTGGTTTCATTCTGACTTGGCTCCAGCTCGAAGCGTTCCTTTGGCTGCTGCAGCTTGTTTGGAAGCGTCCCGTTTTTTATTTGCACGATCGTTCCCAGCGGTACCATATCGAACAGCTCCTCAACATCCTCCTTGCCCATACGGACACAGCCAAGCGATTCGTCTTTCCCGATGCTGTCAGGTTCATCCGTACCGTGGATCGCATACAGCGTACCAGATAATGTCATGCCTCGACTCCCGAAATCCCCATCATCACGCCCGTTCGGATTCCGTACCTTCTCGCTAATATAGAAGCTGCCTTCCGGTGTTTCCTCGCCGCCAAGTCCTACCTTATAGCTGCGAACGATTATATCCCCCTGTACGACCGCAAGCCGATGCGTAGATTTATCCACGACGATTGAAAGCGGCGCACTCCATTGCTTATCGAGAATGCCATTGCTGCCGACAATAGACTGCGCTTTAGGCTTCTCGGGTTGAGCAGGCTCGCTGTCCGTTTCGGTAGACGCAGGCAAATTCCCGCTTCCGCCGCTTGACTTCGCGGCTTTGAGCTTCTTAAGAACGTCAGGGAACATAGCTCTCATTCCTTCTCGTTCTCCAGCGATTACGTTGTTTGGATACGGCTGTATGAGATCATCGAGCCGCTGCGGCCATTTCTTATATTTCCGCTCATAATGAAAGACTGCGCTTGCCAGGGTCCAATGCGTCTCCTGCTGCTCCTGCCACTCCAAATATTGCGCTTCGGCAGCCGAAGCATCGGTCGGCTCACATGAGCATGTGAGACTGTCCAGCATATCCACGTCGAGCTTGCCGTTCAACTCTTCCCTCTCAACAGCCATAAGCAGCCTTGTATTGCCTTTCCAATGCCGCCAGCCTGTATCTTCCTCCAACCTGGCAGCATACGTAAGCTGCGGCGCTTCCTTGCCTGCTGCAACCAAGCTGTTCCAAGCGCTGCCTATCGGATTCCTCTCTTTTCGAGGAATGAATACAACGCCAACAGGCGGCCTGCTGCTATTTACGGCAATGACAGGCTCAGATGGCTTCGGGATATATTGTGCACCGTTCGCAGGAGCCAGCACCGCTAACAGCAGGAGCAATGCTGCTAAAGCAGCCGTTTTTCGAAGGAGTCTTTTCTTTCGCTGGCGTTGGCCCCATTCCTTGACGAGCAGCAGCTGGCTTTCCGACAACGGGTGACTTTCATGCTCGAAAGCGTCATATACTTCTCCAGCTTGCAGGAAGCAGTAATTTGCCTTCCCTTCTTTGCCTGCTTGCAAATATTGCTTGCCAAGCAAATACCACCCCATCTGGTTATCGGGGTGCTGCTTTACAAATTGCTTCAAATAAAATATGTCTTCTGGAGAGTCCATCCCCCATCCTCCCAACATGTGGCATATCCACTTTATCGGCAGAATGGCTGCTTGATTGTATCCCAACCGTATGATGCATGTCGCAGAAAAGAAAAAAGCTCTCAATCGCTTATATAAAAGCGAAAAAGAGCTTCTTCGTTGAACAGTTCCTAGTAATTGAAAGGTACATCTGCGATTTTGATTGAATCCGTAGGACAGCCGTCAGCCGCATCCTGCAAATCATCAAACATATCCTCTGGAATCTCAGTGTTTCCTGTGTTACCGTCTGCTTTATAAATAACCTCTGCAAGACCTTCGTCGTCATAGTCATAAATGTCAGGTGCAGTAGCTCCGCAAGCTCCACAAGCGATGCACGTATCTTTCTCAACCCAAGTAAACTTACCCATGGAAATTCCCTCCCAAATAAATATATACGGTATAATCTCGTCTCTGATCAGTCAAGCTTCATTCATCAATATATAACAAAGTATCATCCTTTTGCAAGGATGTACCCCGAATTCGTTTATTCCTAATTAAGGTTGAAGGGTCATCTCCGAGCATCCCCGCGGTCAATACTGCGTCCTCTCCGTATTTGTCGCGCAGCGTATCCATCGCCTTCGTGAGCGCCTCTTTGCGGGGCTGCTGCTCGTAGCTGAACAAATCAAGCTGCAGTGCCGAATCATCAAGCAGCGACAGGTTCTGGAGCGTCACGCCGAGCAGGCGAATCGGTTCTCCAAGCTTCCAATGCTTGTCAAAAAGCCTGCACGCCTCCTTGTAGAAATCCTCGGATGTTTGCGATGGCGCAGCCATCGTATGGGAGCGAGCTATCGTCGTCATATCCGGCTTGCGAATCGTAAGCTGGACGGTGGTAGCGACCATCTTCTGCCTGCGCAACCTGCGCCCCGTCTGGTCTGCCAGGTTGAGCAGCACGCGGTATACGTCCTCGCGAGCAGTTAGGTCGCTCGGCAGCGTCGTAGTATGTCCGATAGATTTGTTTCGTTCCCGGTTAGGATTTACCTCAGAGTGGTCAAGCCCGTGCGCAGCTGATTTCATCCATGATCCAACGACGCCAAAATGCTTATTCAGCATCATTTCGTCGCTTGCAGCAAGCTGGCCGATCGTCCGAATGTTAAGCTTCGTGAGTTTGTCGGCTGTTTTCTTGCCAATGCCGAACAGCGTATCGCAGGATTTATCCCAAAGGACGTTTTTCACATCGCGGATCCGCAGCACGGTAAGTCCATTAGGCTTCTTCATGTCGGACGCCATCTTCGCAAGCAATTTATTCGGCGCAAGCCCAATGGAGCATGGCAGCGACCATTCCGATAGGATTCTCTTCTGGAGGGTTTCCGCAATTTCAAGCGGCGAGCCGAACATTTTGGAGCCTGTAATATCCATATAGCATTCATCGATCGATACGGCTTCCACGAGCGGCGTGAATTGCCTGGCGATGGCCATAAAGCCATGTGAATATTTTCGGTATAAGGTAAAGTCCGGTTTTATTAATATAAGCTCCGGACACAGTTGTAGTGCCTGTCTTACCGTCATTCCCGTCTTAATTCCTTTGCTTCGCGCCGTATAGGAGCATGTGACTAGAATACCCTTTCGCTGCTCAACGCTACCAGAGACCGCCGTCGGTCTGTTCGCGTATTTCTCCGGCTCCTCAGCCTCATGCACCGAGCAATAAAAAGCGTTCATATCTAAATGTATAATAACGCGGCCCTTGGCCGGATAATGCTCGTTCACATTCGTCATGGGTCTAATATTCACCGCCTATTCCTTGCAAAAAGCCTACATAAGCTTGCCCACCACAAGCATACAATTCCAGTAGGGTCAAGTCAACGACAGGGAAGTTAGCCTACAAAAATTACTTTTTCCCCTCTACTTTCGTTCGGACAAGTGTTATAATAGTAAATTATGATTTGAAAAGGCTATTAATGAAGGAGGCGTCCCGTTAATGACAACAAACATTTCCATATTTGATACGACGCTGCGTGACGGTACACAAGGTGAAGGGATTAGCCTGTCAGCGGATGACAAATTAAAAATCGCCCAGAAGCTCGACGCGCTCGGCGTTCATTATATTGAAGGCGGCAACCCAGGAAGCAACAGCAAAGACATTGAGTTTTTCCAACGGATCAAAGCATTCAACCTGAATGCCAAAATTACCGCATTCGGCAGCACCCGCCGAAAGAACAGTCTGGCTGAGCATGACGCGAGTCTGGTTCGCATCGCCGAATCCGGCGTTCCTGCCGCAACCTTGGTAGGTAAATCCTGGGATTTCCACGTACATACCGCACTGCAAACAACATTGGAGGAGAACCTATCGATGATCTACGATTCGGTAGCTTTTCTGAAGCAGAACGGCATGGAAGCTTTATTCGACTCCGAGCATTTCTTCGACGGCTATAAGAACAATCCCGAGTACGCGATTGCGGTACTGAAGAAAGCACAGGAAGCTGGCGCGAATTGGCTCGTCCTTTGCGATACGAATGGCGGCACGCTTCCAAGTGAAATCCATGAGATCGTTTCCCGCGTCAAGCAAGAACTTGTGACGCCAATCGGCATCCATACGCATAACGACTGCGAGCTCGCAGTCGCTAATTCACTGGCCGCTGTTCAAGCAGGCGCACGTCAAGTACAGGGTACGATTAACGGATACGGCGAACGCTGCGGCAACGCGAATCTTTGCTCGATTATCCCGAATTTGCAGATCAAGATGAAATACGATGTGCTGTCAGACGACCAGCTCCGGACGCTAACGAGCACGGCTCGTTATGTTAGCGAAATTGCAAATGTCCATATGCCCGTGGGTCAAGCTTATGTTGGCAATGCAGCATTCGCGCATAAAGGCGGCATACACGTATCTGCGATTATGAAGGATTCCAAAACTTACGAGCATATCCAGCCCGAGCTCGTCGGCAACAAGCAGCGCATTCTTGTGTCTGAGCTTGCGGGACAAAGCAATATTATTTCCAAAGCCCAAGAGCTAGGCCTAGACGTGAATGCTAATAATGAGAAGACTAAACAGATTATGGACCAGATCAAGGAGCTTGAGCATCAGGGCTATCAATTCGAAGGTGCGGACGCTTCACTTGAATTGCTGCTGCGCGAGGCATTCGGCGGCGAGGTTAAAGAGGTATTCAAGGTAGAATCCTTCAAAATGCTTGTAGAGAAAACAAACGGGCAGATGATTTCTGAGGCGATCGTCAAGATCAATGTCGGAGGCCAGCAGGTTTATACCGCAGCTGAAGGCAACGGACCGGTAAATGCGCTCGATAACGCTCTCCGGAAGGCGTTGGTGCAGTTTTATCCTAAGATTGAGAGTATCCACCTCTCCGATTACAAAGTGCGTGTAATCGACGAGAAGGACGCCACAGCAGCTAAAGTACGTGTGCTTATCGAGTCCACTGGACTTGATAATACGTGGAGCACGGTCGGTGTTTCCAATAACGTGATTGAAGCCAGCTGGGAGGCGCTCGTCGACAGCATCCGATATGCCCTTCTCAATATGGTCAAAATCGACAACGCGCATGTTGATCCGCTTGATCGGATTGGGCTCGTTAATCATTAATGCAAAAGGCAGTCCCGAATTCGACTTCGGAACTGCCTTTTTACTTTGTTGCCGCTTATGCTTACCATTATGCATAAACGAAATAAAAGGCGTCTCCAGCAGATCTTCTCGATCATCGGAGACGCCTTTATTCCTTACATCCACTTCTCAATCAGCCGCTGCCATTCTTCATAAGGGATAACGCCGTTAATGCGTTCCCTTATGACTCCGTCTCCGTCAATTAGAAACGTCGTTGGAAACGTGTCTACCTTATACTCCTTCGTTACATCCCCTACACGGTCCATCAGAATCGGAAACGTAAACTCATGCTCATTCACGAAATCTCTTGCAGCCCGCTCTTTATCGTATTTCGTCGCATTGACGCCATACAGCTGCATAGCATCTCCATATTCCTCATGCAATCGCTGCAGATCTGGAGCCTCCAGCTCGCAAGGGCCGCACCAAGAAGCCCAGAAGTTAACGAACGTAAGCTTGCCTTGCTTACCGCCAACCTCATAAGATTGTTCATCCAACGCCGGCAGCTTAAACGCGGTTGCCTCGAACCCCGCTTTTGGTTTGAAATCCGAGGAAGGAGCCGCAAGCGTAACCGATTCCTTATCATCCGTTCTATATTGAAACACAGCTAATCCAGCAAACAGCAGCGCAATGGTAAAAAGCGTAATGACGCGTTTCATGTTGTACCTTCCTTCTCTCGCAATTTCATACTCACTTATGGCTTCATCGTAACACGCACGTTATGGAAGCTCAAGGACCGTAGCCGATTAGCCACTAAAACGTCAATTTTTCACGGGTTGCAGGATTCTTTCTCGCACTATTATCGGTTAATTCGCAATCGTTCATACGCAGGCTCCTGCCTGATTCGCGCATTTCATCTGAATTCGCTATACTAATCACATCTATATAAAAAAGAAGGAGGCATCGATATGAATACACCCTATGCCCAAGAATTCATTACACAATTAGCTTACGAGAATCTCGTGAGCATCTGTTTGGATGCTAAGCCTCGCGAGGCTTGCGGTATTCTAGCCAGCAGCATCGCCGAAGGAGCAGCAGGCGACAAGGTCATTGTCGACACCGTCATCCCAATAACCAATATACATATTGATCCAACGCACTCCTTCACCTTTGATCCATCCGAATGGACGGCAGCTTATTACAGCATGCAAAAAAACCGACAATCGCTTGTCGGCTTGTTCCATTCCCATCCGCGTACCGATCCCATCCCGTCTTCTAGCGACTCTGAGGGCTTCCTGCCTGCGTCTGAGCTTTCTTATTGGATTGTATCTTTGCGAAACAGCGAAAAGCCTGAGATTAAGCCATACCGCCGCATAGACGGACAGTTTATTCCGCTCGAGCTAGTGCTTGCTTAAATAAGCATACAAATCTCCAAGCGTCGTAATATTCCGCTCGAGAATCCGTGCCAAATAATTTTGCCAAAGCTTTGCCGTCATAATCGAATCCTGTAGCGCGTGATGCCGTTCCGTGATCGGAATACAGCAGCTGTCTAACAAGTCATCCAGACTGTAACCGTCAAGGTTCGGCTCCAGCCACTTGGCCACCATCATCGTATCCAGAACCCTATGGTTCAAGTTCACCTTGGAGGTTCTCCAAAGTGCAGCGTTTAAAAACTGCTTATCATGTCCGGAAGCATGGGCGATAAGCAATCTTCTTCCGACAAATTCCATGAAGTCATGCAGCACTTGCATTAAGTCTGGAGCATCCTGTACCATTTCATTCGTAATGCCAGTCAATTCAATGATTGCTTTCGGAATTTTACGTTTTGGATTGACAAGGCTATAGAACGTTTCACTCTCGTCAACCTCGCCTCCACGCAGCAATACGGCACCGAATGAAATAATCTCATCCCCATTGTTCGGGTAGAAGCCCGTAGTCTCCAAATCAAATACAACGACCTCAAGCTCTTTCAGCGGCATGTCGAACATGGACTGCTTGCGCTGCTCTTTATTGACATTTCGAATAAACGCCATTTGCTGCGCATTTTGCGAGCCTAGCATAGAAGCGATGGCAGGCGTAAATCCTCCCATTTTGTATAGGTTCCACATACGACCGACGCCTTTTTGTTCTTTCATTTCTCCACCGCCTTACGTAAGCCTGCCCATTGTTTGCTTAAAAACCGCTCTTTGCAGTTTCTTGCCTAGACGCAGACTGCTCTTTAACTCATCCGTCATTTCCTTCGTCAGCTTCCGACTGGACAGCTTGCCATTATTGGCATATAAGCCATCTGAATGTTGTTCCGTTGTCATTAAGCGAAGTCGCAGTAAAATACGAAAGGCCTGCTCGTATATAGCAGCATCATTCTCTGACATTCTTCCAGCTTTTACTAGCATTTTGATTCTCTCAATTGTGGAAGTCTCGCGAATGCCTACCTGAATAGATAACAGCCTAATCGAGTTAACCATCGGAATATAGGCGCCGTACTTAATGTCCAAACTCCCTGCATCTTTGCCATACTGCTCCTTTAGCAGCTGTCCAAAGAAACCAAGAAGCACTTTATGGCGCAGTGTATTATCCAGCATTCGCTGCAAGATGATAGGATGATTCAGCATATCGCTGAAAAACAAATCCTTTAGCTCGTCTAGCAGCCTATTGTCGCCATAGACACAGCGGCCGTCCGCGATAATCAGCAAATACCGAACCGCTTCCCAAGCAGGCTCATCAAACCACTGGTCAAGCTTGGCTCCCCACTCCGACAGCGACAAGCACCATTCAGAATTGCTGCTCAGAACATTCCCCTCACAAGGCGGATATCCTGTCCGTTCAAGATTCTGAACGGCGATTTCACACAGCTCTTTAAAATACATTTTAACATTTGCTGAATCAGCTACTGGATCAACGTAGACAACACCGCTGTCTTGATCGCTTGACAAGGTTTGCTCTTTCCGACCGCCGCTGCCGAACAGTAGATATGCGTAAGGCACGGGGGGAGAACCCTTCCCCAACCGTGCCATTTCCGCTTCTGCGAGGATGACCGAGCGTTGGATTACCGCATCGTGCACCTCATTTAATTGTTCATTAAATTGTTCGACCGGACGCGTAGGGAGAAGAGCTTCCATATGCTCGTGTATCTGATCCCGCAGGTTTCGCAGCCCTTCAATATGATCGGCTGATCCGATCTGCTTGAGCAGCTGCAATCGCACTGGATCATTCATGCGACGCCCTCTCCCTTCGGTCAGTCCATCATGGTTATCATTATCCTTGAATGTTTTGACCTGATTTTTTCATTTGCTCAGGATAACCATAAGCGCCATGCTCACTAAGGTCAAGACCGATAATTTCTTGCTCTTCCGTTACACGGAAGCCCATGATCAGTTTCATTACGCCAAGCACTAGGAATGAAGCAGCAAGCACGAATGCGCCAACTACTACTACGGATTCGAATTGTACCCAAAGCTGTTTCCAGCTTCCTGTATCGATCAAACCACCTGTACCAACGCCAACTTTATCAGCAAGCGCTTGTGTTGCGAAGATACCGTTAGCAAGCGTACCCCACACCCCAGCCGCACCATGAACGGACAAAGCGTAGATCGGATCGTCAACTTTGATTTTCTCGAAAAACTTCACGCTGTAGAATACGAGCACCCCAGCTACAAGACCGATAACAACCGCTGCCCATGGATCAACGAAAGCACAAGAAGCCGTGATTGCTACTAGACCGGCAAGCGTACCGTTTAGCATTGTCGTAATATCCGCTTTGCCTGTTACTGCCCATGAAATAAGAAGTGCTGCCACGCCGCCTGCGCCTGCTCCAAGCATCGTGTTGAAAGCTACATATCCGAAGAACCCATCGCCGATAGCTACTGTGCTGCCTGCATTGAATCCAAACCAACCAACCCATAGAAGCAATACGGAAAGTGCAGTAAACACTTGGTTATGTCCCAAAATTTCGTTAGCAGAACCGTCTTTATTGAATTTGCCGATACGCGGTTTAAGTAATACCGTTGCCGCAAAGGCAGCAAGCGCACCTGTTAAGTGAACAACTGTGGAGCCCGCGAAATCTTGTGCTCCGTCTTCTGCAAGCCAGCCGCCGCCCCAGATCCAGTGAGCAACAACCGGATAAATGATTGCTATAAAGAATACGGTAAACACAATGTAAGAGGAAAGCTTTGCTCTCTCAGCGAAACCGCCCCAAGCAATGGACAGTGAAACTGCAGCAAATGCTAATTGGAATAAGAAGAATACGGTTGATGGAAGGCTGTCGCCTTCTCCTGCTGCCACTGAAGGGTTAAAGAAGAAATCTCCCCAGCCGAACAATGCGCTAACTGAGCTGTCTCCGCCAAAAGCCATACCGTAACCGAAAGCCCAATAAATAAGTGCTGCAAGACCAGTAGTGAAGATAGTTTTGCCAGCAACGTGACCAGCATTTTTCATTCGGGTAGAACCTGTCTCTAGAAGAATGAATCCGCCTTGCATAAGTAGAACGAGTATGAATGCGAGCATAACCCAAAGCGAGTTCAGACCCATGTTCAACGTTGCTGCGGAAGGATCCTCTGCGAACGCCATTACTGGAAACAATAAAGTGAAGATCCCTAAAGCTAACATCGTTTTCTTAATCATTACGACCACTCCCTAAGTGTTATGTTTCCTTACATGAGAGGAAAGACTTAATGTCATTATAGTCAGTAGTACTCAATTTGACAATACATTTTCACTAAATTTATAAAAAAAATCAAACGTTCGGGATAAAATCTAACACGAACGTTAAGTTTTTGAACAAATTGCTCTTGAAATCACCCATCAAGCCTGCTTATTCTTCGCATTTTGACATTTTCTAGGCATCGTTTCCTATATGCGCGTTCCCGCTGCTTTCATTAATATAGATTCTTGCTGATTCATAACGCATGCTAAAACGTTATATAGTAGAAACAGCACTTGATGAGCTTGCCTGTACGCTTCAAATTAACCAAATGGAATAATGATGTAACACGTTTGACTGTATGGTTACTTTCCTATTATCATTAGAGGTATAAGAATAGCGTTTATGCCAGAAGTTGTCGTTAGCGAAAGTTACTATAATAGAAGATAATTATTTTTATACATTTTCAGCGAATGGAGGAATTAACATGTATCGTATTGGAGAGCTCTCGAAGCTTGCCCAAATCAGTCCGCGAACCATCGATTATTACACTTCAATCGGGCTTATCGAGCCTGCGGAGCGTTCAGCCAAGAACTATCGCCTCTATTCTGACGAAACCTTAGTTCGTTTGGCACGTATTGAACAGATGAAAAAGGACAAATATACATTAGATGAGATCAAGGCTGCAATCGAGGGCTGGAGCAAAATCACACCGGAAGAGCAAGTGTCGCAGAAGCTAACTGATCTACAGCATCATATAAGCCAGCTGGAACGTGAAGTGAAGGAATTGGAGCCCGTGCTTAAGAAACTTAAACCAAGGCAGGCAAACCACCTTTATACGCGTCTCATGCCACAAACGGCAGCATGCATCGAAGCACTCATGCTTATTATTAATAAAAGCTCCCTCATGTAACGTCAGATCTCATCCTTGAAACGGAGGAATGACTCAATGACTTTCATCTACATTCTTATCATACTCGCTTTTGTATTAACGATTTGGGCTCAATTTCGGGTTAAAGGAACATTTAAGAAATGGACATCAGTCCAAGCAAACAGCGGATTAACAGGATATCAAGCAGCAAGGCGAATGCTCGATTCAAACGGATTGCACGATGTTCCGATCGAGCCCGTGCGCGGAACGCTTACCGATCATTACGATCCCATTCACCGGGTAGTTCGCCTCTCGGAGCCTGTATATTACGAAAATTCAATATCTGCCATTTCCGTCGCTTGCCATGAAGTAGGCCATGCCATTCAGCATGCTGAGCATTACCCCATGCTCGTACTAAGGCATCGCATTTTCCCGGTCGTGAATTTCGCTTCAGGCGTCGCGCCTTTTCTCTTTATTGCAGGAATACTGTTTTCGGCTTTGAACTTAATCGGACTTGGAATTATTTTCTTCTCCGTAGCAGTTGCTTTCCAAGTGATTACCCTGCCTGTAGAGTTTAACGCAAGCAATCGAGCCCGGGACATAATGGTTGCCGAGGGCTTCATCACGAACGACGAGGAGCGCGGCGTCGCCAAAGTGCTGAATGCTGCAGCTTTAACCTATGTAGCAGCTGCCTTACTCTCCCTTTTAGAGCTCGTAAGGTACATTTTGATTTTTGTAGGCGGCAGTCGCCAGGAATAACGTTTCGCTATACAAAGAAGAGCTTCTCCCCAGTCAGCAATGACGGGCGGAGAAGCTCTTTTTTCATCCTATATCCATTTATTCTTTCGTGTTATTGAAATAACGAAGCAGAAAGCCATGAAAAACCTTAGCGACAAGCGGCAGCTTCTCATTAGAGCGGCGAATTAGACCAATTGTTCGGGTTACCTGAGGATCAGTCACGCGAACCTTAGTTGCCTGCAGTGGTCCTGTGTAGTGCAGAGCCATCTCCGGCAAAAGACTAACTCCCATCCCTGCTGCTACCAAACCTCGAATCGTATCCGTCTCTTCGCCTTCAAAACCAATTTTTGGCGTGAATCCCGCCTCCTGACACGCATCCCACACGATCGGCCTAAGTGAGTACCCTTCGCTAAACAGCACGAACGTCTCATGCTCAAGCTCCTTTAACGCAATGGACTGCTCGCTCGACAGCCGATGCCCTGGCGGCAGAATTGCATACAGCTCCTCCGTCAGCAGCACTTCACCGCAAACGAACTCATGCTCGTTCGGAAATGGAGAGATAAATGCCAGATCAATTTCACCTTTAATCATATCGCGTATGAGCGACGGATACATCCCCTGCTTGAATCTGAACTTCACATTAGGATGGAGCTTGCGGAAGGACGCCACAACCTGCGGAATTAATGAAATGCCTAAGCTATGCGGAAATCCGAGTCTGATTTCGCCTTTTTCCGGATCTAAAAATTCATGTATTTCAATAACCGCACGCTCCAAATCCGCCAGAATAACCTCGGCCCGCTTAAGAAAAAGCTGTCCGACTGGCGTGAGCTGCAGATTTCTTCCTTTTTGAACGAATAATTTGACACCCAGCTCTTCTTCCAGCTGATGAATTTGACGGCTTACGGCCGACTGAGCAACATGCAGCTCTTCAGCCGCCTGCGTTACATGCTCTTTTTTTGCTACCTTTACGAAATAGTGAAGCTGACGAAGTTCCATACCGGTTAGTTTCTCTCCCGTACATACGTAGTTTTCATGAGTATCGATAATTCTTTCGTGTCTTTACGCGGTCAAACACATTATAAAGCAGGAAGCCCGCAAGCGCACCTCCAACATGTGCCCACAAATCAATACTTGGGACAAGGAATGAGTAAATCACTCCGAATATGAGAATGGTGTATACCGTTTTGCGCGAGCTCTCGTCAAGCTGTGATTTACGGAACAGCGATATATATAGAAACGCTCCATAAACGCCGTAAATAGCTCCAGAGGCTCCTACGCCTATATGTCCTTCGAGATCATTCTCCAGCACATTGACTAGAGCGCTCATCGCATTGCCTCCTATGCCGCAAAGCAAATAGAAAATGAGATATCTGACATGCTTCAACAGATGCTCAAGCGGCGGCGCAAACACAAGCAAGGCAAACATGTTGAAAAGCAGATGCTCTATGCCTGAATGCATAAACATCGATGTTACGTATCGCCAAGGCTCCTGCAGACCAAACGGATCAAATGAGACATCCGTCGCGAACGCTCCGAAACGATATGCATGATAAGCTGCATTCGGATTGCCATTCAAAGCAACAACGATAAAATAGACAATATTTAACGCTATAAGCGTTGAAGTAACGGGATATAGCTTCAAATACGAGCGAAAGCTCTCATACCGTAAGAAGATCATCGGATCATCCCTTTTCTATCCAACAATTGGACAAGGTCGTTTCAAAACGATTATAATGAATCAAGTATTGACCATAATTATAGAGGAGGAAATACTTCAATGACACAAGAACGCAATGGAGCTGCTACTTTCAAGGGCAATCCGATCACATTAGTAGGACCAGAACTTAAAGCGGGCGATAAAGCTCCTGATTTCAATCTAAACAAATCGCTTGTCGAGAACGTATCCCTTAACGACTACTCGGGCAAAGTGAAGCTGATCAGTGTCGTGCCTTCCATTGATACTGGCGTTTGCGATGCACAAACACGTCGTTTCAATGAAGCTGCCGGTTCGCTTGGCGATAATGTAGTCGTCTTGACCGTAAGCGTAGATCTTCCTTTCGCACAAGCACGCTGGTGCGGCGCTGCTGGAATCGATAAGGTCGTATTGCTATCCGACTACAAAGCTCATAGCTTCGGCGAAGCTTATGGCGTATACATCAAAGAGCTTGGTCTTGACCAGCGCTCAATCTTCGTTATTGATGCTAACGATACGATACAATATGTTGAATATTTGCCTGAAATGACGGAGCATCCGAATTACGAGCAAGCAATTGATGCGGTTAAAGCGCTTCTGTAGGAACCATTCAAAGGCTTCATCCTAATGATTGCAAACAAAGCGAGTGAAGGCTACCCTTCCTCGCTTTGTTTATTAATTAACTATTCACTTTAAACGCGGCTAGCTTCTTATCAAGTGTCCGATACAAATCCAGAATAACTCTGTAATTAGAACCAAGATCCCCTAACGAGCCACGGGATGCTGAATAAATATCGACAGCAGATTGCAGCGGATTCACGCTAATGACGGAAACCGTAATGTCCATCGTCCTTCCGAATGCCGTGCGCTTCTCGAGCACAATTTCCCCAACGGATTGCACTTCGTGCAGCACCTTATAGCCTTGCATCTTCTTAAGAGTCGAAATCACTTCATCCCAAGCCTTGTCCTTCGAAAGCTTGTAGAAATGAGATTTGAGCATTGGATCCTTGGCTCTGTCTCCAGTCTGTTCATGACTGCGCAGCAGCCCGATCAAGGTCCGCTTCAACAACAACGATCTCCCCCTCCGGCATCTATGTACATTACTCTATATGATACCATGATTTGTCCAATGAAAAAAGAGCTATCACCGGATTTAACCAGCGAATGCTCTTAATTTGAAGATGGAACCCGCCTATGCCGTCCGACTCACATGTTTCTGAACCCGCTTACGCAGGTGGGTGACCGCAGAACCGCTTTTGAGATCCCCTTTCGGGGGCATGTCAGCTACGCTTCGATATTGGTCTCCCGTGAAACAGCCATTGGTTCAAAACAGCGTAAAGCCGTAACGAGCATCGCAGGAGGTATTGCTATTATAGACTTATCAAACGAAAAAGTAAACTTCTTGCTGCTGTTATTTATTGGCGCCGTTTGAATCGTCCTTTACCAGGTCAATCCGGTCTAGCTCAGCAGCTTTCTCCGCTTCTTCTTCCTCTGCAAGCCTTGCTTTCTCTGCTTGATCCTGAAGCTTCTGATAAATCAAATGGAAATTCCAGAATGCCAGGTAAGCGATTATACTGCCCATAAAAAACGGAATGAGAAACGTAAATCTCGTACTGAAGTACATAACCGCACCGCTCATAATCGCGGTTGACAACGAACGGAATGGTTTGCCGATAGTGATTAGCACAGCGTTCTTCAGTAATTGAAACGTTTTCATGTGATAGTGGACAAGCATCGAGAAAAAGTTAAACAGGGATACGACTAAAAGGACTAAAAACGCGATAAAGATGTATGACAGCAAATTTAATTGTTCACGATAAACGATAAAGTCAACAATCATTATTGCGAGCAATATCGTGTAAATGATACCGCCAAGCATACTTTGTTTATAGTTCTCTTTGTATCCGCGGAAAAACGTTTTGAAGAGCCCTACGTCAGTTTCGCCCATAACCCACTTGCGTGCAACAGCGAACATCGCTGCCGTAGCCGGAAACAAAGTAAAGGGAGCAACAACCGCCATGGCAATAAGAGCAGAATACACTTGATTGACATCCTGCGACAAAACCAATCCCCATGCAAAGAACACGAATGGTATGGAGCAGGCAAGCCACAACACATTAATAACCGATAACCTCATTATCCATTCGGATATTCGGTAAAATCCACCCATTAGCCCTCTTGGTTCCATCGGATCTGCCTCCAGAAAAGTAAAATTACTCCTACAGACTACCATACACTGGCAAGCGTAAACAGCTGTCGCCGACCTCTGTGGCAAAAGCAGTCATTTCGCGGATATATATAAGCAGATTTAGATGTGAAAACATTTAAATGCTTATATATGAACAAAACCGCCCGTTTCCGGGTACTCTAGGCTAACGTCAAAACGGCACAAACCTAACCGCGCAGGATCATTGCTTATATATCCTGATATGAAGCCGATACGGAGGTCGCCAGATGAGCAGCGAAGGCCACGGCTTGTCCAAAAATAATAAAAAACCGAGGTCGAACGGATGCCCGTTAGGGATCACGGACAACCTCGGTTTTTTCAAAAATAAAGGTGACGACTGACGCCAAATTAGTTGTTCACGTAACCGTCAGAAGAACTTTTCGGGCGACGGTTCTCTGGGCGACCTTCACTTGGTCGTTTACCAGCATATCCGCCGCTGCTTCCGCCGCGCGATTCATAACCGCCACGCGAACTTCCGCCCGTGCTGCTTCCGCTGCTGCGTCTGTCATCGCGTCCACGGTATCCACCGCCGCCGCTTCCGCCAGTGCTGCTGCTGCGATTGCCGCCATATGACGACGAACCGCTGCGGTTGAATGGACGTCCATTGGAACGGATATCCGGCTTGCGTTTTTTGGCGCGAAGCGGATCTTCCGGTGTCAATTCGATTTCTACATTCTTCTTCTCGCCTGTCAGCAATTTGATTGCTGCCGAAAGCAAATGAACGGAATCATATTGCTCAAGCAATTGAATCGAAATCGCTTTGTATTCCGAGAACTCATCGTTCTGAACGACTTCAAGAAGACGCTCGGCAGTTACGCGTTGTTTGCCTTCAATCGCTTCTGCAATGCTTGGAAGCGGCTTGCGGTTCATCTTCTGGCGCGTCACTTTCTCGATGAAATGAAGGTGATCCGTTTCACGAGGTGTAACGAATGACCAAGCAGTACCCTCTTTGCCTGCGCGTCCTGTACGGCCGATACGGTGAACGTAGCTCTCCGGATCTTGCGGAAGGTCAAAGTTGATAACATGAGTAACACCGGATACATCAAGGCCGCGCGCAGCAACGTCAGTTGCTACTAGTACGTCGATGCTGCCGTCACGGAATTTACGCATAACGCTATCGCGTTGGTTCTGCGACAAATCGCCGTGCAAACCGTCAGCTGTGTAGCCGCGTTTTTGAAGCGCTTCGCTTAGCTCGTCAACCCGGCGTTTTGTACGGCCGAAGATGATCGCAAGCTCAGGGGATTCCATATCAAGCAAACGGCTAAGCGCTTCGAACTTTTGACGTTCATGCACTTCGATATACGATTGCTCGATAAGTGGAGCAGTAATTTGTTTCGGAATAACCGAAACATGCTCCGGGTTTTTCAGAAATTGCTGTGCAAGCTTCTGAATGTTAGTCGGCATTGTTGCTGAGAACAACATCGTGTGACGCTCGTCTGGCACTTGTTTCAGGATTGATTGGATATCTTCCATGAATCCCATGTCAAGCATTTCATCTGCTTCATCCAAAATAACCGTTTGAACGTCTTCAAGACGAATCGTCTTACGGTTGATATGGTCAAGCAAACGACCAGGTGTACCGATAATGATTTGTGGCTTTTTCTTCAATGCACGGATTTGACGACCAATTTCTTGACCACCGTAAATCGGCAACGAGCGAAGGCCTTTGTATCGAGTCAACTTCCCGATCTCGTCTGCCACTTGAATAGCGAGTTCACGGGTTGGCGTCATTATTAATGCGACAATGCGTTCCTCGCTTGTCGGAATTTTGTTAATGAGCGGAATTCCGAATGCCGCTGTCTTTCCTGTACCCGTTTGTGCTTGGCCAATTAGATCTTGCCCTGCCATAGCAATAGGGATCGCTTTGTCTTGAATCGGGGTAGATTCCTCGAATCCAAGTTCGGTAATTGCTTGCAACACTTTCGGTTCCAAGCCAAATTCAGCAAATGTTTTCAAACTTTTCTCAAACTCCTTTTATCTGCAGCCTACTTAAGAATATCCAAATCATTATAGCACACAATCAATCATGAATACCAGTAAAGCAAAGAAAGGCATACTAATGATGGCAATATGTTCAAAACAATATGTCGGTTGCATTGGAGCGATTGTAGTGAATCCGCACTCCCTGCGTTACCTCATCACGATACCGATTATGACACTTGGCGCCTTCTTTATCGCGCTAGGTTTCAATCTTTTCCTCATTCCTCACCAACTTCTGAGCGGCGGCATTTCCGGTATTTCCATGATGATCGGTTATTTAACCGGGGGGAACATCGGCTGGCTTTATTTTATCCTCAATTTGCCTGTGCTCCTATGGGGCTGGTTCGCCGTTGGCCGACGCTTTGTTATGTGGAGCGTCTTTACCGTTGGAGCCTCTACCCTTTTCCTGCAACTCGTTCCCGTTCTGAGAATCGTCGATGATATCGTGCTCGGAGCCGTGTTTGGCGGCGTCATCATCGGCTTCGGCAGCGGGCTTGCCTTGCGGTATGGGGGATCCTCGGGTGGCTTCGACATCATCGCTTCGATTGTGACCCGCAAACGTGACTTGCCAGTCGGCATGATCATTTTTATTCTGAACGGGACGGTTATTGCGATATTGGTCATCTTTACAAAGAATTGGGATTTAGCGTTATATTCGCTTGTTTCGATTTTTTCTGCCGGCAAGGTAGTAGATCTGATCCATGTTAGGCATATTAAATTAACAGCCTTTATCGTAACGACAAAGACCGAAGAGCTGCTTGCGAAGCTGCTCTCGCACCCTCGCGGCATCACGGTAATAAAGACGCGCGGAGCTTACTCCTCGGTTGATCGAGATATGCTGATGACTGTCAGAACGAAGTATGAATTAGCTGAGCTTAGCAAAACCATTACGACGATCGACCCGCGTGCTTTCATTAACATCGTGGAGACAGTTGGAGTCATCGGCGACTTTTCCAAGCCAAATGACTGAATCATATACGCAAGTATGGATTTTCCACTATATCCCTATGTTTTTGAAAATGATCCTGATATAATGTTTGTATCCCGTAGCTTTGGTTTCTTGCCATATGATTTCCCCTAAACATTCGATATGAAAGGGTGAGGCTCAGGTGGATATGGAAACGGTCAAATTGTCTCAAATTGTAGAGAAGCTTGCCCCAGAGCTTAGTCCTTTTCTTACGAAACGCGAATTGGACATCAGCATTGTGCTGCGTGACGGACTCTCCTTACTTGAGCCCGCAGACGCAATGGAAATTGTGCAGCACAGTATTTGTAATCAGCAGAGAGAAGCTTTGTTACAATGACAATGCGGGACACACGGATTATGTATGCGCCAGTCGAGACAACCTCGACTGGCTTTTTGTTTATTTTCATGGTGAAAAAAAGCAGTAAAATCAGAGCTTAAGACCACTGAAACGGCATAATATTTCATAAGCGTTCAAAAAGTTAATGACCGAGGCCCATTATCTGCTTTATAATTTATACAGAATAGCTAACGGGGAGAGAGCAAAATGGACATCATCATTTCAAACTTGCTGCTGCTGTACAGCTTGCTCACTGGAAGCGGAGAGCATAGCGCCGCAGCCAAGCAGCTTGCGATTGCCTACTTAAATTCCGCGGCTGGTCACACGATCATACAACCAAATCAAACAGGTACGGGAGATAACCCGGCTGGATCCGCAAATGAGAACACGGTCAAAAAAGATCCTCAGCCGGAAACGCCGCCTATCAAAGGCATATATGTGACGGCTCATAGCGCAGGCGGAGCACGTATGGAGACACTGCTTAAACTGCTTGACGATACGGAGCTAAACAGCATGGTTATCGATATTAAAGATGACAACGGGTACATTACATATCCTACTGCGACGCCGGAGCTTCAGGAGGTTGGCGCCTCTAAGAAATACATTCGAGATATTAATGAATTAATGCAGACGCTGAAGAAACATAACATTTATCCAATTGCAAGAATCGTCGTCTTTAAAGACACGGTGTTAGCCCGCAAACAGCCCGAGCTCTCCTTCCTTCACCAGGACGGAACGATATGGAAAAACGGCCGCGGAGAAAGCTTCGTTAATCCGAACCGCAAGGAAGTATGGGAATATAACATCGCGGTAGCTAAAGAAGCAGCCAAACTTGGATTCAAAGAAATTCAATTCGATTACGTGAGGTTCCCCGAAGGCTTCGAGAATAAAGAATCGTCGCTGAACTATACCAAATCTGAGCTAAGCCGTGTTGACGCGGTAGCCGGATTTGTTAAATATGCGCGCGAGCAGCTTGAGCCTCTTGGTGTACGTGTTTCGGTAGATATTTTCGGTTATGCTGCATCGGTACCTGTCGCTGAAGGAATCGGTCAAGACTTTGTGAAAATATCCAACGACGTTCATGTCATTTCGCCTATGGTCTATCCAAGCCATTACAGTACCGGATGGTTCAAGCAAAAGGATCCTGATCGCAGTCCTTATGAGACGATTAAAGGAGCAATGACGGATACACACAAAAAACTAGATCCGACAAAAGATCTGAAACCGATTATCCGCCCTTGGATTCAAGACTTCACAGCAAGCTGGTTAGGCAACGGCCATTACATGAAATATGGCAAAGCTGAGGTCGAAGCCCAGATTAAAGCGCTCAAGGATACTAACATTAACGAATACCTGCTCTGGAATGCAGGAAACAAATATACGCCTCAAGTCGATTATAAGTAATCGGCTCTGACTTATTCACCTATAAAAAAGTCCACCTCAGCCATAACGGCACGGTGGACTTTTTTGCATCTTAGAAATCTATTGGGATAAACGCAGTGCAAGCTCATACATGCTCATGTCGAACGGCTTCTTCGTATTTACGACTGTATCGATATCTGTCGTTACCAGCTCGCCGCGAATAATACCACAGGCCTTGCCTGAATCGCCAGCCATTAGCTGCCTTACCGCAAAGTCGCCTAGCTTGCTCGCCAATATACGATCAATGGCGGTCGGTGTCCCCCCGCGCTGGATGTGTCCAAGTACGGTTACGCGCGGCTCGATACCGCTGTTAGCCGTAATCTGATGCGCGACTTCCTCGCCTTTTCCTGCACCTTCTGCTACAACGATGATACTATGGCGTTTGCCTTTAGCGAAATTGTTCTTCATGCGTTCTGCTACTTCAGTAAGCTCAAACGGTACCTCTGGCACTAGAATCGTCTCTGCACCGCTGGCAAGTCCGGCATGAAGCGCAATATCGCCGCAGTGTCGACCCATAACCTCAACGATAGAAGAACGCTCGTGCGAGGACATCGTATCACGAATTTTGTTAATCGCGTCTACGACAATGCTTACCGCAGTATCGAAACCAATCGTAATATCGGTAAACGGAATATCGTTGTCGATCGTGCCCGGAATACCCATCGTTTTGATACCCAGCTTGCTTAGCTTGTTCGCTCCTTGATAGGAGCCGTCTCCGCCGATAACAACCAAGCCGTCGATTCCTCTAGCGCGAAGAACCTCCGCTCCGCGCTGCTGGCCTTCAGCTGTCATAAACTCCTTGCATCTTGCCGTTTGCAGAATCGTTCCTCCGCGCTGAATGATGTCGCCGACGCTGCGCAAATCCATTTGGCGCAAATCATCGTTAATAAGTCCTTGGTAACCGCGTTGCACACCGTATACATCTAACCCATGGAACAAAGCGCTCCTTACGACAGCCCGTACGGCTGCGTTCATTCCTTGCGAATCTCCTCCGCTTGTCAGTACTGCGATTGATTTGACTGCAGACATGGTTCATACCTCCACATTGTTAATTTATAGTTAAGCCTGTTGCTTCCGAATCCAGATGCTGTTCATTAGGAAAAACAATCGCGTTAGCGGACTATTCTTCATTAGCTTCTTCGATACATCTTTGACATCCGCCTGATGGCGAACCTTCGGGTCTGACAAATATAAGGCGAGAAGCCCTTCTATAATCAAACGATGAAAACGGGGAGCAGGTAGCTGCTTCACATCCTCACGCGCGCGGTTCACAATAGTGCCGATGCGCTCAACAAGCAGACTTTCATTCGCGTAGTAATTGCAAAAATTAAGGTCTCCGCCTGCAAGGTCCTCTTCTTGATCAATTAAGTAATCAAGCAATATATGAAGCCCGCAAACATGCGGGAAATAAATATTGCGGATAGTAGATGCATCCTGTTCGGATAATCGCTCCTCACTCGCCGCTAGAAACAGCATGAACATGCCTAGCGTAGAGCCTGTTGCCGCAGCAAATTCGTTCCATTGCAAGTCGGGATAATGCTCACGATGCAGCTCCCACCAAGCAAGCAAATGCTCTTCCCGCAAATCCTTGTGAATATGCTTGTACACCTGCAAATCAACGTACAGGGATACCAGCTCGGTTATATGCTTTTGGACACTGCTGTAAGAGGGCAGTCTATTGATCTGGGCTTGGCATAGCCGAACCAAATGATGCAGGTAGCCTGCATCGTCGTTTTCGCTGCGCAACGCGTAATAATCCTGAAGCATAGCTTCCGGATTGACAGCATCGAGCATGGATTGATGCAGCAGTCGAAAATCGTCTGGATCCAGCGAAGTGCTTCGATCGCATAAATTGTCTAAGTAGTCGCTAATGGTTTGGAGTGCGACGATCAAAGGAATAAGCACATGCCTGTGCTCCAAGTTCGCGGCTGCATAAACGCCGCCGCCCTGGCAATGGAATTTCTTGCTGTCCATACTGCTTATCGCCTGTGTGCGCAGCTCTTGATCCGGTATTCGATCAGCGAGCTCGCGGAGCTTCGTAAGCTCGATATCTACCTCGGGAAGCACATACTTGTACACGCGGTGCATGAGCTTCAGAGGACTCTGGGGCACCCGATTTCCAGATAATGTTCTCAATCTCATGATGCACCTCTTCTCTAAATCACATTCATGAATGCCGGCGCGATTCCAATTGCTGGTCGATACGATACCAAATGTGAAGATCGTTAATCCTACTTGCATAATCGGCAATTTCATAGTTTAGTATACAGGACCGCTCAAAGCTCTCTTCATTGAAGAGCTCAATCTGCTTACGATTGATGTGATGTTCGAACTCCATCACCCTGTCAGGTATCGTTCCCCGAATTAGCTCCCATTGCGAAATGATCACTCGCTGCTCATTCACTTCATACTGCTCCCATTCCATCTCCAGCACGGGAATACGGATCCGAAGCCGTTCATTCCATTCAAAACGAAAAGCGCTCATTGTGAACCTCCACCTCTAAATGTATCATCTCAGCACATAATAATCCAGCTTCAAATCACATTGGTCGGAATACTAATCCATGCTATACTGATAACCATATGTTTATGACAGGGACGGAGTGAGCTTTATTACATGGACACAACTGAGTTAGCTGGCACAGAGCGCTCCTCTACGGCACGCAAAGAAACTTTTTCATTACGGCTTTACAGCTTTTCCGCTTATTCCACGGCAGCTATGGTCGTATCCTTTATCCCATTGTACTTCTTGGATAGGGGATTCTCAGAGCAGCAGATCGGCATTATTTACTCGACGGGCCCGTTCATTTCCATATTCGCCAATATCATTCTCGGTATGGCGAGCGACAAATACAGGACTATAAAGAAGCTGCTTATGCTGCTGTTGTTCGGACAGCTTGTCATGATTTCACTTTTGTTTCCCATTGAAAATTTTGCGCTAGTTTGTTTGGTTATGATGGGATTTTACTTTTTCCAGACGCCGATTAATCCATTGAGCGACAGCTTATTGCTGCTATCCAGCCAGTATACGGGAACCCCCTACGCCTTGGTGCGAATATTCGGCTCACTCGGCTTTGCCGTAACCGCTTATACTTTCGGACTTATTCTGAAAGAAATCGGCTCAGCATGGACGCTTCCGCTCGCCCTTTGCACGATTGCAATCACGCTGGCCCTCACAACCAGAATTAGAGATTACCAGGGAAGCGCGCGAAAAATTGATTTTTCCGGTTTTTTCAAGCTGCTTCGTCAACGCGATATGCTGCTGTTCTTTCTCATTATTCTGACCATATCGATTCCCCATCGCATGTACGAAGGCTTTCTCGCCGTCACGATGCGGCATTTGGGGGCAAGCGATTCACTCGTTGGGCTAGCTTGGCTCGTATCTGCCTTGAGCGAAATTCCTATTCTATTTCTGCTCGGCAAATACGGTCATAAGTTCAAGGAGCTTCCGCTTCTCATGATCGCGTCTATCATGTATGCGGTACGTTTATGGCTGCTCAGCGATATTCAAGATCCGCGCTGGGTCATCGCTACTCAGGCCATGCACAGCATTTCGTTCGGCATCTATTTCTCGACCGCTCTCCGCTATCTTTCGAGACTTATACCCGATGAGTACCGCGCATCCGGCCAAGCGGTCTATGCCGTCGTATGGACGGGCCTTGCCGGCGTCATTAGCGGCATGTTCGGCGGTTATATCTATGAGCATTTTGGTCGGGAAACGTTTTTCAAGATGGGTGCCGGCTTCGCCATTGTTGCGGCTGCCGCTTTCCTGGCCCGCTATTACTTCAGCCGCTCCGAACGATAATTGAGTGAACCATGCAAAAAAGCTGCCAAGCACGTTGAATGACCAACGTGCTTGGCAGCCTTTTCTAATGAATGCGACAATCCTTTATTCCGCGAATTCAAAATTCGTGTAAACGTCCTGCACATCATCATTATCTTCGAAAGCGTCCATCATCTTCTGCAGCTTGTCCGCATTCTCGCCTTCTACCTTGATCATGTTCTGCGGCAGCCACCGAACACCTGCGTTCACGAAGGTAAAACCATCCTTCTCGAGCGCATTCTTCACTTGCTCGAACTCATGTGGATGCGTTAGAATCTCAAAGCTGTCTTCATTCACGACAACATCCTCCGCCCCTGCGTCCAAAGCGATCATCATCATCGAATCCTCGTCCGTATCATGCGCTTCACGGTCGACGACAAGCAGTCCTTTATGGTCGAACATATAAGCTACGCAGCCGCTCTCGCCCATATTGCCTCCGCGTTTGTTGAATGCCGAGCGAACATCGGCTGCTGTGCGATTCCGATTGTCAGTCAAGCATTTCACCATAATGGCAACGCCGCCTGGCCCGTAGCCTTCATACATAATATCGTCATATTCGACGCCATCGCCGGCGCCTGCAGCTTTTTTAATCGCGCGCTCGATATTGTCATTTGGCATTTGCTCTGCGCGCGCATTCGTGATTGCGGTTTTCAGTCCGAAGTTTGCGTCCGGATTTGGTCCGCCCCTCCGCGCCTGAACGTATATTTCACGTCCGAGCTTGACGAACTTGTTATTTTTAGCCTGGTCGGCCTTACCTTTACGGTCCTTGAACAATTTAAATTTCATTATGCTCGCTCCCCTGACAAAGTTTCCAAGCTACAGTTTATCATCGTAAGCAGCCCTTGGTCAATGAAAGCACCGCAAACAAGCCGTTTGGAACGGCGCTGCAAATAAGAAAGAGCCCTCTGTTAGCCAGAGAGCTCCTGTTCTTCGTTTATTCGCACATTGATCCTATAGTTTCGTGACGTTGGCCGCTTGCGCACCGCGGTTACCCTCAGTAATGTCGAATTCGACCGCTTGCCCTTCATCCAAAGATTTGAAACCATCGCTCTGAATGGCTGAGAAATGCACGAATACATCTTCTCCGCCCTCAGTTTGGATAAAGCCGTAGCCTTTCTCCGCATTAAACCATTTAACTGTTCCTTTCAATTAAACAACCTCCTAGATATGACCGCCGCTTGAAGCGGCGAGTAAAATTATTATAGCGATACAAAAATCAAAAAGCAATTAAAGGGAAACCTTCAAATATTGACTGGATCCAGGAATAAAAGGGAGATGAGATGGGAATAATTCAGCACTCCCCCCGTTCTCCTTTATTGAATTCATAAGTTGCTCCAGCCCAGGATACGGCTCCCAATTCAATGACAGCAGCGGATATACCCGTATCTGACCGCCTGGCTTGCAAATACGCATGAGCTCCTTCATTGCTTCTATGTGAAATTCCGTTCCGAATTGGTCTGCATACAAAAACATGAAATGGCTGCACAAAATCATTGAAAACCGATTATCTGAATACGGAAGCTCGGGAAGCTTGCCTGCAGTGTACCGGTGCTTCTCCTTGTTATCTCGAACATTTTCTTTAAATCGTTCAATTGACGATACTCTGCCCGCCTTATGCTGCTGAATAGTGCCATAATAGCTCCAGTCGAACCGATCCTTCAGCTTAGTCAGCTTTGCTGTCGAGGTTTCGATCTCTTGCTGCGCCTCCGAGATCCACTCTTCAATTCCCTTGTCGTAACGCGGATCTACCGCATATGCGTGATACCCTCTAGCATTCGCTTCCGCAGTAAAGGATGAGCCCCCTGCTGCGACATCAAGCACCTCTCCCC
Source organism: Paenibacillus sp. 2TAB23 (assembly GCF_052115165.1). NCBI lineage: Bacteria > Bacillati > Bacillota > Bacilli > Caryophanales > Paenibacillaceae > Paenibacillus > Paenibacillus sp. 2TAB23. Next base: position 333,111 of record NZ_JBFRGD010000003.1, read on the forward strand.
GCTCCAAATCAGCAGGCTGCAGATCAAACATCCGCACATACTCATCGTACCCTCGGCATGTCATAGCGACGCCGACTTGTTCATAGCCTTGTTTGCCCATTCTTGCACACTCCTCTGCTCGTCTCATCTCATCTAAAACTCAGCTCAGCCAGCCATCTTCTAATGGCACCATATTGATTACCGCCGCCATAATGGCTATGATGATAAGAATACCATAATTAACTACTAAAAGGGTGGAAACACACATGTTCAAGAAATACGAAATTTACAAAACCGACAAATACAATATGCTGACGGTTGAGGTACAAGGCAAAACGCTTATCGTTCGGGAAATTTCCGATCAATGGGGCGAAGATACGCATACGTTCATCAGTCGTCCAGAAATGATGCATTGGGCACAAAACCGCTTCCGCGCCACTGACTTTGTCGGACGGGAAGAGGAGCTTGAAGCCATTATGGTTGCGCTGAAGGAAGTTTAACATCAGCGCTTCATCAAAGGCAGCAGGATTTTTAATCCCATATGGCAAACATAACGTAACGCATTTGCGCATAGGTACCATTATTGCGCTGCCTTTTACAGCCAGACTAGTGTCAGGAGGATCTGTCCGCAAATGGATGCTACAGCTTCAATTATTTTTATTATCGCAGCCTTCTCGCTCGGAGCTATCGTGATTATGAAACGCGACTCCCTGCCCCCTGGCCTGCGCCGGGGACTTGCACTCGTTTCCATCGCATTTATTGCGTTTGCGTTTTTTCTAATCGTTTATGCATTTTTTACGATGGGCTCAGCTTAGAACGCAGGCTGCTGAATATTCAGAATCACGTACGGACATAGTAGAAACAAACTGTGTCCAGAGGTGAATAATGGATGAAATGGCTTCCCCTGCTGCTCGCTTTAAGCCTCGTACCGGGCGCTGCTGCCTCCAAGCATGCCGCTGCCCTTACCGAGAATGCCACACCAACCTTAACCATACCTAGGAGGAATTCGATGAATCACGTACCTAAACGATCTGAGTCCGCACCTGAGACCCGCTGGAAGCTTGAGGACATCTACGAAAGCCAAGCGGCATGGGATAAGGAATATGCGGAAGCGAAAGCATTAATTAAAAAAATTCCGGAATTCCAAGGCAAGCTGGCCGACGTTGCGCAGCTCAAAGCATGTTTTGAGCTGGAGGATGAGCTGTCCATGCTCGTAGAACGGCTTTATGTATACGCAAATATGAAGCATCATGAGGATACGGCTGAACCAGCCTTCCAATCCTTATCGGATAAGTCCAAAAAGATCAGCGTAGAATCAGGCGAAGCCCTTTCGTTCATTACGCCTGAGGTGCTCAGCCTATCCGACGAGAAGCTCGAAGCCATTATTTCGGATGAATCGGTAGCCAAATTCCGTCATACGCTTGAAGAGATGCGTCGCCAGAAGGCACATATCCTCTCCAAAAACGAAGAAGCGCTCCTTGCGCAGGTTGGCAATATCAGCTCTGCTCCCGGTACGGTCTTCAGCATGCTGAACAACGCCGATTTGAAATTTCCCAAGGTAAAGAATGAAGAAGGTAACGAGGTTGAGCTGACCCATGGCAGTTACATACAATTTCTCGAAAGCAAAAACCAAGACGTGCGCCGCGAAGCGTTCAAAGCGGTTTATGATACGTACGGCAAGCTGAAAAATACGTTAGCGACTACCTTGACTTCAAATGTCACCAAAAATATTTTTTACGCGAAGGCGCGTAAGTATGACTCCGTACTGGATATGTCCCTATACGGCGACAACATTCCGCAGTCCGTCTATACGAACCTAATTGATACGATCCATAAACATCTTCCGCTTATGCATCGCTATATGGAGCTTCGGAAGAAGCTGCTCGGGCTAGATGAGCTCCATATGTATGATCTGTTCGCTCCGCTTGTAGATGAGTTTAAGATGGACATCACTTTCGAGGAAGCGAAAAAAACGGTTAGCGAAAGCTTGAAACCGCTCGGAGAGGACTACTTAAATGTACTCCAAGAGGGCTTCGACAAAGGTTGGATCGACGTATATGAGAACGAAGGCAAACGCAGCGGCGCATACAGCTGGGGAGCTTTCGGCACACATCCCTATGTCTTGCTCAATCACAAGGACAACTTGAACAGCATGTTCACGCTGACACATGAAATGGGTCATGCCCTGCACTCCCATTACTCGGATACGAATCAGAATTATCGCGACGCGCAATACACCATTTTCTTAGCCGAGGTTGCTTCGACGCTCAATGAAGCGCTATTGATGGACTATCTCTTAGCCAAATCAACGGATGCGAAGGAAAAGATGTATCTGCTCACGTATTATGCCGACCAATTCCGCACAACCGTATTCCGCCAAACGATGTTTGCCGAATTCGAGAAAATCATTCACGAGCGCTCTGAACAGGGCGAATCGCTGACACCGCAGGATCTTAGCCAGATTTATTACGACCTGAACGTGCAATATTACGGTCCTGGCATGGTTATTGATAAAGATATCGAGATGGAATGGGCGCGTATTCCACATTTCTACAACAGCTTCTATGTCTACAAATACGCAACGGGCTTCTCTGCGGCAACAAGCTTCTCCAAACAAATACTGGAAGAAGGACAGCCTGCAGTCGAGCGTTACCTAGGTTTCTTGAAAAGCGGCGGCAGTGATTTCTCGATCAATATCTTGAAGAAGGCCGGCGTTGATATGTCATCCCCGGAGCCGATCGAGCAGGCCATGAGCGTATTCGAAGAGCTGATCGGACAGATGGAGCAATTAACGAAATAACGGAACATCACTGCTACAAGCAAGACCGCCAAGCACATTGGCGGTCTTTTTTACGTCTTGCAACCTTTTTGCATTCGAAACCGTCCTCTTTATTAGTAAATTCATACATAATTGTATTTCTGTGTTTCGCTAGCCTTTCATTCTATTTCTCAAGGAGGTCCGATGAAAGCTAAAAAAATAATCGCAATTCTACTTGGCTTTGCACTCGTTTTATGTGTATTGGAATACAAGGGCATCATCTGGCATAACAGCTTGTTTGCCATGAAATATGAGGTTAAGGGACTCGATGTTTCCCATTATCAAGGAGAAGTGAATTGGGCTGCGGTTGCGGATACGAATAAATATCAATTTGTCTATATGAAGGCGACGGAAGGACATGACTTTACCGACGACCATTTTGCGCAAAATTGGGAGCGTGCCAAAGAAAACGGATTTCTGACAGGCGCATATCATTTTTTCTCGACAAGAAGCAGCGGATCCGAGCAAGCATCGCACTTCATTAGCAATGTTCCTGTAGAGAAAGCCAGCATGCCTCCGGTCATCGATCTCGAAATCACATTGAACCATGATCCAGCATTATTGAACGAGAACTTAAATCGATGATCAGCATGCTCGAAGCTGTGTATCATCAAAAGCCTATTCTCTATGTTACGTATGATACCTACAACCAATATACGGCCACCGGATTCGAAAACTATGAAATCTGGATTCGAGATATTGTGAAGCCACCCGCTTTGAAAAATAAACGGGAGTGGCTGCTTTGGCAATATTGCAATCGAGGGAGAGTAGACGGAATTGACGCTTACGTCGACATTAACGTATATAACGGCAGTCAAGCGGACTTTGATTTTAAATTTCGAGGGTTAGCTATATAAGTTGAATGAATGAATGAATAAATGAATGAGCTGCGCAGGCGAGAGAACAAGGTTGTTTTGGAGAAATGAAAGGTTCGCTTTTGCAGAACAAATGGTAACTCTATATGAAGTTATCGAATCAAAACCATTTGGCTGCAACAGCGATCGGAAGAATGACTTTGCTCACGCATTGCTAACGGCATACTCATGTTTAGTTCATCTTGTATCGTTTATAAATATAAAAACCGAGGTTATGAGGAGCTGCTTGCGCAATCTCCTCTTCATTTTAAGATAAGTTTGTTTGCGTTTTGCGCAGCCAATCGGACTTGCTGTACATATAATACCGGTACAATTCGCCCTCGATCTCTATTTTGCTCGAAAAAACAAATCCGCTTTTCTGTATAACCCTGTTTGATGGCTCATTGGTCACAAGGGCTGCCGCGTGAAGCTCGTACGTATCGGTGTTCGCAGCCTGGCAGCCATTCATGAATTTCCGGCTGCCAGGTGAGCGCGTGAATCGCATCCAAATCACCCCGTTCATATTCACGCAGCAGAATGTCCGGACAATCTATCGTGAATGAATGCTCAGCGCAGTCAAAACAGAACAGGTCTCCTCCAGCTGTAACGACTCCGTTTAGGAAACCGTCCAAACAGCTTATATCCGTGCCGCACTTGCGGCAATTCCCAACATGCTCTTGCATAAGTCCCTCCTTATGATCGCTTCAGCCGCTTTCTAAAGCGCCGCATCCCAAGCCGACTTGAATGCGCGAACTGAAGCGAATCTGCATTCCCTAACGGGATTAACCGCTTGCATGGCAACGTTATAGAGCCGTTCGCCAGCCTCCCACTTCGCGAAGGATCGATCCTGCTCGGCGCCTAGCAGTGCGAAAGCAGCTGCCCCCATCGTAAATACGTTAGATATTTCATCAATCGCAGCGCCCCTCACAAACTCCTCCGGCGACATAAAGCGCGAGGAGCCCCATAATCTGCCCATCGTATTGATGAATGGCTTTTTCTGATAAAGATCAATATCGCAAATTTTTATTTCATTTCTGCTGAAGTCGTAAAGCAAACTGCCGTCGTAGAAATCAACAGCCACAAAGCCTTGCTGCTCCATATAAGCATGGAAGGCAATGATACGATCCAGTGCAAGCAGCCTTGTTGCAGTCGGCAGCTTCTTGAATCGAAAGTACGGAGAAGCTGGGTCCACATACTTCGCAGGAGGAGGAAACGACCAATGCGGATGAAGCGATTCTCCTTCAAACCATTGAAAAACAGCCGCATAACCCGCATCAAGCTCGATACGGTCTACCAACTCAACCAGGGAGGGATGCTTCAATTGCTCGTACAACGGGATGGCGTATCGCAGGCGTGCGATCGCATCTATCGTATCTCCGCCGTAGGAAGCGAGTCTTGCACCTGCGTATTTCACGAAATATTTCCTGCCTGCTTTCTCGATGCCGAAGCTGATATTGCCCGAGTCCTGCTGATCAAATACTTGGAAAACGCTGCCTAGTTTCTTTATCCAACCAAAATCATGTTTTTCCTCGAGTTGAAAGGCGACTTTATCCAGCTCGTAAACGTATGGCCGTTGCGGCATTGGCTGCCTCCTTCGTTCGTTCATGCGTGATTCCGCTAGCTTCTATAACGGTTATAGCATACGGATTTACATATTGTATCATTATCTTGATTGGATCAACTGGCTTGGCAACAAAAAACAGCTCAGGGAGTACTCCCTGAGCTGTCTGCTTTCCGGTCAAAGCAGCGCATGACCGATCAGCCATGCTAGCGCGCCTGCGAATAACGACGACAGAAGGTTCACTCTGTCGTTGTTCAGCCAGGCGAAGCCGCGCACTTTCACCGCCGCGCTGCCGCAATGCGCGGCGCGCTCGGTCTCGCTGCCGCATACCTGGCAGCGAAACATGGCCTGGCCGGTTGCGCCGAGCAGCGAGTCGGCGAAGGCACCGGCCAGGCCTGCGGCGGCCGCTGCGGCGATGTATACCGCCGCTGCGCCGCCTGGCGTACCCGCAGCAGCCTCTGCAGGCTGCGGGGCCGCCAGCAGCAGCGCGGCAACGGCGCCGATGAAGACGGCGCCTGCGAGCGCTGCTGCGCTGCCGAGCGGCGTGACACCGCCGCTCGTGCCGGCCGTTACCGGCTTGCCGCTCGTCACCGATCGCGGCGCCGTCTTGCTCAGCGCGCCGATCTCGGTGGCCCACGTATCGGCGTTCACGGCGGCCATCACGCCGATGTACGCAAACAGCCACCCTTGATCCGGCCAAATCGCGTGAGCGGCACATAGCAGCAAGCCTGCCCCGCCGTTCGCCCATACCTGACCGGCATCGCGGCGGCCGGTCTTCTCGTATTTCGCTTCAGCCAACGCCTTGGTGCGGTGCTTTCTTTTGTAACGGGACCAGGCGCTCGAAGAAATAAAAAACGCGATTAACAAGCCAAACCATACCGGCTCCCCAAGCGTGACGAAGCCCGTACCCATTACGACGGCCGACCATGCTCCCGATAAAGACAGCGACCGTACGTGGTAAGCCGCCGCAGCCGCAAAACCGCTCGCCAGCAAACCAGCAACCAGTCTAAGCCACCATTCATCAATCCATCCAACCATGTAGCGGGCAACCTCCTGATTTTCACCTCTGATACGCCATTTACGGGCTGTGCTGCTCCGATCTAACTATCGGATAAGTATAAGCAACCCTCTATACGCGAACCTCATGCCAGCGTTCCGGATAATTCGTACAGATCATGAGCTCGGGATCGAGAGCGGCAATTTTGCGCATCGCGCGCTTCTCGTTGATTGTCCATGCCATAATCTGAATGCCTGCTTCCTTTATCAGCGCTACCCGCTCCTTATTCAGCTTCGTATAGCTGATCGAAAGGAAATCTGCTCCGAGCTCCTCCAACTCCTTCGGCAGCGTATTGCGCCAACCGTCTATAATAAGACCTGTGCGGATTTTGCTCGAAAGACGTTTCATTCGGTACAGCGCACCTTCATGAAAGGAGGTGATCACGACCTCCTGCAACGCATCATAAGCCTCTATACATTCCAGCACCTTCTGTTCGATATGCGGGTAACGGATGCCATCTGTCTTCAGCTCGATATTGAGCTTGCAGCGGCCAACCGCTTCCTGCAGCACTTGGGCCAGTGTCGGAACAGGCTCCCCTTGATATTTCTGCGAGAACCAATTGCCCGCGTCCAGTGCCGTTATCTGGTCGGCAGTCAAGCTTTTCACATCGCCTTTGCCGTTCGTAGTTCTGCGCAGCGTGTAATCGTGAATGACAACCGGAACATGATCCTTTGACAAATGAACGTCAATTTCGATCCATGCCACATCTGGGTCTGCAAGCGCAAGACGGATGGCTGCCATCGTATTTTCCGGCGCGCGGCTAGACCAGCCTCGGTGCGCTACGCACGGATTGTGCATGTTGCGATCATCCTCTCTAACCAAAGCGTTATTCAGATAGAAGCTTCCCGTTTTCGGCCAATTTTACCCCAAAAGAAATCGAAGTCAGGCGGTCAAGCACCGCTTTGGCTTGTTCACCCTCCAGCGGGGTTGGCTGAGCATTCACCGTAAACATCGGATGGAAGGTCATCTCGCAATCGCCTTCCTTCGTGCACAAGGCGTCCAGAACGCCTGTCTCGCCTGCCGTTTCCTTCGGATAAGAGCTGAAAATAAAGTTTCCTAAACTGTATGCAATCCATTTTCCTTTATACCTTTCAAACCCCTGGAGCACATGCGGATGGCTGCCAATGACGAGATCCGCCCCGGCATCAATATATTGCTTGCCGAAGTCAGTTTGGTGCTTCTCCAGCTCAGTCACGCGCTCCTTGCCCCAATGGACCATGACAACGACGAGATCCGCTTCTTTTTTCGCTTTGGCAATAGCCTCAAGCGCACGGCGCGTATCATAGCTTTCCGCTACGCCCGCTACGTTTCTGTCCGCCTTCCACGAGTTGAACGGCACAACGCGGCTTAATCCGATATAAGCTACCTTGATGCCGCGGACCTCTTTGATCACCGGAGCAAAAGCCTCCGTATCATTATTGCCAGCTCCCATATGCGAAATGCCTGCTTCATCCAAATGCTTGATCGTGTCGAGCATGCCTTCCACGCCTTGATCGAGTGCGTGATTGTTGGCCAAGCTCATAATATCAAAGCCGGCGTCGCGCATCGCTGGCAGCACCTCCGGTGATCCCTTAAAAACATACGGTGTGCCCTCTACCGGCACCCCCCGTGTCGTAACCGGGAATTCCAGGTTGCCTGCCGTAATGTCGGGCTCGCTCAAATAAAGCATGGAAGGCTGATAAAGGAAGGGATAACCTTCCTTAGCCGTAATGGCGCTGACATAATCCGCAACGAGCAAATCGCCTACAAACGAAAGGCTGATTCGCTCGTCTGCAACCGTTTCGTCTTCAGGTACGGCAATGCCTTCTCCGTCTTCAGGTGCGATGGTTGCCTCACCGTCATCCGCGGCGGGCAATTCATTATTCTGTTCATTGCCGAGGTTAGAGTCAGGCGTATCAGCAATGGAGCCAGGCTCTTCTTCGCCTTCGGCAGTTCCATTCTGGTCCGCAGGAATCGTTTCCGCTTGGTTTACGGATTCGCCCTTCCCGCTGCCGAACATGTCCTTCACTTTATCGGAATTCGCTGCCGCCAGCCAAGCGCCAAGCACGACTATAATGATACCTAGCAGCGTGAAGTTAAGTATAATGATCCTTCGAAGCCGTTTCTTGCGTTTAAGCTTGTCCTGCTGGTGCGATTCGGAACGTGATATTTGCATGGAAGAAGGCTCCTCTATCATAGAATGTAGTTATGAATAGTTAGACTCTTCCATTATAGCAACGAACCGCCTGCTAGAGGGAAACAAATATTGCATTAAGGATTCAATATGGCTTGTGCCGCTTCTTTGCCCTGTCTGATGCAATCCGGAAGCCCCACACCGTCAAAAGCCGCGCCGGTTATCCATACGCCTGGCAGCTCCTTTTCGAAGCGTTCCCGAAGCCGCTTCATATTAGTTACATGTCCTACCGGATATTGCGGCATAGATTTCGGCAGTCTTGTAATTTCGACGAAAGCCGGATCCGCTTTAATGCCCATCGTTTCTTCAATATCGCGGCGCACCGCCTTGGTCAATTCGGCATCGGGCAGCTTGACGCAGTCCTCATCGCCGGAGCGGCCCACGTAGCAGCGCAGCAGCACTTTATCATTCGGGCTCGTATGCAGCCACTTGTTAGACGTCCATGTGCAAGCGGTAATCCGCAAGCCCTCGGAGCGAGGCACGACAAATCCCGATCCGTCAAAATCTAGACCGAACGTCGATTTCTCGAATGCCATGACGACGTTGGCTACGGATACGTAGTTGACTGCCCGCAGCTCGCTGCAATCCGCCAACGGTTCAAGCAAATCTGCCGCGTTATACGCCGGTGCCGTCATGACAATGCGATCCGCTTGCAGCTTCTCGCCGCTGTCGAGCACGATTTCGTATCTGGATCCTTCGGCAGTCTCGTTGTTGCTGCCTTCCGCGCTTGCATGACGCTCGACATTTCGATGAATGGCTGTAACCTTGGTCCCGAGACGTCTCTCAGCTTTGCTTAGCGCTTGATCCAGCGCTTGGACAAGCGTGGACAAGCCTCCCTTAAAGGTCAAAAAGGTTCCGCCCTTCGCAACGGCTGGCAGAGCTCCAGCAGCCGCGGTTGCTCTGCGGTTATGCTGCATGCCGCGGATCAAGCTTCCATGCTTTCGCTCGGATGCCGCAAATTGCGGAAAGGTTGCCTGAAGGCTAAGCTTCTTTAGATCTCCGGCATAAATGCCCGCTAGAAGCGGCTCGGCAATCCGGCGCATAACCTGATTGCCGACGCGTCGCTCCAGAAACCCGCCCAGCGATTCATCCGTCTCCTCCTTGCGCACCGGGATCACCAAGTCCATAAGTGCGCGAAGCTTGCCTCCCCAAGACAGCAAGCCCGTTTTTACGAATGGCGCGATTTCGGTAGGTATGCCAAGAACAAGTCCGGCAGGCATCGGAAACAGCTTCCGCTCATGCAAAATATATGTTTTTTTCGCTCCGGGATTGGTCGTTGTCAGTTCTTTCTCTAAGCCTAGCTCCGTTGCCAAATCAATGATAGCTAGTTTGCGGGCCAAAAAAGAATCCGGCCCTTTCTCGATGACGAAACCGTCACGCTGCAGCGTATTTATTTTACCGCCAAAAACGGGAGCACTGTCTACGATTGTAAGTTCAAGCTCCCTGCCCTGCCGCTCCGCTTCCCGCTGCAAATAAAAAGCGGAGCTCAGTCCGCTGATCCCCCCGCCAATAATGACAATTCGATCAGGCTTTCCGATTCTCCGCATCTCGTTCATTCCTTCCCAAGGCTAGCCAGTGCCTCGACGACCGACTCCGCCAACGTTTCCATATATAGTGGATCGCGATTGAGCATCGCGATTCGATCTAATGCAACATCCAGTTTCTTTGCAGCAGCCTGCGCTTCAATATCCAGATCGTACAAAACCTCCAAATGATCTGAAACAAAGCCAACCGGTGCTACAAGCACCGCTTTCACGCCTTCTTCCGCCAGCACGGGCAAGGTTTCCAAAATATCGGGACCAAGCCAAGGCTCGCGTGTCCGCCCCGCGCTTTGCCACGTAAACTGCCAATCCTTCACGTTCGCCGCTTGAGCAACCGCTGCAGACGTTTCAAGCAGCTGCTGCTCGTAAGGATCGCCGAGCTCGCGAATCTTGACCGGCAAGCTGTGCGCGCTGAACAGCACCTTCACATTGTCTGCTCCCCCCGCCGCAGGTGCTAGTCTTGCTACACCGTCTGATACTCTTTCGGTCAGAGCCAGAAGCAGCTTCGGATGCATATGATATTGCTTAACGAAGGTCATGGTGATGCCAAGCTCATTGGCCTTCTCTTCCGCCCGCTTGATGTAGCTTCCGACACTCATAGTGGAGAAATGCGGCGCCAAAACGATTCCGACTGCTTCAGTGATGCCGTCATTAGCCATCTGCTGAACGCCATCCTCAATGTACGGCTTCGCATGCTTCAAGCCTTGATAACAGCTGAATTGCCCAGGTGCCAATTGCTCAAGCTTGTCCTGCAGACCGGCTACCTGTCCGTTCGTGTTCTCGCGCAGCGGGAATACGCCGCCTACTATCGCTTCGTATCGTCCTTTGAGCTCGGCCAACAGCTCAGGCGTTGGCGCATTTCCTCTACGGATATGCGTATAATACGCTTCTACGTCATCCATCGACTCCGGTGTGCCATAGGACATGACTAATACGCCGATCCGTTTGCCATCATGCTTAGACATGACTTGCCTCCTTTTGACTGCGCGCCACAATCGCCTTCCTTGAATAAGCATGTACAAATGCGGTCAGCTCCGTAAGCTTCTCGATGGATGCTTCCGGGAACAGCCCATGTCCTAGATTAAAAATAAATCCAGGCTCATTTATGCCGCTGTCTATAATGTCCTTCGCATAGGATTCAATTACCCCTATAGGGGCTGTCAGAATCGTTGGATCTAAATTCCCTTGCACGGCAAAGCCGTTTTCCAGCCTGCGTCTGCCCTCTTCAATGGAAACGCGCCAGTCAAGACCGATTACATTTGTTTTAACGTTATGCAATTCAGGCAGCAGCTCGCCCGAGCTTACGCCTGGGAAATAAATTTTCGGCTGCGGCAAATCCGACAGCTCCGAGAAAATCCGCTCGATCGTTGGCAAGACGAACTTCCGGAAATCAGCTGGCGTCAATGCGCCCACCCAGCTGTCGAATATTTGAAACGCCTTGCCGCCAGCTGCCATATGCGCACGCAAATAAGTAATGACCATATCACCAAGCTTGCGCATTAGCTCATGCCAAAGCTCTGGCTCGCTATACATCATTTCTTTGGTGCGCAAATAGTTTTTGGAGGGTCTTCCTTCTATTAGATAGCTTGCAATCGTGAATGGAGCTCCCGCGAACGTAATGAGCGGAACATCAAGCTCCTTATCCAATATGCGAATCGTTTCAATGACATGGCCTAAGTCGCCCTCAACATCGATCGGCTTAAGCCTCTCGATATCAGCCGCCGAACGGATCGGATTCGCAATGACCGGTCCGATGTTCGCAACAATATCAAAATCTATGCCAATCGAAGCTACCGGGTTCATAATATCGGAATACAAAATGGCCGCATCCACACCCAGCTTGCGAACCGGCATTAACGTAACCTCTGCCGCCAGCTCCGGCTGCTTGCATATTTCGAGCAATGAATATTTTTCTTTGATTTTACGATAATCCGGATCGTATCTTCCTGCCTGACGCATGTACCATACAGGTATTTGATCGACATGTTCTCTCTGGCAAGCCCGTATGAAACGGTCGTTATAAGACATTCCCGTTCCCCATTTCTAAGTATTTTCCTATGTAACCATTATGCCCTTTTTCATCAAACCTAACAACCGCCGTCACCAAGGTTCCTATGACAATAGTATGACAATCAATCATATCGAGCATGAAGGATGGATGAAAAAAAGATGGCTTTATCTATTAGCAAGCTTGCGCCGCTAACAAAGCCATCTTATATCATATTATATTATTTGTTCTATATCGCTTTATCCGGCGCTTCCTCTAACGCGTTATCTTGATGAAAAGCGTCTGCAAATTTCGAGAAAATATAGGACTGGATGTTCATTCGCAACGAAAGAATCGGTTGGTCTTTTTTAATGAAGGGATTGGTGTAGAGATCCGGATACTCTGTCGTTATCGCTTCCTTCGTCAAATCGGTTATGCTCCATTTCTTCAAGTCGAACAGGCGCGGGAAATTGTGCAGCTGGTCAATATACGTTAGGAGATTCGGCAAGTGGCCGACGACCACAACCTCGAAGCTCGTCGTTACCGTTCCGTTGTCGCTTATAGTGCTGTCTGCTTGACCCTGTTCCCCTTCATTCCCTGTTGCTTGCTTGACGTAAGCAAGCGGCGTTTCTGATGCTGCAGCGATTTGATGGAAAAAAACAAGGTTTGCGGAGTCTACTCTCTCCAGTGGTACGCGAGTCTCTAGCTTAGCGATTTGATCATCCGGTATTTTTTCGGTTGAATACTCATTTTGCACCGTTTGAAGCGTTGCACTGAATTGTACGACGTCTTTTTTAGCCAACTTCAACGACTCCAGCTCGGGAAGTACATATAGGAACAAACCTGCTAGGTTTAAAACCGCAAACAAAGCTATTCCGATCATATATAGCAACTGGCTTTGCGTAAGAGGCTGCTTGGAAGACTTCCATTTCAGTTCCATCCTCATTCAGCTCCCTTCTCGTTCGTAATGGCAATGTCCAGCGTCAGCTTATACACTTCTTTTCTTACCGTTTTAATCATCGTGCCGCCATTTGCGCCCGATGGAACAGCAACAGATGAAGTGTCGCTGTCTACCTTTTTGTAATAAGAGGTCAAGACCACATCCTTCAGAATCTCTTGCTCTTCAAGCTTCTTCATGTAAGCGATGATTTCCTCACCCGTTTTGAAATCAAGCTCCATGTTTATTTTGGGCTGGTCCGCTACGCTGACCGTTACGATTTTGGCGGTCAAAGGCAGGTTTCCGATAATCGCCTTTAGGTACGGCTTCCATTCGGTCCGGGATTGTTCCAAGCCTGCTAATGCTTGCTCCGCCTGTTTGTAAGCGTCCACCTTAACCTTCAAGTCCCCGCTCGTTCGGATCTGGTTAATTTCCTGCTCCAGACTAAGCCTTTCCTGTTMTACGCCGCCAGCTTCCGAGTGCCATGAAGCAACATAATATACTTGAGCGCCTAGCAGCAGAATAACAAGCAATAAAAGAAGCGGAAGCAATTGCGGATTGCGCGAGCTGTTTTTTTGCTTTGCGGGCAGTAAGTTAATCGACTTCATGCTTCCTTCCCCCTTAATGCTAGGCCAAGCGGCACGGCATATGCAGGAACGCTCCAGGCTCCCGCATTGCCTGCGACGGGCAAGCTGTCCCACTTCAGCTGGGATACGGGAGGCGTCAAGCCATCATCCATTAAAGCCGTAAGCTTGTCGATATTAGGCACGTCCCCCGTTAGCCAGATTTGGCTAAAGGTTCGCTCCCCTTTATTTAGATTGTAATAATAGAAGTTCATTAGCCGCTCTAGCTCGCCTATTAGATCCTGTACAGCGTTCAAATAGGATTGCTCTGGACTTGAGAAGCTGTTCAGCCACGCATTGTTCTCCTCGGAAGTCTCGCTTATGACTGTTTTGAATGAAACCTCCACATTGCGCATGAGCTTGAACTGGCCGTCCTCTATAATCGTAATGTCAGCGCTTTGTTCATTTACGTGGACTAGAAGATGGATGCCTTCGGACTGAATACGTCCCCATTCTGCTAGCCTTAACAGCGAAAATGATTTGATTTCGATACTGCACGGTATTAATTTCAACTGTTGGAAAACATCGACGTAATCCTGCAAAATGCTTGTGGATGCGGCGACGACAAGCACATCTCGCAAGTTGTCTTCTTCAGGCGGTATCTCATTCGTCTCCGGGGCTGCTTTTGGCAGCTTGATGAAATCATAAGAGGGATCGTCGAACGCCATGCTCAGATTGTTTTTCACTTCGAACTGCACAAGCTTCTTTAGCTCCACATTGATGATATCGGGAAGCTTCAAGCTTCTGACCATTACCATCTGGCTCGGAATCGCAAAATGAGCGTATTTGGTATTAAATCTTTTGGATTCCAAAACGGATTTCAATGCTTCCTGCAGCTTCTCCTTATCGATGACCTTTCCGTCATCGACGATGCCCGCTTGCAATGGCACCGAGGCGTAATTCAACAACCGAAGCTCCTTTTTCCCCTTTTGCTGTACCTCGCATACTTTTACTTGGCTGTCTGTAATTTCTATGCCTAAGGTCTGGTGTCCGTTTGTTAGCTTTCTTAATATGGATTGATTCATCGTACATCCCCCTCGCGGCAGCTAAGCTTATTTTATTTATTTGATGCATATGCTTTCTTGTCGGCCGCCTGAGTCTAGGTCATTAACGTACCAGCTTAGCGCGTATTGTTCGTTGAACGAGGTTGTCCCACCGACATAAAAGCCCTTCATCGTGTTTTTCTTCCAGTCACTGTCCATATTGTGAAGTGTAGCATCTTTGAACACGAGCAGCATGTTGCCGATATCAAGTGCGCCTTTAAGTGTCCATGGATTGAATGTGAGATTTGTCTTGCTAATAAGGTTCTCGCCGATTTTGATCGTCACATTCGATTTAATCGTATTCTGGAAGGCAATGCTGCCTTTTGTTACTAAGGAGCCACCAATTACGAAATTTCGTTCGAGCGTACTGGCTACCGTGAAGTTTCCGTCTACGACTACATTCCCATCGACGTTGAAATCGTTAACCGTATTATTCAGCGTGATATTCCCCTTCACATAAATCGAGCCTTTAACCTTCATGTTTTTCTCAATCACGTTAAAAAACGTGAAATCCTGATTTACGATTACGTTCCCATCCACTGTGAAACCGTACACTGTATTTCTAATCTCTAATACTCCGTTGACCTGCAACGATCCACCGATTGCGAATTTACCCGTAACGCCGTCTCTGCTCTCGGAAACGGGATTGGTCAATTTCAGGTTTCCCTTAACCGTCACGCTCTTTTTCACATCAAAGCTTGTAATACCGTTGGTGGCTGTCATGTTCCCTTTGACTACCATGCCTCCGCTGACATGCCATCTCAGAACCGTGCTGTCGATATTCACGTCTCCCGCAACAATGATATCGCCTTTCACGATGAGATTTTCAAATGTATTTTTAACCGTTAGATTTCCGCCTATGATAAGATCGCCTTCGATAACTATGGTGCCAATCCTACCTCCGTCACCGATAACGATATTGCCTTTTACTAGCACATTCTTATTGAACGTAATGGTTTTGTCCTGCTTAAGCTCTCGGAAAACGAGATTGCCGCCTACGCGCGCATCGCCGTCAAATAATATGGAAGCATCAACGATATCCTTAAAATATAAATTCCCGTTTGCGACGACCGCGTTGCCGTTGCTGTCTTTATTAATGACTACCGGGCTCGTAATAACCGTACTTGTTGATCCGCTTATATTCACGTTTCCGGCGTTAATGATCGCAGGTCCCGTCTGGTACTTGGAGATTTCTGTAGAAGTCACTGTACTATTCAATGCCGCAACGTCGCTGTATCGACTGTCGGAGAATACGTTCTGGAAGGCGTTCGTAATCGCGGCAGCGGATTGGTTTAAGTAGAAATTTGCAGTATCACCGAACCAGCCTTGAAATTGTGTATCCGTAAAAGTATTCAAAATATGCGTCAATGGCAGGGCCTGACCTGTTGCCGGCAAAATGTAGCAAGCCGCAAACAGCTTATTGTTTTGGACTGTCGTGCTGTTTTTGAGAAGGACCTTATTGCCTGTTCCCGGTGCCGGGACCGTCGGCGTAGGTGTTGGGCCAGGTGTCGGCGATGGCGTCGGAACGATGACTGTCGGCGGTGTTGTCGCAACATAAACCGGCTCTAGTTTATAGTTCAGCTTGCTCGACCTTACTTGATTGCCAACACCATGCTTGGCTTCAAATGTTACGGCAATCGGTTTATCCGAGCTGTTTTTAACTATCACTGCTTGGACATCCAGTTCATCCATATCATTGACGGTTTGGACAAGCCGCTCGATATTAGAAGTTGTATTCTCTGTCTTATCTACCTTCTTCATATCCTCATACATTCTCGCGAATACGGTCATGCCGGAGTGGGCCTCTGTAAACGACTGCTCCGAGTTCGCATTCGTTTTAGCTTGAAGCAGACCGATATTCGTACTCATCGCAAGCGGAGCAACAACGAGCGAAAGCATGACGATAAATCCAAAAACAAGCATAAGTGTTCCGCCTTTTTCGGACTTCAGTGATTTTGTCATTGCCTTTTCCTCCTTAAACATATTATTCTATGAGTAAATCAATCCGACTACTTTACTATGAAGGAGCTGCCCGATGCGCAATCAGAAAGGATTAACATTGATCGAAGTGATGGGCTCGATCGTTCTGCTCGGCATTGCCGTACTGGGCATTACATACATTTTGCAGCAGTCTTCCATCGATACCAAATCAAACGAGAAAACCGATGATGCCGTTGTTGCTGCCAGGAACGTGATGGAAGAAGTCAAGAGCAAGCTGAAATCCACTACGACAAGTACGACTGTTTACGGACAAGCAATACCTCTCCAGCAGCTTCGTGACCGCTCGTCGACTATTATCTACTATCCCAATGCCAGCAATCGAAAATATGAGCTCCGAATTCAATCGCATGCAACTACGTTAGGTGCCGTTTCACTTACGAATAGCGTCGTGTCTGATCTAGACTCCATTTTCAGACGCGTAACCGTAACATGCATCGATTTATCAACACAAAAGGAATTCGAACTGGAAGCCTATGTAGAATTCAAATAAGAGGATCGCGGGTGATGATGATGCGTAAATGGCTACAAAACGAAAAAGGGCTGACGCTGGTCGAAGTAACTGGCGTGCTCGTCCTTACAGCCATTATTTTGGGATTCCTAATCTACTTGCTTAGCTATTCGAATACGAGTCTTCAACAAGTATCTAGCAGAGAGAAAACATTGCAGCAATCTCGCGATATCGTGACCCAAATAGTCAAGACCGTTCGCAATGGCTACGCTCCTGCAACGCTTGTCAGCAGCTCCAGCAGTCTTCGCTTGCTTAGCGCCGAGAATGACGAGGCTGTCGATTACAGGTATAACAGCACTGACAAGTCGCTTACCGTCACCTACACCCCAAGAGACGCGAATGGAAACGATGCAGCCTCGCCCTCCTCCAAATATACGTTTTCGGATAAGATTGAGGATATTCTCTTTGACGTGAAGGATGGCCGTATCGAAATTACGCTCACCATGCTTCTGCCCAACCATACGAGCAAAAAGACGACTACCGTCGTATATACCACGCAGAGACACAGCTAATACGACAATAAAGACAAATACCAATCGATTAAGCCGTTCCCCCAATAATATGCTGCTAATGCTCCAGCAGCGATATACGGGCCGAACGGTATTGTTTTGCCCTTTGAATGAGCCCCGGTTGCAAGTAAAGCGATTCCCCCGATTAATCCAAATAAACTGGCGAGAAACAGACTGAGCAAGGTAACCTTTACACCGAGTATTAAGCCAATAAGCACATATAGCTTAATATCCCCTCCACCCATCGTCTCCTTCTTCAAAATCCAACTGCTAATCATGCCTATGAGCAGCAAAGCCCCGCTGCCAGCAAGCGCAGCGATACCATAATTCAACAACGGAAGCGGGTGAACGAATAATCGGATTCCAATAGCTCCGATTACACCGACCGCCACCACTTTATTTGGAATAATCATATCGGTAAGATCGGTTTGTACGATGATGACGAGAATACAGATGAAAAATAATACAGCTATCAGCTCAGGTTCCCATCCAATTGTATAAGCTGCATGCGCAAACAAAACCGTAGTCATAAATTCCCCTAAGGCATAACGCCATGCCAATGAAGGTTTTATTTTTCTTTGGTTAATGCCGGACATTATTTTTTTAATTAGCGGTAATAAGCCGAAGAAACGCTGTTTGGTTTGCTTTTTCAGTGCATAAATAGGCGGGTTCAAGGATTGAAAGCGCGAGTCCCATTGTATGGCTATTGCACTAAGAAAACCGCTAACGAGCAATCCTAAAAGCGCGAATACGATTATAGCTATTGATGACAATTGATCCCGTCCTTGCTGTGAAATTTATAGAAAGGCAACCCTGGTGGGTTGCCTTTCTATCTCAATTAGGGTTGTAACTCGATTGACCAACTAGTTCCCGTTAATGTTGCTACGAATTTTGTTTGTACTGTTCCATTCCATGTAGGTGCGGCATTCAAATATCCTTCGGATGTAAGCTTTGTAATATCTTCAGTGTAAGTTGCCTTTTGATCTGTATCAATTGTATAACGCATAGCTGCTTCTTTTATCATACTCACTGTTGCTGCATCAGCCTTTGTCTTAGACTTCGCAATCGTCCCACTAATAGCCGGAATAGCAATAGCCGCAATAATCCCCACGATAACTAGTACTGCAAGCAACTCGATAAGCGTTAGACCCTTTTGATTCCGTTTCAATGCCATCAACATAAACATTCTCCTCTCAATTTGACAAACTATTTTTGGTGCGGGTAACACGAATAAAACTATATTAATAGGACAAGAAATTGCGCACTTGCCTACTAACATTTAGTACATATAATGGCTAGTTTCTTGAATGACAAGACTAGCAATTAAAGGTAAAGCTGCTCTGAGCATGGGGTACACCTATGCTCAGACCACATTGCCATCTTGCGCCTATGAAAAGCTACAAATAGCTCTGCATCATTTTGAACGTCGGCATCATTACTGCCATAACGATCACGCCGACTACGCCAGTTAGCAGAACGATCATTAACGGCTCCAGCAGGGCCTTTAAACGGTCAGCCATCTGATCGACATCCGCTTCATAGAAATCCGCTACTTTATCGAGCATGTCTTCCGTTGCTCCTGACCGTTCGCCAATCGCAATCATCTGCACGACCATCGGCGGAAACAGCTTGGATTGCTTCAGCGGCTCGGACATCGACTCCCCACTCAACACCTTCTCACGTATATCCGAGATGACCTTGCCAATCGCTTCATTGCCAACTACGTTTGATACGATTGATAAGCCTTGCATAAGTGGAATCGCTGCTGCAATCAAGGAACTAAACGTACGAGCGAACCGGGCGATAGCCTGCTTATGCCACAACGTGCCGAATACCGGGATTTTCAACAGGAAATAATCGAGCTTTTGCCTGCCTGCCGCCGTACGCCTGATAAGCTTCCATACAATTGTGGGCACAAACATCGCTGCAATCACAACGTACCAATAGCCCTGCATAAATTCACTGACTGCCATTACGATTCTAGTCGGCAGTGGAAGTTCAATACCCATACCTTCGAAGCTAACTACGTACTGCGGAATGACGAACAGCATCATAAAAATAACGACAAGCACCATCATGACGAGCATGACTGCCGGATAAACCATGGCTGATTTGACTTTCTCTCTCGTGTTGCGCTCTTTCTCGAAAAAAACGGCCAGCCTGTCCAGCATCGTGTCCAAATTACCGGCTACCTCGCCTGCTTGAACCATGCTGACGAACACCGATGTGAATACCGTCGGATATTCCGCTGCCGACTCCGAGAACTGTTTGCCGCCTCGCATCTCCTCAGCAATAATGACCAGCAGCTTGGACAATGTTTTGCTTGGCGTTTGCTCGCTAAGAATTTGCACGGATTCCACCAAGCTGACTCCCGCACGGTACATCGTAGCCAATTGCCGGCAGAACACCGTAAAATGATCCATTTTGACTCGAGGACCGCCAAGTGAAATTTCCTTGTACAGCGTCGTATCGTTCGCATCCATAATCTCTGTAACCCACAAGCCTTTTTCAACCAGCGCTTCTCGTGCCCGCTGCATCGTATTGGCTTCTTGGGTACCGAAAGACTTCTTGCCGCTGGAAGTAACCGCTTTGTACCGATATTTCGGCATCATACCAACCCCATTAAAACTCGATTGTCATTCCTATAACTCACCGAACCCGAATAGTGCCTCGCGCGCATCTTCCATTCGGATATGTCCCTGCTGGACCAGCTCGCGCAGCGCGAACTCCATCGTCTGCATGCCCTGCGCCTTGCCAGTCTGCATAACGGAGCGAATTTGATAAATTTTCTCCGTTCGAATCAAGTTGGCTACAGCCGGCGTATTGACTAACACCTCAAACGCACCAACTCGCCCGGTGCCGTTCGGCTTCGGCAGCAGCCGCTGAGAGATGACGCCAAGCAGTACGGCCGCAAGCTGAATCCGAATTTGTGATTGCATAGCAGGCGGGAAGACATCTATAATCCGGTCGATTGTTTGCGGCGCGTCGGCAGTATGTAAGGTGGCAAATACGAGATGTCCCGTCTCAGCTGCGCTAATCGCAGTGCTGATTGTCTCTAAATCTCTCATCTCGCCAACCAGCACGATGTCTGGGTCCTGCCGCAGCGCAGCCCGCAAGCCTTGGGAGAAGGAGGGTGTATCGAGTCCAATTTCTCTTTGGTTAACCATCGATTTCTTGTGGTCATAAATAAATTCAATCGGGTCCTCAAGCGTGATGATATGAGCGTTCTCCGTTTGGTTCAAATGATTGATAATCGATGCTAAAGTCGTTGACTTTCCGCTCCCCGTCGGTCCAGTCACGAGCAGCAAGCCCTGAGGCTTTTTGGCAAACTCCGCTGCTATACGGGGAAGTCTCAGCTCCTCCATCGAGGGAATTCTTCCCGGCACAATCCGAATGGCTAAGCCCACGCTTCCGCGCTGTTTATAGGCATTTATCCGGAATCTTGCTAAGCCTGCAACGCCGTATGAAAAGTCAACATCGCCGTTTAACTGCAGCGTCTCGTAGCTCTCGTCTGTCATAAATTGCTTCGCGAGCTCCAGCGTGTCCTTTGGCTTAAGAAATGTATCGTTTAAGGGCACCAGCTCACCATGTATTCGGAAAATAACAGGTGAGTTGACTGTAATATGTATATCGGATGCCTGCTTGGCATGCGCGAGATAAAGCAATTCTTCCGCTTGCATATGAACAGCAACTTCCTTCCCGAACACTGCTTTTCTACTCTCCGTGTCCAAGAACGCGGAACACCTCGGTTACTGTCGTCTGGCCTTCAACGGCCTTACTTAAGCCGTCAGCCATAATTGGGATCATCCCTTGTTTTAAGGCATGCTCGTAATACTCATTGTCGGAGCGTTTCGAGATAATTAATGCACGCATCTCATTGTCGATCAGCAAAACCTCGTGAATCGCTAATCGTCCTTTGTATCCCGTACGACCGCATTCTCCGCAGCCGGCACCTCGATAAAGAAACTCGACATGGATGCCTTGCTCAGCAATTAATTCCAGCTCTTTATCGATAGGTGTATACTTCTGTTTGCAATGCACGCAAATACGTCTCACTAGCCGCTGTGCAACGATACAATTGACCGCTGAGGATATGAGAAATGGCTCTACACCCATATCTATCAATCTCGTAATCGAATTGACCGCATTATTTGTATGCAGCGTGCTCAATACGAGATGTCCTGTCATAGCGGCTCTGACTGATATTTCCGCCGTCTCCGAGTCACGAATCTCACCAAGCATAACGATATTCGGATCCTGCCGAAGTATAGCCCTTAATCCTCTTGCGAACGTGAGGCCTGTCAGCGGATTGACCTGCACCTGGTT
Organism: Paenibacillus sp. 2TAB23; assembly: GCF_052115165.1. Taxonomy (NCBI): domain Bacteria; kingdom Bacillati; phylum Bacillota; class Bacilli; order Caryophanales; family Paenibacillaceae; genus Paenibacillus; species Paenibacillus sp. 2TAB23. The sequence continues at coordinate 355,028 of NZ_JBFRGD010000003.1, forward strand.
GACGCCTTCCAGCTGATATTCAACAGGATCCTCTACGGTGATAATATTGACATCTTCCTTGTTCAAATGCGCGAGCGCGGAATACAATGTTGTTGATTTGCCGCTGCCGGTAGGTCCCGTAATGAGGACGACGCCGTAGGCCATTTCAATGCTTTTGCGGAAAACCGCCTCATTGCGTTCAGACATGGCCAGCTTCGATATGTCAGCGAGTGAGTTGCCTAGATCCAGCACCCGAATGACGACCTTCTCCCCATGTATGGTCGGAAGCGTGGAAACCCGGACGTCAACCTTGCGGAAATCGATATCCAGCTCTACCCGGCCATCTTGCGGCAATCGGCGTTCGGCAACGTTCAAGTTAGCCATGATTTTGATGCGGGCTACGATAATGCCGTGCATATTGGGCGGCAGTGTCCGCTCCGTCCGCATTACGCCGTCCACCCGGTATCTGATTCGAAAGCTGCCATCCTGCGGGTCCATATGAATATCGCTTGCGCCAAGTTGAACCGCTTGCACGATAATTTGGTTAACAGTTTTTACGACAGGAGAATCTTCATCCTGTATCGCATGATCCTCATCTATATCCTTTAGCTGCAGGTTTTGGCTAATTTGCTCAATCGTATCCTGCAATCCGTAAAAACGATTAATAGCACGAACAAGCTCATCCTTGGAAGCAATCACCGGTTCAATTCGAAGTCCCGTTGCAATTCTGATCTCATCAATCGCAAAATAATCCAGCGGATCGGCCATTGCAAGAATCAGTCTATTGCCTTCCATGCGAAGCGGCATAACGCAATGCTGGTCTGCAAGCTTCTGGGAAATTAATTGAATAATTTTCGGATCGATCTTCTGACGATAAATTTGCACATGCGGAATGCCCAGTTGAAACTCTAGTGCTTCAATGAACTGCTGCTGCGTTATGTATCCTTTGGAAATGAGCACATCCCCGAGTCTTGTCTTTAATTCCCGCTGCTGAACCAATGCCTGCTGAAGCTGCTCTTGGGTAATTACGCCAGACTCTACTAACAAGTCTCCTATTCGCTTACGGGCTCCTGACATCATTCATCACCAACCAACTAATCATAGATTTGCAAATAAAGTAGAATGCGCCGCAAACATTGTTGAAACTTGACTTAATTAAAGCAAGGAATAGATTTCCTGTCAATGACTTTAGACCTATTTTCATCAATTTTAAATAGGCATTATTTACCACATAATTTTGTAAGCATTTCCACGTGATAGATTTGAACCACACGCTTTTTAGCGACTAAAATACCATTCGAACTTTTTGTCGAATCTTGTCCTAATTTTACTACAATTCGACAAAATATGAAGTGTCCCAGTTCCCAATTAATAGGGTCTTCATCTATGGAATTTAAGTGTATTTTTTGATATCGGGATTGATTTCGGCTTGAAGAAATGACTCACCAACCTGTGCTATACTTTGCTAATGGAACAATGGAAAAAAAATCTGGTCGTGTTGTGGTTCGGACAGTTTCTCGTTATGGCTGGAATGACGATGATCATTCCGTTCCTGTCCCTCTATTTGCAATTTGATCTAGGCTTGTCCGATACGCATGAGATCGGGATTTGGGCTGGCATTATTTTTGCCGGCAACTTCGTTACCTCCTTTATATTTCAACCGATATGGGGCAAAATGGCTGACCGCTACGGCCGCAAAATGATGCTGCTCCGCTCAGGCTTCGGCATGTCCATCGTTATGGTGCTGATGGGTTTCGCGACGAACCCTTGGCATTTGCTGCTGCTCCGCATGTTGAATGGTACGATTTCGGGCTTCAATCCAGCCTCGATCGCTCTTATCTCAGCAACAACACCCAAAGCTAAAATGAGCTTTGCGATGGGAACCATTCAATCCGGCGGCATTGCCGGCACGATTCTTGGTCCATTTATAGGCGGTTTGCTCGCTGACAGCATCGGCTTTCGTCCTATATTTTATTTGACGGGCGCTTTGTTGTTTGCTGCTTCGCTGCTCGCTTTATTCGTGGTCAAAGAACCCTTTGACCGTATGAAAGCCGCGCAGCGCGTTCAAGCCTCCGTAATCGAAGGATTTCGCAAGCTAAGCGGTATTCCTCAGCTAACTGCGCTATTTGCCGTCACCTTCCTCATCCAGTTCGCAATGATGAGCCCGATGACGCTTATCCCGCTTTATGTACAGGAGCTGCATGGAACAACCGCTAACCTTGCATTTTTTGCCGGCTTCGTCGGCTCGGTTACCGGCCTCTCCAATTTAGTTGCTTCGCCTTTGCTAGGTAAGTTAAGCGACAGGATTGGTGCAGAACGGGTGCTTGGCGTCGCGCTAGTTGGCGCATCGCTTGCTTTTATTCCGCAGGCACTAGCGGGAACCGTCTGGCAATTGCTGATTGCACGCTTCATACTGGGTATTTTTCTGGGAGGTCTTATTCCAGCCGTAAACTCCCTGATTCGAAAATATACGCCGGACGGCATGGAGAGCCGCTCCTATAGCTTCAACACCAGTACGATGAGCCTCGGCAATATGATCGGCCCGATCACGGGTGGCGCATTGTCAGGCTGGATCGGCATTCAAGGACTGTTTCTGCTCTCTGCGGTTATGCTGATGGTTAACGCGGGGTGGGTTTACCAAACGCTGCTGCGCAAACGTCCGTTTTCGCAGCAGGGCAAAGATGGCTGAATGGTTGCGATGAGCGCAGAATAGGGCATACGAGAAGTTTACTTTCCTCGCATGCCCTTTTTTTGCTGTCCGACGAACTGGAAATTCTCCGCCATCGTTAATGCCATATGTTGTCGTTTTTCGACAAATATACACGCATGCGTGCTTACACACAAAGTAACCAGTTTCTCGAGCGCTGTTAGAACACATACGTGCTTACAGCAACATTCCCGCCTCTCACCCACACCTATTTCACTCTGTAAGCACGCATACGTGCTTACAGCACAAACTAACCAGTTTCTCGGGCGCTGTTAGAACACATACGTGCTTACAGCATCATTCCCGCCTCTCTCCCACGCCGAGGTCACTCTGTAAGCACACATGCGTGCTTACAGCACAAACTAACCGGTTACTTAAACGCTGTTAGAACACATATGTGCATACAGCATCATTCACCCCTCTCGCCCACACCTATTTCACTCTGTAAGCACGCATACGTGCTTACAGCACAAACTAACCGGTTACTTAATCGCTGTTAAAACACATACGTGCTTACAGCATCATTCCCCCCTCTCACCCACACCTATTTCACTCTATAAGCACGCATGCGTGCTTACAGCACAAACTAACCAGTTTCTCGGGCGCTGTTGGAACACATACGTGCTTACAGCATCATTCCCGCCTCTCTCCCACACCTATTTCACTCTGTAAGCACGCATACGTGCTTACAACACAAACTAACCAGTTTCTCGGGCGCTGTTAGAACACATACGTGCTTACAGCATCATTCCCGCCTCTCTCCCACACCTAATTCACTCTATAAGCACGCATACGTGCTTACAGCACAAACTAACCAGTTTCTCGAGCGCTGTTTAGAACACATACGTGCCTACTGCAACATTCCCGCCTCTCTCCCACACCTATTTCACTCTGTAAGCACGCATACGTGCTTACAGCACTACTAACAAGTTTCTCGGGCGCTGTTAGAACACATACATGCTTACAGCATCATTCCCGCCTCTCTCCCACACCTATTTCACTCTGTAAGCACGCATACGTGCTTACAGCACAAACTAACCAGTTTCTCGGGCGCTGTTAGAACACATACGTGCTTACAGCATCATTCCCGCCTCTCTCCCACGCCGAGGTCACTCTGTAAGCACGCATACGTGCTTACAGCACAAACTAACCAGTTTCTCGGGCGCTGTTAGAACACATACGTGCTTACAGCATCATTCCCGCCTCTCTCCCACACCTACCTCACTCCGCAAGCACACATTTGTAGAAACTGCATCAAACCGCAATCAAAAAAACACCATGAGCTGGATCGGCTAATACCGATCCTGCTCATGGTGCCAATGAAAGTTACTTTACAATCGCGATGGCGAGTCCGTCATATCCCGGCAGCACCGTGCTCTGCAGACGTTCATCCGATGCAATGGTTTCATTAAAGAAACGCACTGCCTGTACAGACGGCCCTGCCTTCGCAGGGTTAGTCGTCCTGCCGCGCAGCAAAATATTGTCGCCCACGATCACCGCTCCGGGATTGGCTAGCGCAATCGCATGCTCCAGATAAATCGGATAACCTTCCTTATCTGCGTCGATAAAGAAGAAGTCAAACTTTCGGCCCGCTCCCTGCAGCTGTGCCAAGCTCTGCTTCGCATCTCCGACCATATACTCTACTTTCTCTCCCAATCCGGCTGCTTCCATATGCACCCGTGCCAGCTCTGCATAGCTTGGCAAAAGCTCAAGCGAGGTAAGCTTCCCGCCTTCCTTCAGCCCCCGTGCCAGACAAATGCCGCTGTAACCGCCAAGCGCGCCGATTTCAACGATAGACTTCGCTCCAGATAGCGTAACGAGCATCGTAAGCAAACGACCATAGCCGTCAGCAACCGAAATATCCGGCATTCCGTTTGCTGCAATTCCTGCTTTTACACGCTCTAGATCCGCATCCGCTCCATAAAGGGAATCCACATATTGCTCGTCTTGTAACATCATTCTATTCTCTCCAATTTTACAATTTGTAAAAACCAGCTAGTTTGCCCTATACTTGATTGTATGTTTTTGTTCACGGGGATACAAGCACAGGCTTATGAAGCAGCATCCAATATCGCAAAGTATGAATGAAAAGAGAGTGTACAATGGAAAAATTACAGCTAATCGCAACCGCGCCGATGGGGCTTGAAGCGGTTGTCGCACGTGAGCTGAGAGATTTAGGTTATACCGACTTGCAGGTTGAGAACGGACGTGTCAATTTCACAGGTGGTCCGCTCGACATTTGCCGAACCAATCTTTGGCTGCGCACAGCAGGCCGAATACTCATCAAAATGGGAGAATTCCTGGCTACGACCTTTGATGAGCTGTTCGAAGGCACGAAAGCGCTCGATTGGCCGACATGGATTCCGAACGATGGAGAATTCCCCGTTAATGGCCGTTCGCAGAAATCGCAGCTGACAAGCGTACCCGCCTGTCAAAGCATCGTTAAGAAAGCTGTCGTTGACAAAATGTCCGCACAATACGGCACCGAATGGTTCCCTGAGAACGGCGGACGCTACGTGATCGAGGTTACGCTTATGAACGACCGCGCCATGCTGACGCTTGATACGACCGGTGACGGCTTGCATAAGCGCGGATACCGCAAGGTAGCGACAGAGGCGCCGATTCGAGAAACGCTGGCCGCAGCACTTGTGCAGCTAAGCCGCTGGAATCCGGAACGTCCGTTATATGATCCCTTTTGCGGCTCAGGCACGATTCTCATTGAAGCAGCCATGATTGGTTGGAATATCGCACCAGGTCTTCGCCGCAGCTTCAACAGCGAAGGCTGGCCCTTGATCCCGAACGAGCTTTGGGATGAAGCGCGCGACGAAGCCTTTGATCTTGTAAAAGATGACGTTCCGCTTCAGATTGCCGGCTCCGATATCGATCCAGGCGCCATTGAAATCGCCGAAGCTGCCATCAAGAAAGCGGGCTTTGGCAAAGAAATCAAGCTAAGCGTCCAGCCTGTCGCTAAAGTAAAGCTGGAAGGCGACTATGGCGTCATAATTACGAATCCGCCTTATGGAGAACGTCTTGGCGATGATGTCCAAGCAGAAGCAGCCATGCGCCAATTCGGCTTAACTGCCCTTCATTATCCGACATGGTCTTACTTCTCGATCAGTCCGTCTACATCCATAGAGCATTACTTTGGCCGTCCAGCCGATAAAAAACGCAAGCTGTTCAACGGTCGCATCGAATGTAATTACTTACAATTTTTCGGCCCGCTTCCCCCGCGCGGCAGTCGCTCGCAGCCATAAGGGAGGAGCTTTACGCAAATGCTATTTAGTAATCAAAAACCATTACGCCGCAGTATGAGCATGATACTGGTCTGGCTTGAACGCTTTAAAGCGATCGACCTGCTGTTGTTCACGGCCGCGCTGCTGGCAAAAGTATATTTGTTCTCGGAAATATTGCATGTCAAAAATATGAAAATGACCAGCACGGACGCTATCATCGAGCTTGGCGCCATTATGCTGTTCAGCTTTTGGACAGTCTGGCTTCCCGCTCGGGGCAGGATTCTTTCACTCATCGGCTTGAACATGCTTGCGTCGTTTGTATTGTATGCAGATATTATTTACTATCGCTATTTCCAAGATTTAATTTCAATACCGGTGCTGTTGCAGTTCAGCCAAGTAGACTCGCTCGGAGAGAGCATCGGCACGCTGCTGCACGTCAAAGATTTCCTTCTATTTCTTGACTGGATTGTCATAGTCCCCTTTGCAATCTACATGCTTATACGCGGGAAACGTGATCTGCGCCGTGCTAATGAATATCGCCGGATTCCGCCCGTTTGGCAAATAGCGCTCGTCCGCATCGTCATGAGCGCAGCCATCTTCGGGATTGGCGCCTCGCTCGTTTTCACGAACGTCAATGAGGCGAAGCGCACGTGGGGCCAAGGCATCTTTGAAGGGAATTGGTGGAACTTATCCATCTACAACGTGACGGGAGCGCTGGGCTTTCATGGTTATGACGCTTACCGCTATGTGAAACGGAATTGGCTTGACGCGGAAACGGTCAGTGCCGAGCAAGCCTCGGAGACGAAAAACTGGATTGAAGCCCGCGGTGCACTTCGCGGGGCGCTTGAGCAGGACAAGCTCTTTGGAGCATACGCCGGCAGCAACGTGCTCATGATACAGCTCGAGGCTTTCCAAAATTTTATGATCAACAAATCGATTGGCGGTCAAGAGATTACGCCTCATCTGAATGGCCTGATCAAGCAGAGCGCTTATTTCAGCCAGTTCTATCACCAGACCGCGCAAGGCCGGACCTCCGATGCTGATTTCACGGCCAACTGCTCCATGCAGCCTGTTCCGAACGGCTCCGTATTCATTCAATATGCACCAAATGAGTTTGATTGCATGTCCAGCACCTTAAAGGCGAGTGGCTACGGAACCTCCGTCTTCCACGCTTACGAGGGCGGATTTTGGAATCGGAACACGATGTATCACAATATGCAATATGATCAGTTTTACAGCTTGAAGCATTTCACGCTCGATGAGAAAATCGGCTGGGCACTCGGAGATAAATCCTTTTTCAGACAGTCCTTGGACGTGATTTCGGACCAAAAGCAGCCTTTTTACTCTTTTTTAATTACATTGTCGAGCCATTATCCCTTCACCATGCCCAAAGCAGAGCAGCAGCTTAGCTTAGGCGAGCTGGACGGTACGATCATGGGCGACTATCTGCAGTCTATCCATTATGTTGACGCCGCGCTCGGCGAGCTCATTGAACGGATGAAAGCAGAAGGAATTTGGGACAACACCATTCTAGCCATGTATGGCGACCACGACAATTCGATAAAGGATTGGACGCTGCTTGAGACATTTCTTGGCAAGCCCCTTAATGAAATGGAGCGACAGATGATGCTGAAGCAGGTTCCTCTGCTCATACATTTGCCTGGCAACGAGCATGCCGGCACTTATACGGGAGTCGGCGGTCAGCTTGATGTAACGCCGACAATCATGCATCTGCTTGGCATGTCGACGGCTGATCAGTATTTAATCGGGACGCCTCTTCTATCCGAGCTCCCGCTCGAGGGAAAGCTTGTCGTACAGCGGAATGGTTCTTTCACTGACGGCTCTGTCTATTATTTGCCATCATCGGATGGCATAATGGACAATGGTGCCTGCTGGAGCATATCCAGCAAAGTTCAAACCGATATGAACGCCTGCGCAGCCGCAGCAGAGAACGCTCGTACCGAGCTCACCGCTTCCGATCAGATTATAATGAACAACCTGATTGAGCACTTTAAAGAGCAATCGGCTACAGAAGCGCGCGCCGACAGCCAATTGGAAACAGCAGCAAAATAATCTGCTATATACGTTGAACTAAAGTTTTAGAAACCTATGGTAAGAAAATAACAACCTGCATATCGAATAAGAAAGAAAATAATTCGAACAGGCAGAGATGAAGTTGGAAAACTAAACATCACGAGATGAAGTGACACAAGCTATGAAATAAACTAAAGAACGCCGCAGGTATGAACCATATCAAGCTATGTATATCTTATGGGAAAATCAGTAAAGGACATCGCCGAGTTCTGTGGTTCAACTTATATAGTTGGGGTAGTTTGTTTAGAAAATAGCGCTATCGGACGAGGCTACGCTGCAGTTTGTACAACGTAATCGACGTAACTTGCCTAACTCGATACATACACTGTACTTTGTGCAATAGATGGCCTATTCTAAGGCGATATTCGTTAGTTTGGAGCTCATTCTACTGCATAATTACAATGTAGCCATACGAAACAGTTCTCATGTGAGGTTTCTATTGTACAAAGTGCAGGCTAGGCTGCTTCTCATTAAACGATATACCTGGAACTTAAAAATGAAGATTTAGCGAAGCGTCCAAAACGTAAATGTTAATGTTTAGTTCAATTTATCAAGCGTCACATGAAACAAAGAAGCTCCTCAGCCAGCGGCCGGGGAGCTTCTTTGTTTCATGTGCTTTTTCAAATAGGATTTCATTTTCCATTTCACTTGCTGCTTCTATGGCTTCTATGGCTTCTATGGCTTCTATGGCTTCTATGGCTGCTTCTATTGCTTCTTCAATTGCGAGTTCTAAGCTTACATGATCAATTTCATTTGCGTCACATGTACCTTTCGCTGTTCTATTACATCTTTTGTTTCATTTTTCATTTTATCTTCAATGCCATCCTTAATTCCATCTTTTATTTCACTTTCACTTTATATATCTTCTTTTCTTTCAACTTCTATCTCAATAGCTAGTTCAAGTTCTATTTCTTATGCTGCTTCAGCCAGTCGACCACATCGTCCAGCTTCTCTACCGGCACAATATTAAGCTCAGCCGCCCCGCTGCGTGCTTCCGCTTCCTGTGCCTTAGGCACAAAGAAGACGTCCGCATCCGTTCTGCTCACCGCATATGCCTTCTGTTTAATGCCGCCGATAAGGCCTACGCTTCCATCTGCTTCAATGGTACCCGTTCCTGCGACCTGATTACCGAACGTGATCCCGCCTGGCGTCAGCTGATCCAGAATGGCAAGCGTCAGCATCGCTCCATGCGAGGGCCCGCCAATATGCGCCATAAACCGTTTGTAATCGATGCCGCGAGGAATATCGACCAGCAGCTCCGTCTGCACGGAAATACCGAATACAGGCCTCTCAGCCTGATCAGCCGAAGCTTTTGCAGCAACCTCTTCCCTCTTAACTTCTCCTGCCCTTCTAAGGGTAACCTCAACGCTATCCCCCGGCTTAACCGACTGCTCCATATAACCTGTCATATCGCTTATCGTACGTACAGCTTGTCCGTTCAGCTTGTCAATAATATCACCTGCCATCAGATGACCCTCAGCTGGACTGTCCTTCACGATAGCGACAACTCGAACGCCATCCGCCGTTAATCCTTCTCCTATGCCAGCCATTTTCATAGCAACGGCGGCTGCAACGCTGTTCGCATCCGTCTTCATCATGACGACTTGTGCATATGTTTCTGTAAGCGGCGGCTCATTTTCAGGCGTTTTTTGGAAGCTGTACAATGGCAAAATACTCGCGTACAGCCAGTCCGCAGGTACGGCAGGCCGATCAAATACAAGCACCCCGTTGACCGTTCCCCCATGCTGGCCGCCATCCACATGCGCATATCGATTCATATTCAACGTCATTCCTGGATAAGTAACCTGATAGCCGGTTGGACATAGCAGAGCGAGGAGAAGGATAAGAGACACTCCGAGTATTGCCCCGCCTCGCTTTGGCAGCCACACAGGCCATTTACCACGGCTCCCATAGCCGTTCATTCGATTTGCTGATCTTCTTCTCTCGATTCCTTCACTGATCATTAAATCAGCGTATACGAGCGGCACAGCTGCGCCAGTCACAAGCAGCAGCCGAAACAGCTCCTCCGGCAAAAATACAATGTAAAATGTACCTATTGCACTAAGGATGACTATAGCAGCCCGCAGCAGCTGCATGGCTAAAATCATCCCTTTCTCACTCCGCTGCTCCCAAATGGCAAGCAACGCACCTACAGCCCAGCTAACCGGGATGCATGCAACGAAGTAAAATAGCCAATCAATCATCTCAATCCATTGCATGCCGCTTCCTGTCTTTAGAGGTGCTGGCAGCCAAATGAGCTCCGATGCGATCAAACAAGCAAAGGCTGCTGTTAATCCAAACAAATAATAAACGGCTGGCTTACGCATTCACTTTCCTCCTACTATTCCTCTAGATCATCTCGTTTTCAGCCGCATAACAAACAAAAGACCCGACGAACAACGTCGCGGGGTCTTACTTCGTCTGCAAATATTGGCGTTCTTCCGATCCGATGCCCCGATCCCTAAGCTCGCCTTTCTCTATGCCTTGAATACGCTCCAGCCACTCCGCCGGGGAATGCCCCGACTGCCGTGCCAGGTCCAGCAGCTGTGCGTAATGCGTGCAATTCTCATAACCGCCAAGCTTGCGTACGATCTCGATATATTCCACCACCAGCGCCCTAGCTTCCGAGACAGGATAACCGTGATCCGCAGACAGCGCTTCAACGATTCCCCGCTCATACAAGCTTAACCTCACCTGTGCCTTCACTTTCATGATACGTCCACCTGCTTCCCGTATAAATATGATAGCCAACAAGCTTTACATGCGTCTCCCAACGTTCGGAGCAAAAAACAACTTGATTGCCGAGCCGAAGCGAGTCCATCTTCCTACCCTTGCGCGACACCGTTATTTGTTCATAAAACCATTGCTCATCCTTATTTAATTGTACTGCTTTATGTACGATTTTTCCAGTATCATTGTCCGCCATCGGGCCTATAATGATGTCGGGATGGATTGTACAGGGGTCTTCTCCCTTGACGTTAGCCCTCCTGTGGGCATAAATAAAGGACGCCCATGCCGGTGAATCCGATAGAAACAAAAGCGGTTCTACCTTCTCAGGCACGGAAGCCAGCTCGACAACAAGCACGCAGGGCTGACTGCCGTTCCACGACTCCTTCGCAGCCTTATGCGACCATTTCCGCGCTTGCGCGATGGAGATCGTCGTGTAGAAGCCCTCCCCGAAATCTTTGCCTGGTTTCCAATATGGCGAATTGAGCAGCTTTTGCCCGAAGGATTGAACCGTATCGCTTGTCGTCCCATGATATAGCAGCTGCGGCGTTGTAATATCCACCCTCTTGCTCCTTTCATATCCTTGTGTAGACAACAAGACCCTACGATAAATAGCTCGCAGGGTCCTGGTGTAAGTACGATTATTTCTTGATATAAGGACGAACCTTCTCGATCGCCTCATCCTCGTTAGCTGCCTTGATATACCGGCCATTAATAAAAATGAATGCGTAGCGGGCGCATGGCCCGCAATATGACTTGCAGCCCACGCGGATTTCAGCGTCAGGCGCAAGCTTTTGCAGCTTCGGTACAATTGATTTCAATTGTGTGTGCTTGCATTTGTCGCAAACACGTATGTCATTTGCCATGATATCTTCCTATTTCAACCGGATGCCGAGGGAGCTTAGTGATCGCCGTGGTTGCCCTTGGTTGGATTCGTAATGGCAAAGCCCTCTTCAGGGACATAGAAATAATCGATGCGTACGCCGTCCAGGAAAGCATTGTCTTTCTCAAGAATGACATCAATCCCTTTGTCCGTAGATACGACAACATCCTTATCAGTCGGCTCGTCAATTCCCATGCCATAATGCGCATGATCGCCATGAGAATGAGTCACGTAAACACGAAGCAGCTTGCCTTCGTTTTCAGGCTTGTCCAGCTCAAGTTGCAATACTTTAGCAGCATTTTTAGAAATTTTGCAATTCATTAATCATCCAGCTCCTCTTATCGTTAGCCTTGCGGCAATATTTATTATTTTATATTATACTTGGTCTCCATTCTACGGGCAAACCATTCCGCAATTATCATCGTAACTGCAATATCATCAATAGGCAGAAACGGCAGCGGCAGCACGTCAGGCAGCACCCAATAGAGGAAAACAGGCACGGTAAAAATCAGCTTGTCCAGCAGTGAAACGTTTTTTGACCGAAGCAGTTGGAAAATACGGACAAACGTCCGCTGCCAATGCCGCAGCGACAGCAATTTGCGCATCTGACACCCCACCTTTGCTGAGCTTTTCGAACTATTATAGCATAAATGGCCGAAGGCCGCTAAAGATGTAGCATCTCTAGCAGCAGCGGCTGCAGCTCCATGTAAATATGATCAAATTTGCTCATTGGAAGCGGATTCTCACCATACCCCGCCTCTACCGTGAATCCGGGCCTGCGATAACGCTGAATATACCAATCCTTGTAGCCTGCATCGCTGCCGGACAGCTTTACCGCCTCATATCCGCTTGCCCTCGCCAGCTTCTTCGCTAGCTGCTCCGAATCGGCAGGCTCATAATCACGATAGTTCCAATAAATTTCCCTGCCCTGCGTGTGCAGTGCCATCACGGCATGAAAGCCCATCCGATCCGTGAAGCTGGCCATTGCAGCCGCTTCCGGCTCACTGAGCGGATAAGGACCTGGGTAGTCGCGCGGGCCCGGGCTTTCAATGCCCCTGCGCTTGCATTCCTCTTCCCAAAACGCCGGGAATTGGTCATTCAAATCGACGCCCCGGATATTCGCTTTCCAGCCCTCGAAATGTGCAGAGCCTCTATTCCACTCCAATAACTGGCGATAATAGGGATGCCTCTCCGACAAGCCTTCCTGCGAGAGCTCTACACCGTCGGGATTGACCATGGGAACGACCCATAATGTCACCTCTCTGCACAGATCCGCCACTCGCTGTCCGCCGATCTCATCGCCGCTGCAATACGCTGCCGATAAATCGGCGACAAAACGCATCAACAAAGCGGATGTGATCCACTCATTCGCATGAAATGAACCATTCATATGGATGCGGCGCTGTCCCGTACCGCAGCGAAGGGCGAGCAGCGGCTTGCCCATGACGCTTTCCCCGATTACATGCGATGACAGAAAAGGGTATCTGCCCGACAGCTGCCTGACCCCTTCCAGCAAATCAGGATACTTATAGCTTTGTTCGGCGTACATGACGATCCCTCCAGCTGCCTTAGTTTACTCCATTCATCGTATGCGCTAAGCGGGCTGTCCTATGAAGCAAACGCCCAAAAGAAGCTGAACCGGCAGGTGCAGCTTCTTAGTCAAAGCGTGAATCTCACACAATAGTCGGAATTTGCCATACAACGGGCGACAGCTGAATTTGCTTGCCCAGCCATTGATGAGTAATCAATTGGAATATTCGTGTATCTCCGCTGCAAAAAAACTGATGAACAGGTATGGAATCACCCTGCGAGAGGCTTCCTTTTTTGTCGAGAATGGCGCTAATCTCGCGTGCTGTCTCGTCTGCCGAGCTGATTAGCGTGACCCCCTGCCCCATAACCTCGGAGATGGTCTCCGTCAAGAACGGGTAATGCGTACAGCCGAGAATAAGCGTATCCATCGGATAACCCTGCAGATGTACGAGGGAGCTTTGTACGGTTTCATAGGTTTCCCTTGAACGGAAGTTCCCTTTCTCCACTAGCGGTACAAAGCGCGGACATGCTTCGCTAATGACTGTAATTTCGGGAGACAGCGCTTTTAGCGCCTGATCATAAGCTTTGCTCTTAATCGTTCCCTCCGTGCCTATAACGCCGACACAGCCGGTGACCGTTAAGCGTATAGCGGCTCTTGCTCCGGGATTGATGACTCCGATTACTGGAATCTCAACGCGGGAGCGGATATCCTCAAGTCCGGCAGCCGTTGCCGTATTGCATGCTATGACAATCATTTTAGGATTAAACTGAATAAGATAATCGACGATTTCCCTCGTAAAACGAATAATCTCCTCCGAAGAGCGCGGACCGTAAGGCGTTCTGGCCGTGTCCCCGAAATATACGATTTTTTCTCGCGGCAGTTGGCGCATGACTTCCTTGGCAACGGTGAGGCCGCCAACGCCTGAATCTAATATCGCAATCGGTTGCTGCACAAACACACCGCTTTCCTAAACGAATGTAATGAATCCAGACAAAATAGCATATGAAAACAGGCACCAAAACGTACCTGTGCTATAGCCTGCTATCCATCATGAGAAGAAGAAAGAGCTCACTGACAGCCATGAGCCGCGCCGCAACTGATCCATATCTAAGGCTCTAATATTGGAATTCAGGCCTGTGCGGGCTGCGATTAGCAGCTGTACGGACTTTTTGCTCTGTCGCCCGATCCGGCTGTTTCGTTGGCGCAGTATCGGGTACATACAAGTAGAAACCACGCGCTATGCAAAAAACCGATTCGAAAAGGAGGACGATCTGATGACGGAATCTAAGCAATCATCTGGACGTTTGAGAGGAAAAACAGCATTGATTACCGGTGCCGGCTCTGGTATCGGGAGGGCTGCTGCCGTGCAATTCGCAAAGGAAGGCGCTGATTTAGTCCTTCTCGACGTGAAAGAGGAAGCGATGGAAGAGGTTTGCCGAAGCATTCAACGTTACGATGTCGAATGCCTTAGCATTGAAACCGATATTTCCAGTGAAATTCAGCTCGCCAACGCCTACCGCCAAATAAAAGAGCGGTTCGACAGCTTGGATATCGTGTATGCCAATGCCGGCATTAACGGCACTCTTGCTCCGATTGAGCTCATGGATTTCGACGATTGGAATACAACGCTCCAGGTGAACTTAAGCGGCACCTTTCTCACCGTTAAGCATGCCATTCCATTCATGAAGAACAACGGCGGCAGTATTATTATTACAAGCTCGATTAACGGAAACCGCGTTTTCTCCAATATAGGCTTTAGCGCATACAGCAGCACAAAGGCCGGACAAGTCGCATTTGCGAAGATGGCCGCTCTTGAGCTTGCGCAGTACAAAATCCGTGTTAACGTCATATGCCCTGGCGCCATTGACACGAATATTGAAGAGAATACGGAGCGAACGCCAGAGCTTGACCAGGTCATCATTCCTGTGGAATATCCCGAGGGCAGCCAGCCGCTTGAGGATGGACCGGGCAGCGCCGCGCAGGTCGCGAAGCTGGCTTTATTTCTGGCATCTGATGATTCCAATCATATTTCGGGCACGGATATTTATATCGATGGAGCCGAATCTTTGCTGCGCGGTTAATCCATGACCAATGTTTGACCACTACATACAAAGGAGCGGGAGTCAATGTTCAAAGAATGCTTGTACCACTCACCGGATTTGAAATGGGCCTATGCCTACGATTGCGATACTTTTCATCTCAGGCTCCGCACCAAACGGGACGATGTTGAGGAAGCGGTTGCCGTGACGGGAGACAAATACGACTGGGATAACCATGCGCTGGACATACAAATGGAAAAAATCGCAGCCGATCCTTTATTCGATTATTGGGAGGCTGTCATCAAACCCGAATTCCATCGCTTTTCATACGGATTCCGTGTCCGCAGTGGAGACGAAATGCTATGGCTGATTGAGACGGGCGTCTTCGAGGAGATGCCCACCCCGGCAGGCGGCTACTTCGAGGTCCCCTTCATCCACGCTATCGATCTTTTTGAGGCGCCAAAATGGGCAAAGTCGGCCGTTTTCTATCAAATTATGCCTGATCGCTTCGCCAATGGCGATTCGAGCAATGACCCGGAGGGCATTCGTCCTTGGGGAGAAGCGCCAGGCGGAGAAGATCATTTTGGCGGAGATTTGCAAGGCATCCTTGATCATTTGAGCCATTTGACTGATTTAGGTGTCACGGCCATTTATTTAACTCCCTTGTTCACAGCGCCCTCCAACCACAAATATGATACGGTCGATTATAAGCAAATCGATCCCCAGTTTGGCGATGCTGCGCTGCTTAAGCAGCTGGTGAAGGCCTGCCATGAGCTCGGGATACGCGTCGTGCTGGATGCCGTATTCAACCATACAAGCGAGCAATTCCCTCCTTTTCAGGATGTCCTGAAGCACGGCGAGAGCTCCAAATATAAAGACTGGTTTCATTTGAACGGCTTTCCCGTAGAGGTGAAGGATGGCTCTGCCAACTACGCAACTTTTGGCTTTTACGGCAATATGCCAAAGCTCAATACGGCGAATCCAGAGGTTAAGCAGTATCTGCTCGAGGTAGCTGTCCATTGGATAAGAGAGGCGGATATTGACGGCTGGCGGCTTGATGTAGCCAATGAAATCGACCACGCCTTCTGGCATGATTTCCGAACGGCAGTAAAAACCGAGAAGGCAGATGTTTTTATTATCGGGGAGGTTTGGGGCAATGCGCTCAATTGGCTTCATGGGGATGAATTCGATTCGTCCATGAACTATCCGTTTACGAATAAGGTGACGGAATTTTTCGCTGCTTCCGACTATGCTGCCTCTGATTTCGCTGACCAAATCAACAGCCTGCTTATGCGCTATCCGCAGCAAACGAACGAGGCGCTGTTCAATCTGCTCTCCAGCCATGACATTCCGCGTGCAGCGACCAGACTGGGCGGCAATAAAGACCGTCTAAAGCTGGCCGTCGTGTTCATGATGGCTTCCATGGGTATTCCCTGCATCTACTATGGCGACGAAATCGGCCTTGATGGCGGAGATGATCCCGATTGCCGCAAATGCATGGAGTGGGACACCGATAAGCAGGACCGTGAGCTGTTCGACTTTTACCAGCTGCTCATTGCCCTTCGCAAGGAGCATGCCGCGCTCCGAGACGGACGCTTCCGTTTCCTGCATGCCGACAATGCAAACGGGACGCTCCTTTTCGAGCGTTTGAACTCCCAGCAGCATTTTACAATCTGGATCAACAATACGGAGGAGAGTGTCACGCTCTCGCATCCCATGAAAGCGGATGATTGGCATGACGCACTGACCGGGGACAAGGTCGTAACGGCCGAGGATAAGCTTGAAATCGAGCTTCCGCCTCTGGATTTCAGAATCATATATCGGAATATTTAAAGGCATATGAACCCTTACTTTGTCATTTAGGCAAGGAAAGGGTTCTCTTTCCCCTTATCGCTCCCCTTCCCTGTCGAATCCGTCCTGATAAACGATCTGCTATTTCTTTTTTCCGTGCATCGGTTTCAAAAGAGCCAAGTAAGGTTAATGTTTCATTATAATGAACGCAGCCAATACCAACCACACTTATCGGACAGGGGGAAATTAAATTGAAAAGTCATAATGAATGTATTGCCATGTTGTTAGCAGGTGGCGAAGGACGACGCCTTGCACCGCTGACCAGCCAAGCCGCGAAGCCGATTGTCCCGTTCGGCGATCGTTATCGCATGATCGATTTTCCGCTGAATAACTGCGCAAATTCGAATATCCGAACGATTGGTGTTCTAACGCAGTACTGTGCCGATAGTGTTCATAGCTATGTAACAAACAACAAGGACGAGCTTCAGAAATCGCCAACGCAAAGCCGCGTCACGATGCTTCCTTCTTCACGCAAGCGGGCTGAGGGCTATGCAGGAACTGCGGATGCGATTTATCAAAACATCGATTACATTGATGAACATAACCCCGAGCACGTGCTCATCCTCTCAGGTGACCATATTTATGAAATGGACTATAAGCCCATGCTTGAATTCCATAAAAACCGCGGCTCAGACATTACGATTGCCGTTAAGAAGGTTGCTTGGCGGGAAGCAAGCCGCTTCGGCATTCTCAAAACGGACGACCGCTTCAGGGTCAGCTCCTTCCATGAGAAGCCCGCTGAGCCAAATAGCAATTTAGCATCGATGGGCATTTATTTGTTCCGCTGGTCCGAGTTGAAAAAATACTTGTTGGCTGATGCCGCCAATCCAAATTCCAGTCATGACTTCGGCAAGGACATCATTCCAGCTATCCTCGCCGCCAAAGCAAATATGGTTGCCTATCCTTACGAAGGCTACTGGCGCGATGTCGGCACAATCGACAGCCTATGGGAAGCAAATATGGATTTGCTTGACGGCGAGCTGAGGCTGAATAAGCAAGAAATGCAAGCCCAGCTATCCGCAAACGCCCGTCTGGAGGAGCCTTATATAAGCAAGGCAGCAACAATTACTGACTCTCTCCTGCATCCGGCATGCGCAATTGAAGCGGATGTAACGCGCTCTGTCATCTGCAACGGCGTTACAGTCGGGGCAAACAGCGAAATATACGAAAGCATCATTATGCCTGGCGCTAGAATCGGTCGAAATGTTACGATCCATCGCGCTATTATCGGCGAAGGCGCCATCATACATGACGGAGCCTTTGTAGGCCAGCTGAATGATGAAATATCAGTTGTCGGACCGGGCGAAGCGATTACCGCTTCATCGTCCTCATTGAAAGATTACAGCTTGGAACCGCTCACCAGCTTGCTCAGCGAGGCACCAGGACGCGTTCACAGCAATATGCTCGGATAAATGATCAGGTATAATAAATAAGGCAAACGGCAGGAGTCAGAGCTCCAAGCTGTTTGCCTTATTTACTGAAAATTCAGTTTCCATTCAAGCCAACAGGGTTTAACCCGCGTGAGGACATTATATGGACTGAAGCTCCTTGGATACCGCCGCTTCTGTTTCTCCTGCTTCAACGGCTTCTATCGCGCTTGCCGCCTCTTCATTTCCTGCTTCTGTCACACCATCAAAATCAGCAACTGCTTCCGTTTCCTCAGTGCCTTTGCTGCGTCCCCTGACACTGCTTACGACGCTGCTTGCCGCTTGCTTCGTTTTACCGGCGATTTGTACCGCTTGCCCGCCGATCTGCTTCGCAATTCTACCGGTAGTGTCTCCCACTTGACCAGCAACTTTAACGGTCGTCTCTCCAACCTTCTGAGCGCCGTCGGAAATATCCTGGCGCAGCTCCTTGCCTGGCTTCGGTGCCAATAGCAAGGCAGTAATCGAGCCAACGACACCTCCAGCTAATGCGCCCAATAAAAACCCTTTTGTTTGTTTACGTGTTGACATTGTATTCGCTCCTTTCGAGTTTAGCGTGCTCTTCGTCTATCGCACCTTGCGTTAGGATTCCGATTCGGATACGGGATCATGCGTTTCCCTTGCAGTCGGTTCACTCTTGCGGCTAGTTTGCCACAGCTGCCACGCCGTCATCCCTAGCTCTGCCCATTCAAGCGCATCGCCGACCTGCCGCTTCGTTTGATAGCGCTTCGCATGCCGCTCCGCCGATTCCGACAGCAGCGAAGTGATGTGCTCAGCCGCTGACGTCGTGTTGGCAATAGCCCCGCCAACTTGACCAGCCGACTCAAACAGCTTGCTTGCTGCCTGCAGCTGCCGATTCGCGGAACGGATCGTTTCCTCCGCCGGTTCAACCAGCCTGCTTAGCTCCGCGCTCAGCTTATGAACATCCGAACGCATCGCTGTCGCCTCCGCCTGCACATCATCCAATCTGCGCAATGCTGAACGCAAGGCTAGCAGAATGCCTCCCACCAAAATAACAAATGCCCCTGCAGCGATCGCTGCGCTCCACGCTATGACCATAGCCGTACCCCTCCTCCGCACGCAATGACTTGCCTGCCAATCCGGCATCTAGACGAATGCCCACTTGCGTAATGACAGTATAAGCAGCATGGGCTTGTTCTGACACAACCGATTGCAAAATCCCCCTCTCCTTGCATGAATCGCATGCACGCCTCACAAGCGTAAACGGCTGTCGCCTTCCTCTGTGGCAAAAGCAGTCGTTTCGCGGACATATTTAAGCACATTATTGAAAACATATACATGCTTATCTATCAAAAAAAGACCGCCTTAGGCAATCGTCTCCGATTTGCAAAAGCGGTCTATGCAGACCATTCATCTATTCTTTAACCAATGTGATAACTGCACTTGCCCCCGCCCTTAGCCAAACATTCCGTGCGTTCGACGGGCGCATCAAGCAGGTTTCTAAACAATGAAAGCTCGCAAGTACATGCTTGAACATATTTGCCGGCTACCTGGGCTATGGGGCAATTATATTCATAAAGCTTGAAGCTGCCATCACTTTGCGGTTCTACTTCCGCCATATACCCGCCAGCATTTTGAATGATGGCGAGCTCATTAACCTTGTCCTTCAGGCTCTTTCCTGCCATCCGAGCTTCATAACGGTCCTGAAGCTTCTTCTTGCGTCCTTCGAACATCCGGTCAATTAGCACTGCGGTATCCGGGTCATCTGCGAGCTCATCAAGCAAGTCCAGCGCAAGCAAATGATAATTTTTAGGAAAAAGCTCATCCGCTTCCGCCGTAAGCTCATAGGCATGGAGCGGCCTGCCCATCGCTTGACGCACCGAAACGATATGGACGCTGCCTTCGCTCTCCAGCCCGTACATATGCCGTCGTATCGCCATTTCCGTCAGCTCGAGCTTGCTTGACAGATCACCGGCATACATTCTGCCTTCCGTTTTCAGCAGCAGCAAAATCCGCTCGCGTGTGGACTGTTCTCCCTGCACTGTTTTTTTCACACCTGCAGCACCTGATGTTTTCATCCGCTTCAACCCTTCACCACCTTTGCAGGCTTGTTAGCGTCATTGTAACGTATTTTGACTTTTTCGTAAATCAATCAAGCGTAAACGGCTGTCACCGTCCTCTGTGGCAAAAGCAGTCGTTTCGCGGAGAAATATAAGCACATTTATAGGTGAAAACTTATAAATTCTTTTATATCAAAAAGGCTGCAGCCTTTGCTTGCGGCTGCAGCTCGCTCGTATCTAATCCCGCTGATCTCTTACAATTCACGATCCAAATAGTCTTCGACCGATTGCTTATATTCCGGCAATAATGTGGACAACGTTCTCGTAAGCGGATGAAGAGTAGCTCTCTCCCAGACATAGTAGTCCTGAACGAGCGGCTTGCGAAGCTGCACCAGCTCAATTAACTTGCCCTGCATGCCCGCCGGAAAAGCACCGGCTTCACCCGAAATTTCAATGATGTCCTCATAGCTGCTCGCATCGCGCAGAATAAATCCGTCAATGAGAAAGCTTCCAACATCCGTCACCGTTTCGATGGCCAGATGGAGCGCCCGCTCCTGCGCTAAGCCTTCAAGCAGCGTTCCCTGCCATTGATTGGCAAGCATGTCCAGCGCGGCTGCAATCTCGGCTATTGCATCCAATCGTACAGCAATTTGTTCCCGATTCACATAATACATCAATCAGTCGCCCGCTTTCAGCCTTGTTTCTTTTTTTTTGACTTGCGTTTCAGCCATACCACCATAATAATGCTGCTAAAAATAATAACCAGCAAATAGGTCATAATTTCATATACGTCTCTCATGTCGCTCATTCGTCTTTACCCTCAGCTTTCAAAATCGACGCTGGCGGAAGCTTCGCGAACTTGCGTCATATACTCGATAACCTTTTTATGAATAGGGTGTACTTGGTAAACTTCCAACGCTTCCAAGGATTCAAATGTCGTAATGAGCGCAATATCGTACGAACGCTCGGAGTGCAGCACGTCAATGCCCACCTTAATGGATTTCAATACTTCAATTTTGCCTTCCATATCTCTAAGTACCTGCGCGGCACGTGCTACGCTCTCTTCGCTGCTGTCCTTTAGTTTAAAGAAAACAATATGTGTTAGCATTTGTTGTTCCTCCTATAGCTTCATTGTATATTTTGCATCCGATTGTCACATAATAACCTATGCAGTCGCATTACGGCAATCTTTAACACGAAGGAGATCGGTACGTTATGCGCTATCCGGTTACGATTGTTGCTACTTTGATTGGTCTCGCCATCAGCTTGTTCAATTCCACCGGCTACGACCCTCACAACATGGTTTTCTTTATGTTCAGCATCCCGTCCTGGATCGTGGATTTGTTTGTGGACGTGCATGAGGTAAATGTCTTGCT
The DNA here is from genome assembly GCF_052115165.1 of Paenibacillus sp. 2TAB23. NCBI lineage: Bacteria > Bacillati > Bacillota > Bacilli > Caryophanales > Paenibacillaceae > Paenibacillus > Paenibacillus sp. 2TAB23. The sequence continues at coordinate 376,893 of NZ_JBFRGD010000003.1, forward strand.
CATGTATGCTTTAACCGTGATAACATGGGCTTTGCTCGGGTTTGTAGCCGATATTCTCATTGCAAGGGGACGAGAAAGCGAGCGTCATCCCCGTTCAGCGAAGTAACATCAAATCAACAAAAAGGAGCCTTTCGGCTCCTTTCGCATTTTCACAGCGCTTTAGTGATTGGCATGTTAGGCCGCTTCTACAATCAGCTTAGCTTCCATCGTTGTATGTCCTTGGCCGCATGGAATAGAGCAATAGATGCGATACGTACCCGGCTCTGTGAATTCCAAATCAGTCTCAGGATGATCATTGTCCAAAGCCACTTTTAGCTCATCAATATGCATACCATGAATACCGCTCTTATTGGATAGCTTAAGTCTAACTTTGTCTCCAACCTTAACTTTGTACTCTTCTTGGTCAAATACGAAATCGTTGGATGCTACAACCTTGAGTAAACTCATGCCCTCTGGCAGCGAGGCAGACTCGTCAACCGGTTTAGCAGGCAGGGCGAAAGTGAGCAAATATAAGCCCAGCAATGATGCCGCTGCAAATAAAGTAAACATAATCCACTTGTGCATTGCTACGTGCTCCCCTTTGCGTTCATAATGTCTACCTCTTATATTACATAAGATTGTCCGAAGTTCTCAACCTTAAACTAAAGAAAGAGGAAAAGTTTTTTTGTTATTTTGACAAAACAATGAACAAATTCAAAATTAACTGGACAAATACTGTTTTAACACTCGTTCGGACTCCGCTTTGACAAACCCCCACAGCATAAAAAAACGATGATGGTAGCCTCTGCACACATATTCGGCATGCAAGCCGTCCTTCTGGCGCCTTTCCTCGTAAACCTTAATGCCCGTTTGGCGAAATTCCCTCTTAATTACAGCAAGATCAAGCAAAACCCGATCCTGCATGCCCCGCATCATCGATTCGTAGAACCGCGGAAGCTTAATGGCGGATGTGCCGATCACTCGTATATCATGATCCAAAATGCGCATCACAATTCCAAGCAGTACAAAACGCTTCACAAGCTCAAGCTCTTCCTCTGTCTGAATAGGCGGGTGCGCTGCTGTTTTGGCTTTGCCGCGGCTTACTTCCTCATATGCGGCCATTACAACCCCTCCAAATAAGAACATTTGTTCTTATTATAGCGATCTGCAGCAATTTTATGCAAGTCCATTTCGATATAGTAAAAAATTACCGTTTAAGCATGTTTAGCTCTACTATTAGGGTGAAAATTTCTTTTCAAAAAGCTGCGCCGCAGCTCATTTCCATCACTGTCGTTATATTTATGCCCATCCATATCGTTTTCATATTGGAAAGCATCCGAAAAGGTAGTATGGTGGTTAAAGCCATATTTCGAATGAGGGTGACAGGATGCAGCTTTTTTTGAAACTTACGGTTAAGCTTCTTCGTTTGAATCATTACTTTATCGTCTTTATTACGTTGCTGCTTGTAATCTTAAGCTCCGCAGCCGCCTACCTGCTGGAGCCGGACACGTTCGGGCACTGGTTCAATGCGTTATGGTGGGTGATGACGACCGTAGCTACGGTTGGTTATGGCGATTATTTCCCGAAAACCGTACCGGGCAAAATATTGGCTATGCTCCTGTATGTATTCGGAATCGGCCTGCTGAGTTTACTAATCGGAAAAATTATTGATTCCTTAGCTGAGCTTCAGCGAAGAAGAGAAGGTGGAAAGTTGAAATATCAAGGGCAAAGCCACATTATCGTCATCAATTGGAGCAAAAAGGCGCAGCTGGCCGTCGAGGATTTGCTCGATTCGGAAGCGGATTTAGCCGTTATCATTATCGATAACAGCGATAAGCATCCTTTTGACCGACCGCGCGTGCATTTTGTAAGCGGTGATCCTACCTCGGCTGAAGTGCTTGAACAAGCCGGCATCCACAGCGCTCGCTCCGCGATCATATTTGCTGACCCGCGAATTGACGACAGCTCGCTCATTGATGGCAAATCTCTGCTGGTAGCCTCCAGTATCGAGCAGATCGCCCCGGCGGTTCATACGACGGTTGAAATCGTGCTTGAGAAGCATATTCTCAATTTCCGCCACGTACAAGTAAATGATTTTATTTTGTCGCATGATGCAGTCTCCAGGCTTGCAGTCCGATCGGCTTTAAAGGAAGGCAACGTCGACATATTCATGCAGCTGCTCAGCAGAAAGTACGGCGAGGACGTCTTCGAGCTTCCCGCCGATCCGAGCTGGAGTACGTACGGAGATGCCTTTCAAGCACTTCTGCGCAAAGGCGCTACCCTTATTGCCGACCGTACTGACATGGCGATCAACCGCCGGCTTGACGAGCCGATCCCATCCGCTGCACGTTTGTTCGTCATCTGCAATGAAGAGACAATCAACAAGATTAGAAAAGAAAGGCGGCAATCCAAATGAACAACACGCTGACGTACCTGGAATGGTCGGAGCATGAGCAGCGCGTAATAAAAAACATTACGGATGCAGCTGTCACGCGCGATGATATTTTTGTGCGCAAGCTCGTGAATGCAACCGTTTTCCGGAATGCGCTGTATGAGCACACGGCCAATGAATGCGAGGATGGCATGCGACATTCCATTTATGCCAAGCCGTACAGCGAGCATGATGATGCCTTATACGGGCAAGCCATCCGAAACGCTCTGCATGAGTACGTTGCCGTATCCCCTTATATGGAAGCTGAATATTTGCTTTGGAACGGTTACCGATTTAATCCGTGCGCTTTGGCGCTTCCCACTCCGTCGGTCCCGCTCGAATTTGCCAAGCTGCTTCTCGATCATTATATCGTGAGCGAGCAGCGAACCTATGAAACCATTTATACGATTTACGATATGGATCGGAGTAAAATCGTCATTTTTTTGAAAGGAGTGAACCTGTAAATGTCCGTGGAGAATACGTCTGCAGCCAGCGTGCGCGCAATGGGTGAGCAACCATCCTCTTCGTTGAAAGCAAGAAGCCAGAAGGCCATTGCCTTCGCTTTGATGCTCACCGTCCCCCTAGCTCTGAGCGGCTGCAATTCATCGAGCTCGCGCGTGTGCGTGGATAACGACAACGACGGCTACTGCGATGATGATGGCTCTAGCCGCGGCGGTACCTATATCGTCAACGGCAAAACCTATAAAAAGTCGTCCAGCTTCAAATCCAGCTCCTCAAAGGGCTTTGGCAGCTCAGGCATCAAGAGCGGCAGCGGAGGCTGATCCATGCAGCGAATCCTACCTTTAGCCTTAACTCATGATGAGCTGTTTCAAGGCGAGCTTGCACAGCGAATACCTTATCACCGCATGTACGGCAAGCAATATTGCCTGCCATCGGTCACCTGCTATACGCAAAGCGAATACAAGGAGCTTCAAGCTGCATCGGAGCAAATCGACCAGATCTACTGGAAAGCGCTGCGATTCGTGCAGCAGCATTTGCCGGATGATTTTGTCACCCAGCAATTAGGCATTCATCCCTCTCTTATCTCGGCAGCACGCAAGGAAACACCTACGCATGGCGTATCGAGGCAGGACTGGATCGTCACGAAACAGGGCATGAAATGCATTGAGAATAACACCGATACACCGACAGGCATACCGGAAACGGCTTACCTCGCCAAAGCCATTATCAGCCGTTACACGCCCCATCAAGCCGCTGCGGAAGGCATGAATGATGCTCTGGCTGCCGCCTTTGACAAGCTGATCGCCCATTACCGCAGCGAAGGCTTGAGCGGAACGATTGCCTGCACCTGCTACGACTGGCATGTGGAGGACAAATGCAATACGGAATATGTCATGCAGGCGATTCGCCAGCTTGGTTATCCCGTTATATTTGTTCCGCTTGATGAGCTTACAATCATTGAAGGCGACGGCTTGTTCGGCAATGGCGAGCGCATCGACATCCTCTACCGCTTGTATCCGCTTGAGTATTTGATTCATGATACCGAGGAGGAGACGGGGCTGCCTGTTGGGAAAGCGCTCATGAAGCTTGTGGAGCAAGGACGGCTGGCGCTTATCAACCCGCCCCAAAGCATCATTACGCAAAGCAAAGGCTTTATGGCGCTCATTTGGGCGCTGTATGAGAGAAACGAGCAATCCACAGCTGTGYTTGGATATCCGCTATTTGAAGAAGCTGAAGTTTCAGCCATTCAAACGTACCTTCTCCCCACCTATTTCGAGGAAACTGTGTTTGTGCAGGAGCAGATCCCGTATGTCTCCAAAAGCTACTGGGGGCGCGAAGGCAAAGGAACGGCGCTCTATGCGGGAGATGGCACGCTCGAAACCGAGGAATGGGGCATGCAAGAGGATGAGGAGGAATCCGAGGAAATTAAGCACTATTACCGTTCGCAGCAAAAAATTTACCAGCAGCGTTTCACGATGGAAGAAACGCTTGTACATACGGAAGCCGGTCTATTTCATGGCTTCCTTTTAACCGGCGCCTATGTCATTGGCGGGAAGTTTGCCGGCCTACTTCCCCGTGTCGGCTCCAAAATTACGGGCGATATGGCCTATTACTGCCCCGCCGCCGTAATCGATTGACAGCTTCACAAAACTTAAGCGTATGCTTCCGTAGCCAGTTTTGCTTCACAAAACTTTGAGGAGGATCAAAAAATGAATGAATTTTTGCAAAATGCCGGCAATGTCGGAATCGGCCTCGTTCTCCTGCTTGTCATTTTGAGCGTTGGCGCGTTCGTGTTCAGTAAATTGACCCGCTATAACGATAGCGAGGAAATCAAAAAGGGCAATCAGGCCGCGGGCATGTATATGGGGAGCAAGCTGCTAGGATTGTGCATTATTGTTGCCATGGTTTCCTACAGCTCGGATTCCTGGGTGACCATGCTCATTTGGTCTGCAATCGGCATCGCTATTTTATGCCTCGTGTATATCATTTTCGATCTTCTTACGCCGCGTTTTAAAGTATGCGAGCAGATCGAGCAAGGCAATCTAGCGGTTGCCCAGCTACTGCGTTCCATCATCATCGGCGTTTCCATTGTCATCGGCACATTCTTGATGTAACCTAACGGATTAAAAAAGGGCAGCCCTCCAACAGCTTGACTGTAGAAGGCTGCCCTTCTTTAGGTATAGCGACTGTGCAGCTTTACTAAGCCTGCTCCCCTCAACCGTTCCAGCTCCTATGTATTCATGATTACCTCGAAAGTTAACCAGCCGATCCAGCTCCTATGTATTTCAGTATCACTTCGAAGGCTAAGCAGCCTCGCCCCGCCGCGGCTGCCTCTTATAAATGCAAAAGGAACCATCGCTGTAACTCGCGTGATTCCTTCGATGCTTCTTATTTAGTTTGGTTTGCTTCTCCTGCAGCGTAGGGGTGCGTCTTCCAGCGGGATTGATCCCCTGCCAGCTGCCTCGCAGAGCATCAGGCGTCATGCGCCCTTGCTGCGCCAGCTTCTGCCTTGCTTTTTTGGCCTTGCTCATGGACATTATGGTCATCCTCCTAAAGGTTGGTTTGAATACGTGGTATTCGTTAGATAGGAACTGATAAGCTTCGTTCCTTCCCTCCATTATACGCGGCAAGCTTCATTTGCGAAAGGGATTATAAAAAACGCAGCTGCCTATATTCCTTGCGAAGCATTGAAAAGTGAAGCAGCTCTATGTATTGCCCCTTCTCGAACTCATATTCCTTCAGCTCGCTGCCCGGTTTAAAGCCGAGCTTCGCAAGCAAGCCGATGGAAGCTGTATTAGCCGCATCCACCTTCGCCTCTATGCAGTGCAGATGCATGCTGTTGAAGCCAAATGCGATAATCGGCGCTGCTACTTCACTCATAATGCCGCAGCGCCAGTAAGCTGGAGCGAGATCATAGCCGAGCTCGGTTCGCGCGTATTCCTTCACATAATGGAGAAAGCCGCATGTCCCGATTATTTTCCCCGAAGCCTTGACTTCGATCAGCCAACGGATGCCCACCTGCTGCTCAAAAATTTCGACATGCCAATTCAACTCTTGCCTCGCCTCCTTGAGATCGATTAGCGGGTGCAGCGGCGTATATTTCACCACCTCAGCATCCGAATACAGCTCATAAAGGTCGGCAATATCCCTTTCCTCCGTCTTGCGCAATATGAATCGATCCGTTTCCAATCGAGGAAAGGCATCAAAAGAAAACATCACTGCCATAAGGCGCCTCCTCTCCTATCAACCGTATTCACCGTCTTTGCTTGATTCACAAACATACCATTAAACAATTCAGAAAGATACTGAATCCGCCTACTCGGTCATAAGCTACTTTGATGAGCAGCGATCATAATAGCCAATCGCAATGCCCCCTTGGAAGGAGAAACGCTATGTCTGCCACTGACGAAAGCCTGTTGAAGGAAGCCCGTTTCTTCAGCGTAAACGATCCGACATCGAATCCGTTTATTTACCCGCTGCCGCCAACCTGGTGGAGCCGTCCGTACGAATACGAATGGTGCAGAGCCCTCGCTTCGCCGGGAGCGACCGTGCTCGATGCAGCCTGCGGAATCTCTCACCCGCTTAAATTTTATCTAGGCGGCCATTGCAAAGAAACCTATGCCTGCGATTACGATGCCCGGATTACTTCCTGGAATACCATATCAGAGGAGATCATCCAGGATGTTGGAGCTGATGCGCTAAGGCTGATTCACGAGCACCAAGGCTGGTCTAAGGTCCGCTATTCGCAAGCGAGCATTACCGCACTGCCTTTTGGCAGCCATTTTTTTGACATCATATTCTGCATATCCGTGCTTGAGCATTTAAGCCCCGCCGATCAGGAGCTCAGCTTGAAGGAATTCGCAAGAACGGTGAAGCCGGGCGGCAAAGTGGCATTGACATTCGATTATCCCACCGTAGACTTGGCACATTTGAAGCATGCAGTAGCTGCAGCCGGACTATCGTTTGCGAATGAATTCGAACCAACGCCGCAAGCGGATGCCCTTCACTCCGAAATATGGGGGAAATTATATTGCTTCAGGGCTCTTCTTACCAAGCCGTAGCTCTCTGCAATAAAGCAAAAACAAAAGCAGGACAGCCATGTTGCTTCACTGTCCTGCTTGTTTATGCTCGTAAACCGTCGTACGGTTTCTTCCCGTTTCTTTGGACAAATAAAGCGCCTTATCCGCCATTTCAATAATGGCTTTGGCTTCCGCTGCTTGCCCATCCGAGTGCGAAATACCGATCGACACAAAGACGGGGCTTCCTGTCGGGCTTGCCTCGGCACCGATTCCCTCCCGCAGGCGTTCCGCCATTTGCGTCGCAATCGCAACCGTCCCGCCTCTCACCAATATGCCGAACTCCTCGCCGCCGTAGCGAAAGCATAAATCATGACTGCGCGAGAAACGCTTTATCAGGGACGCCGTATAGGTTAGAACTTCATCGCCGATAAGATGCCCATATCGGTCATTGATCGCTTTGAAGTGATCGATATCGAGCAGAATGAGCGCAAACGGAACGCCTTCAGCAAGCCATTCAGCTATGGTCAAATCGAATGTTTTCCTATTCGCAAGACCCGTAAGCCCATCCAAGCGAATTTCTTTATTCAGCAGGTTGAAATGATTGTTGATGCTTCGGTTGAGCTGCCTTACCTCGTAGATATAAGAGTTAATTCGCGGCATGCGCTGACTGCTTGCTTTCGGCGATAGAATCGCTTCCTCCGAGAATGCTGCCAAATCAAACAGCGGCTTGGACAACAAATAAGAGACATACCACGCAATCAATAAAATCACAATAAAAACGGGCAGTGATTGAAAAACAAGTCTCCCTATCAAACGTTTGAGCGGCTCTTCGATGATCGAAGCAGGCGTTTGCGCAATAATGGCCCATCCCGTCAAAGGCTCGTAAGCATATCCGGCAAAATAGCTGTTGTTCTGGGAATTCACGATTTGCTGCGCACCGCTTCTTCCCGTTATCGCTTTATTAATCACATCATTTGTTAAGACCGTTTCATTCATTCTTGATTGATCCGGATGGAATATGAGATGGCCATTCTTATCAGCCACATACACATACGAACCATTACCATAAAAATGCTCGCTAAGCAATTTATTAAGCGCATTATTGTCATTCAAAAACACCGTTCCAGCCACAAAGCCTACATATTCGTCCCGTTCATTAAAAATTGGAGATGAAATCATGACAAGCAGCCGATTGGATGCCGATCCTAAGTAAGGCTGGGAAATAAGCGGAGCCTGCTGCTGAACGGCTTCAAACGATGCCAACGAGGTTAGCTCCGTGCCGACCATATTCCCTCCGTTTTGAGAATTGGCAGCTGTGACTACCCGATCATTGTTCACGATAAGAATGGCATTGAAATAATGCTCGCTCGCTTCGTACCAAATATCCAACTCCTTCTGCGATAAGGAGAGCTTCGTTGCGATTTGAGAAATACCGTCTATATTCGTTCGCATAATTCGCAATAATTCATTCGTATTAGAAGACAGTTTTTTGGCATACTGATAATTGCTCTCCAAATAACCATTTGTCAAAGAAGTCTTGTTCATTTTCCATGCAAAATAACCGCCGAATGCGGCGGTTAAAAGAGTCGAGCCAATGACTAGCAGCATTAGTACAGATCGTAACTTTAAGCCCTTGCGCGTACCCAATGTTGTTCCTTCTCTCGTTGCAATAGTACTGCCTTATTCTATCGCAAATGGCGGAGAAAATAAACAGAAATTATGCGCTTACAGCTCTCCGGCATGAAGGATTGTCTCTAGCAGACCGGGAAACCGCATGCGTAAGTCGTCTGCGCGCAGCGTCAGGAAATGCTGCGTTCCCTGTTTGCGTACATGCAGCACGCCTGCCTCCCGCAAGGTGCGAATATGGTGAGTCATCGTCGATTTGACGACTGGAAAGTCAAAATGGCCGCATGGCTGCTCACCGTTTTTATTAATGGATAAGACAAGCTGAAGCCGAATGGGATCGCTTAGCGCATATAATACGGAAGTCAGCTCGATATCCTCTCGATTCGGATGAAATAAGATTTTCATGCTTCCTCACTCCTGTCCCCTTATTCATTGATTGCATTATAACACAACTCATGCTATATTTTCATCGTACGATAATTATCGTACAATAAAAATTCAAATCGAGAGATCGCTCATCTTGGAGGTCATATGAGAAACACAGCTGCAGTTGCCGCTTCACCTATACCAGCCGGCGAAGAACGCCCCCTATTCAAAGACCGTTTCGTTATACCGTTGCTCGGCTTAACGGTTATCATCGTCATCATGAACACGATGATGTTCAATTTGGCGCTGCCCCAGGTTACTGCTGAATTCATGCTTTCGTCTTCTGCCGCTTCATGGATTATTACGGGTTATTCCATCATATTCGCCATCTCTTCCATTACATTCAGCAGGCTGTCCGACTTTGTCCCGATACGTCTGCTGCTTACGATCGGGCTGCTCGCAATGGGCGGTGCATCCGTGCTCGGCTTTTTCAGCCATCATTATGTACTGCTGCTCGTTGCAAGGCTGCTGCAGGCTTCAGGTGCCGGCTCTGTGCTCAGCTTAACCATTGTGCTTATTACAAGATTCATACCGCTTGCAAGACGCGGGAAATCAATGGCGCTTATTACCTCGGCCGCTTCGCTAGGTTTCGGACTTGGTCCCGTCATAGGCGGTGCCATCACGCAATATTTAGGCTGGAATGACTTGTTCATCGTTACCGGAATATCACTGCTGCTAATACCGGTATTTCTTCGGCTGCTTCCAGAAGAGGCTTCCGTTAAAGGCTCCTTTGACGTATGGGGCGCGGTATTCGTAGGCACCGGCTCAACAGGCGTGCTGCTGTACATTACCAACCATTTTCTCATCGCATTAATTGGCGGTGTTGCCGCGCTCATTTTGTTCTGGATAAGGATCAACAGAGCTGGGAATCCATTTGTACAGCCTGCTCTATTCCGCAACAAAAAGTATATCCGTCTCATTTCGCTTGGCATCATCTCTTATATTAACAACTTTGCAACGCTCTTTTTGCTGCCGCAAGTGCTTATCCATCTGTTCAAGCTCACGCCCGGCCAAGCTGGACTTATCATATTCCCCGGCGCACTCTTCGCGATGCTCTCGTCTGGTCGCGTCGGCAAGCTCATCGACCGTTACGGGAACAGCGTTCTGCTGCGTATCGCTCCACTGCTCTTATTGGTAGCAGCCGTATCCTTTGCCTTGTTCGCGGATTATTCTATTTACGCCATTATGGTGATTTACATGATCATGAGTGTTGGCTTCTCCGCCTTAAACGCCGGTGTTTCGAATGAATTGTCCCGAATACTGCCAGGTGAGTATGTCGGCGCTGGCATGGGATTGTTTCAGCTTACTCAATTTATTAGCGGTGCTTTTAGCGTAGCGATAAGCGGAATCGTCTTGTCAGCCCAGAGCGAGCTGCCGCTGCATCAGGCCTTCTCCAACATTTTCTGGGGAATGGGCATCATAGCCGTTCTGGCCATCGGAGCATCCTGGCTGTACTATTTCTCAGCCAAACAGCAGGCTCAGCCCAAACGTCTATAAGCCGCGCCATTGTTGAAATCGAACGATTGCGATGGGGTAAAAAAGGGAACCTTCGACTCCACTTTTAAAGTGGTGCTTAGGTTCCCTTTTGCTTTTTAAAATAGATGGCTCCTACCCTGGTTTACCATTATGGGGCAGCTTTTTTTTAACGGCTATTATGTTATGAGGACTCGCCGTTCAAATATCTGAAGAATGGTTTGTCTACCCAGAACTGCGTCGGAGTAATAACGACCTTCGGATCAATCGCTTTGAAGCCTGCAACTACCGCTGCAGAATTCTCATTCAACGAGAATGGGTTAACCGTATACGGGCTATCCGGATCGGTAATAAAGTTATTCGTAATGATTTCATAATCCTTCAGCTCGGTTTGCGAGTAATACAGCGGCTGCCACCAAGAAGAGGCAATCAGGCCTTCTTGGCCGTCTTTGTCTTTTTTAGCATATTTCAGAATCACGTCGTTGAATTTAKCCTTGTCTGCCGCGGAAGCAAATTCGAATGCAAGATCGTATTCTTTGTCATAGTTAATGTAATTGCCGTTCTCGATTTGCACCACATTCGGTCCAGGCGTGCCCCATTCTGCCAAGAAGATAAATGCAGATGTCTTAGGCTCGAATTGCACCTTCGCGTTCAGCCCTTCGCTGCGCAGCAGCCCAATCAGCTGGATGGCGTGGTTGAAATCAGAATGTCCGTAAATCAGCGATAACGAATCAATGAAATTTGCATCGAAACGGGAGTCCTTAATATTGTAGCCCGTAATCAGATCCTGCTTCAAAGCTGTGTTTACTACATTTTGCAGCTTCGGTGCGTTAATGATGTCGGAAGTATTGTACGCGTCGCTTAGCTTTGCATAAATATCGCCGTCATTCACGTAACCGAGATATTTCTTGTAAAGGCCTTTCGTAATGAGGACTTTTCCAAGAAGCGTATTGATGAGCTGCTCGCTTGCCGCGCTTTTTGGCTTAAAGCCCGCGAACAAATCGGATGTCAGCAATCCTGTATCAATCGCTGCCGCTAATTCTTGAGCTCCTATGGTGCCTAATGCGCTGCTTTTTACGTTTAGCTTCGCGAGCGCTTTATCCACTTTTGCAGCCGGATACGTATAAGCAAGCTCCTTCAAGCCCGCAGCTCTTACCGCAATCGCAACTGCGACAGAATTTGTAAGCACCTGCTCGCCTTGGATGGCCGGTCCGGATAAAATACCCTTCTCAAAAAGTGCCGCTGCAGGCGCATAAAGCTCGCTGTCAGACTTTACGTCCGAGAACACGGCTTCCTTGCCGGATGGCTCATAGCCAAGAATGCTAGCAACCGCTGTGATGAACTCGCCTTTTGTAACCGTTCCGCTCAGGCTCACATCGAATTTCTCATTCAAAAATTGCTTATACTGTGCGGCTCCATCCGCTTGCGCTTGCGCTGCGACAGAAGCCGTTGTTGATACGGCTACCGCTGGAGATGCCGCGAATGCGGTCGCTTGCGTGAACAGCAGTGAAGAGGATAAAAGGAATGCTGCCAGCAGCTTCGTGTACTTCGGTTGTGCAATTTTCATGAATATGACCTCCACGTGGTTGTAATTCCGATCAAATTAATCGGGAATATGTAATGTCACATAGTATACCAACAGAAAAACGAGAGTGTCAACATATATTTACGTATGGTTAATAATCCGAATAAAGGTTGTTGTCATCTGCAATGCTCTGAATATCCTCCGAGCTTATGCTGATGTACCCATAGCCCTCTGCTTGCTGCTTTTTCAACGCTCTCTGTTTGAAAAACTTCGGGCTTCCTTCGCCGGCATCCTCATCGTACACAAGCAGAATGCCATCCGTCTTGCGAAAGAGCAGCTCGTCTCTTGCCGTGAACTGCCATATGCCATTATAGGACTGGTTGCTGACGGAAGCGTAGTAATCAACACCTTTCAATACCTCATGGTAAAACTCTTTTTTATCGTCCTTCCACTTTTCTTCTGGATTGCTATAGGCCGAAATAATAGACAGGCGCAAATTCGGATAGAGCTCCTTTAACGTGATCACGACCTCGCATGCCCACAAGTCCACGCCGTACTGTCCCGGCGTGATGACCCATTCCAGACCATCCTCTATAAGCGGCACGAGCTTGCCCATCAACGCTTTCTTGATAAAAACGATGCCCTCGTGCTTTTGGTTGAAAATGTTGAGCTCATGGGCGCGATAGCCTGTAACAAGTAAATTTTTCATCGATTCAACGCCTTTTCGGATAATTATGGTTTACATCTCTCAAGTGTATGCTATAGTAGAAAAAAAACAAACCGAATATCGACCTGAATCTTTCACTAGGGGAGCCTTATGGCTGAGATGGAGCATCTGCTTCGGACCCTCGGAACCTGATCTGGATTATTCCAGCGGAGGGAAGTGGAGCAGACGCATTCATGCATGTGCGAGAAGCCATGTTGAACGTTAGACCCGCTCATTTCCTTTTGGGAATCGGCGGGTCTTTATTGTTTTATGAAGCCGGGAATGCTTTGGCTAATTGAGATACATGGGAGATGAGTTCATGACGCGGTACAAAGCATTGACGATCGCCGGTTCAGACAGCGGCGGCGGTGCGGGCATTCAAGCCGATCTAAAAACCTTTCAAGAGCTCGGCGCCTATGGGATGTCTGTCATTACCGCCATTACGGCCCAGAATACGCTTGGCGTGCAAGGCGTATTCCCACTAGAAGCCGCAGCCATTGAGAAGCAGCTCGATTCCATTGGCGAGGATTTAACGCCTGCCGCCCTCAAAACAGGCATGCTGTTCAGCAGTGAGATCATTGAGATCGTTGCCGCCAAGATCAAGCAATATGACTGGCATAATCTCATTATCGATCCCGTGATGATAGCTAAAGGCGGGTCCGCTCTGCTCCGGCAAGATGCCGTGCGAACACTTATCAAACAGCTAGTTCCGCTTGCGCTCGTGACGACGCCAAATATTCCTGAAGCGGAGCTGCTCGCCAAAATGCCGATTCGAACGCTTAACGACCGCGAAGAGGCTGCTCGAATTATTCACCAAATGGGCTCCCGTTGCGTCGTCATCAAGGGCGGACATGCGGCCCCGGATGAGCGGATTGTCGATCTTCTATATGACGGCGAACGTTATATGTATCTGGAAAGCAAACGTATTGACACCCGCCATACGCATGGCACGGGCTGCACCTTCTCCGCGGCAATAACGGCTGAGCTAGCGCAAGGCAGATCGGTACCAGAGGCAATCCGAACCGCCAAAGCGTTCATTCAAGCAGCCATTGAGGATCAACTTGGGTTCGGCGGCGGACACGGCCCGACGAACCACTTTGCTTTTCGGCGCAAACAAGATGAAACAGATTATATGACGAAATAGCTGCATGAAAAACGGGTGTCTCGATGAGACACCCGTTGGCTTAATCAAATACAAAGCTGCTTGGCCTGCTAAGCGGTTCATGACCAGCCTCTAATCGATTCGCAGAAGCAGCAGGCTGCTTGCAGTCGTCTGCTGCGCTGCCAATTGCGATGCTAGGATCATTAAGCTGAACGATTACAGATTCCATTGTGCCTTCCAGCTGCTTATTCGTTGCCCGCTCAGCCTCTTCTGACGCATGAACGCGCTCAGGCACCACGCCATAGCTTGATAAGGCAGCTGCAATAGTAAAAATCAGTACTGACATGCATATCGCGTTCCGTATAACGGATTGTCCACTCATTTCCTCACCCATTCTTTTTCATTCCTAGAACTAAGTATAGGGGAATAGAAAATAAATGGAATGGACTTCAGGCATGACTGCATACTAGACTTTAGGCGGGCTATCTTTCTAAGCAGCTTATCGTCTCTAAGTCGCTTATCGCCTCTAACACCGCTTATCGATTATCTACCTTCTCTGGATATAAGTCATGATTCATAAGCCTATGCTCCGCCATCTGCTCGAATTTGGTACCCGGCTGACCCCAATTGCAATAAGGATCGATAGAAATGCCGCCGCGCGGCGTGAATTTGCCCCAAACCTCGATATAGCGCGGGTTCATCAGTGCGATTAAATCATTCATGATGATATTCATGCAATCCTCGTGAAAATCACCGTGGTTGCGGAAGCTGAACAGGTACAGCTTCAGCGATTTGCTCTCTACCATTCTCACATCTGGAATATAGGATATATATATCGTTGCAAAATCGGGCTGCCCTGTCATCGGACAAAGGCTCGTGAATTCCGGACAGTTGAACTTCACGAAATAATCGCGATTGGGATGCTTGTTGTCGAATGCCTCCAATATATCAGGCTTATACTCAAATACGTACTGTGTTCCTTGATTCCCAAGCAGCGTCACGCCGCTGAGCTCTTCCTTGCTTCTTCCATCCATGCTCGTTTCCGCCTCGCTTTGTATCGTTTTATACACCCTTCTTGTTTCCCCAAACCCATGTATGCAGCTGCGGGAGCACATGAACCCGCTTTAGCTCCGGATTCGGCATTACCTGCCCGATCAGCCATTCGTAACGCTCTACCAAATAAGGGAGCATGCGCTCCGTCTCCGTTTCCTTGAGCTGCCCATTGCCCGCCTGCAAATAAAACGGAACATTCGGATAGCGCATATGGACAAATGTAGCATATTCGAGATCCGCTTGGTCAAAGATGACCGTTTTCAAGCAAAAGCTTGTTTTACCTGCAATCAGCTTTGCCACGATATCGTCTAGCACCGTCCAATTCGTGCTCATGCCTGAGCTTGGCGGCTTCGGAGACAGCGTCAGCTCGTCAACCGACCAGAACCAATTCTGCCAGCGGCTTCCCTGCGTTTCGAGGGCTACGCTAATCTCCTGGCTGTGAAGCGAATCAATTAATTCACCCAGCTGCGGGAGCAGCGCGGGATTCCCTCCCGATATCGTGACATGCTCAAAAGCATTCCCGCCATGCTCTTTCAATTGCTCTATAATTTCATCAGCCGTCAGCATTCGGATATCCGCTTTCGCGCTTCCGTCCCAAGTAAAGGCAGAGTCGCACCATGAGCAGCTATAATCACAGCCTGCCGTACGTACGAACATTGTTTTACGGCCAATTACCATGCCTTCCCCTTGTACCGTCGGCCCGAATACTTCCAGAACCGGAATACGCTTAGCTTTCTGCATCATGAACCGCCTTTCTCTTGGGACGGTATATGCAATAGCTCGTCGGTGTTTCCCGGAGATAAACCTGAACGCATTGTGGTTTGTTCGCCGTACCATCCAGATGCCGCTGCACGATTTCATGTATCGTTCGCGCTACAACCTCCGTCGTCGGAAAATAGTCAGCTGCCGCATCGTTGAAGCTTTCTTTATCATCGTTGAGCAGCGTATGATCGAACCGATTATGGATAAGATGCTTAATCATCGCAAAATTAACTAAAAAACCGGCCGAGTCGAGCTCATCGCCCGCAACCGTTACATTCGCATAATAGGTATGTCCGTGCAGCTGCTGGCATTTGCCTGCCTCCTCCGCCGGTACATAATGAGCAGCCGCAAAATGAAAATCCTTGTTCAGCTCATAGCAATAGTCGTGACGGGCTGCTGGATATACCTGCTGCATCATCATCGCTTCGCTCCTTGTATGCGCATGACCAAATAATCGTCGAGCCCTTTCCTGCGAAGCTCGCATGCCGGGCAATGACCGCAGCCATCGGCAATGATGCCGTTATAGCAGGTCAACGTCCGTTTGCGTACGAACTCAAACGCTCCGAGTCTGTCTGCCAGCTCCCATGTCTGCGCCTTGTTAAGCCACATCAGCGGCGTATCGATGACGAACGGAAAGTCCATCGACAGGTTCAGCGTCACATTGAGCGATTTTACGAATATATCCCGGCAATCCGGGTACCCGCTGAAATCCGTTTCACAAACGCCTGTTACGATATGCTTGGCGCCAAGCTGCTTGGCAAGCACTGCCGCAAAGGTCAGGAACAGCATATTGCGCCCGTCGACAAAGGTGGTCGGGAGCTCCCCTTCCTTTTGCTCAATGGCGATATCCTCCCTAGTCAAGGCGTTTGGAGCTAATTGGTTAAGCAGGGACATATCGAGAATATGATGCTTAATATGGAGCTCCTTGGCAATATCCGCCGCGCAATCCAGCTCTAGTTTATGCCGCTGCCCGTAATTGAACGTGACAGCCTCTACTTCAGAGAAACGCTCCATTGCCCAGTACAAGCAAGTGGTGCTGTCTTGGCCGCCGCTGAACACGACAACCGCCTTTTCTTTTTTCATGCTGTATCTCCCTCTCTGGTTTGAGAAGATCCGAGATCGCCTGAATTCCTTCATTGCTTGCTAAAAAACCAAAGAAACGGCGCGAAGCGGTAGAAACCCGCTTTGCGCCGAACGCAAAAACGACGATGTCACCTGACGGGACAATCGTTCTGCATAGTTTTTTATAGAGGGAGTTCGCGAACCTCTCCCGGCAGCCCATATTTCGTAGGGCATAGCTCCGGCGTTTCTTCTTCAGTTCATTATTCTCCTGTACTATAGCACAGCTGCCGCGCTCTGAATACAGTCATTATTTTACTGGGAAAAACAAGTAAAAGCTCGATTGGTTTAGGCCTGCTTATGAGGATAGCTCCTCCAGCTTCGCTAACGTTTGAAGCATATGCTTAATCAGCCCTTCAATATCGTCCATTTGCTCCTCATTGATTCGGCGGCTGAATGCGAGCTCGATCATATTGCTATATATCGGATTGGGTTCGCCATATATATAGCTGATCGTTTGCTTAGCAGGCGTGTCCGGCTCCCAAATGCGCTGCATAATCTGCTCGATCTGTTTACATTGCTCGTCAACATGATGAAGCTTCATAGCAAACCGCAAACGCAGCGAGCAGGAAGGCGTCTCCCCCTTCCACTCCAAAATTTCGGCTGCCAGGTCTTTCAGCGACGCAATGAGCTGCACCTCAGCTGTAACAGCAGAGCGGCCGGCCAGTCTGAATTGAAGCGCGAACTCCCGCGACATGACCGCCATCTCCATGCGATCAACCCGGTTTATGATATCAATCTTACGATCCAGCGTATCCAGATCATAGAGCTGGTTCTCAAAGGCTACCTTCAGGTTTTCGAATACGGTTGGATCAAACATCTTCATTCCTCTTTTCGAAAGCAATAGATTCTTTGCTATTGTAGTTCATTTCATTGGCAGAATCGAGCCCGCAGCCTTTTATTTCACAAGGCGGCCTTTGCCTCGGCGAGCATTTGGAATATAATGACAGAATGAGAGGATAGGGTGCTTCCACTATGAAAATAGCATTTATTTTATTTAACGGCGTCACCTTACGATATCGTTTTCATTCCGGGAGGCTTTGGAACAAGGGCACTGCGCTACGATGACGTCTTTGTCAGCTGGATCAAGGATGCTAATAACGCGAAATATCTCATATCCGTTTGTACCGGATCTTTGCTGCTTGGAGCAGCTGGTTTTCTCAACAATAAAAAAGCGACCACGCATCCTTACGCTTATGAGCTGCTAGAGCCTTGCCTTATTGCGAAGAGGTCGTCCGTACACGAATTGTAAGAGACGGACACGTGATCACGGGAGGCGGAGTTGCAACCTCCATCGATCTTGGATTGTATGTGCTGCGTTTATTTCTGAGTGACAATGATTTGGACAATATAAGAAAACAAATGGACTACCCCTATGAGATGGAGAGCATCTCAGAATGTTAATATAATCTTTTAAGATAGCCGTAAAAAAAAGGGTACATTCCAATCGAATGTCCCCTCTTTGTACCGATATGCGAATCATAGCCCGTTTACTTTTGTTATTTTAAATACAACTGAAGCGGCGACAAACCAAGCTCGCGAACACCTTCCGCCACCAATCCGGCAATTAGGATAGCGCCAAGCTCCTGGAAATGGGTATCATCCTGCGTTCCATCCGGGAAATCGATAAATTCGCCGGGATACGCCCACATAAACAACGCCTTCGACGGCTCATCGCCGAGCAGCTCATACAAAGCCTTGCTCTTCTCAGCCAGATCAATGAGCGGTACATCCAGCTCGGCGGCAAGCTCTTTCATGCCAAGCAAATAATCGCCATGTGTATCGATAATGCGGCCTTGTTCGTCGAACTTGCGGCGATGCATGGGCGTAATGAGTACGGGAATAGCATCTTTTGCCCGCGACTCCTCCACGTATACGGCGAGCATTTCCTTATAGCTTCCGAAAGGCTCCGTTGCCCGCTCCTCATCCGACTTCTCGTCATTGTGGCCGAATTGAATCCACAAATAATCGCCAGCCTTCAGCTGTTCCAGAATCGCTGCCAGGCGCCCCTCGTTAATAAAGCTTTTTGAGCTGCGTCCTGACATGGCATGGTTGTCAATCGCGACTTCTGTTTTGAAATAAAGCGGCAGCATCTGTCCCCAGCCAGCGTAAGGAAAAATATCCTGATCGGTCACCGTCGAGTCCCCCGCCAAATAAATCGTCGTCGCCTGACGCGCTTCTTGAATCTGCAATGCATTAATGCGCGGCGCAATTCCTGAAAACGCGAGACGAAGAGAACCGTCTATTACTTTTACGGTAAAGCTATGGACTGCATAGGCGCCCGCTGTAGTAACCGCCTTGTTTAGAACCATGCGGCTTGTTCCATATTTCAGCGTAGTAGTGGTCGGAGCAATCGCATCGCCGATCGTTGCAGTTACGGTATATAAGCCATGCGGCAAATCAACCCGGAACACGGCCTCCAGGGGGATGCAAAAAGCTCCCCGCAGACGGTTCTGCTCATCGCGGTTTCGCGAGCTCACGCGCTCGCATGATTCGAAGCCGTAGCCTGGAACCTCGCTGTATACCGTCGTTGGCCATATTTGTATGTGAGGGGAAGCTGGCGCACTGCCGATCCCAAAATCAAATGAATACAAAACAGTCATGCATACACCATCCTAATCGATTATTCTAGTATAAGAATATCAAAACCAGCACGGACAGCATACAAACAAAACCGTTATTTTGTTCAAAATTCAGATAAGATTTGACCGGATCATCAGCTGCAGCGTGACATGCTTAACATCCATCGCTCTGCGGCCGCAAATAGCAGCGAAAATGCCACGGATGACAAATGATCGTCTATATCCGTCAAAATTTGCGTTAACCGCGGAATTCCGTATACTAATAGATAGGAATCATATAGGAGCTACTTACTAATTGAGGTGACACAGGTGGACGAGTTGAAACAAGCCTACGAAACAATGGGGCTGCCAGAGCTTGCGGCCAAGGAGGAAGTGGAGAAGCGTTATACGACGCTTATGCGCCAAGCAAGGTCCAGGACGCAGCAGCACAAGGACAACGCAGAAGGCACGGAAGATTCTTTTGCAAAGATTACGCAGGCTTATCGGCTTATTCTGGAGTATGAAGACCGGAAGCTGACAGACGCTTTCAACGAGCAAGAGTATGGAAAATACAAGAAGATGGCCGGACAGGCTCAGAAGATGGATCATTTTTGGCGTTATTACAAATTCCATACGTTCGGTGCCATCGCAGCAATCGCACTTATTATTTACGGGGTCATCAGCTTTATGAACTACCGCGAAGAGCAAGAGCGGCTCGCCAACTTGCCGCCGATCGATTTATCTGTTTCATTCATGGGCAATTACATGCTGAAAGAGGATGCCCCGAAGGAAGAACCGATTGAGAACGCACTTTTGACAGCGTTTCCCGAATGGAAAAGATTCGTATCCACCGTTACTCTCGTACCATCGGACGAACAAGCGCAATACGCTTACATGCAGAAAGCCGTGCTTGTGCTAGCTACTGAGCATCCGGATGTTTACATTATGGATAAAGGCATATTCGAGTGGGTAGGCACGCAAGGCGTGCTCATGAGCCTCGATGACGATGTGAACGGCGACTTTAAACCGTTGATGAGAGACGGAATTGCCAAAAAGCTGAAGACCGAAGAGGATACCGAAGAGCATGTTTACGGTATTGACCTGAGCAGCAGCGCGCTGGTAGACCAAGTTCCGCTGTACAAAGAGAGCATGATTATCGGCATACGCCCTGATAGTAAAAACCCGGACAAAGCGAAAGCGTTTATTAAAAAATATTTGGCTACGATTAAATAGCTGCGGTTAACGACAGTTCGAATGCTGCAACCATTGAGATGATGGGGAATGCATCGGACTGTTTTTATTTCACTGGAGCAGAACAGACGAACGAGTGAATCATGTGCGCAGCAAAGCCGTAAGCGTGAATCATGTGGGCTGCTACGTCAGTGGAAGCTTTGATTAGAAGAGAAGAGGAGCATGTCTAAATGGAAACGAATGATAAGCGGTTGAAGCTGAATATGGCTGATATCTCCGGCTCCAGCTTTCATCAGGTTAACGCGGAAGCATCGGTCTGGGATGATGTGAATTTGTCCAAAGCAAACATTACGAACGCCAACATAAGCGAGCTGCGCGTGGACGATGCCAACCTGTCCCATTCCAGCTTGTCCAATGTCAATTTGTCAGAGCTTGAGATTCGCAATGCCAATTTGAGTCATGCCATCATCGATCATATCCAGCTTTTTGGCACCGAATTCAACCGTGTCGTGCTGCCGAATCAAGCGGATGATAATTATAAGCCCAATGGCGACTATAAGCCAATCGTATTTCAACACTCTGACCTTAGCCGCACTGAGTTCAAGAACTGTAATTTATCCAACGTGGATTTGCAGGATTGCGATATTTCCGGACTGCGGATCAACGGGGTACTCATTGAAGAGCTTTTGAAGTCGCAATCTTAAATACCTTTTTATACTTCTGCATGCAAAAAGGCTGAATCCAAAGGCATACTGCCTACGATTCAGCCTTTTTTTCATTTGTATGGACAGGTGCTGCTGCTCATTCAGGTTCTCCTAGATGCTTGCGTACGATATGCTCCACATGCTGCAAATGCTGTTTCATCCGATTCGCTGCCAGCTCGGCATCTCTCATTCCGATGGCCTCGACGATCGCGGAATGCTGCTGATATAGGCGCTCCGCGACTGCCGTGCTGGCATAGAGCTCTACACGCCTGATATCATGAATGGCGGTTTCGATATGATTCATAATAGACTCGAATAAACGGACCATAATCGAGTTATGGGTTGCTCTCGCAAGCGTAAGATGAAACTGCAGGTCCAGACGTTCCCCTTCCGTTTCGTCCCCCACCGTCTGCGCCATTTGCTCGATCAGCTGCCTAAGCGCGACCAAATCTTCATCCGTGTGCTTAATTGCCGCAATAGACGCATTCGAAACCTCCAAGGACTCCCTCGCTTCAAGCAGCTCGAGCACCGTCTCCCGGTTCATACGTAGGGACTGCAGCTCTGGAAGGTCTCCCTCCGATGGCGCCTCTCGGATGACTCGGCAGCCGCCGCCTTGACGAATGTCGATCAGTCCCATCGCCTTCAATGCGCTGAGCGCTTCGCGCGTTGTGGATCTTCCTACGCCGAACTGCTCGGATATTTCCTTCGTAGAGGGCAGCTTGTCGCCGATTTTAAGCTTGCCCTCCATAATGAGCCGCTTGATCTGCACCGTAATTTCCTCGTAATGATTGCGTTTTGACAGCTTTTCTACATTTAATGATGACATCAATCGCAACCTCCCAAACATAAAGAGCTGAAGTGCTTCCGTAACAGCAAGTACGGATCAGCCGATGAACTTACTCTACCAACAGCGCATAGACTATGCCAGGCCCATGAACGCCGATTGTCAAATCATTCTCAATGTCGGAGGAGCGGCTTGGTCCCGATATAAAGTGTATGCCCGCCGGAAGCTGCTCGCGGCCTGCTTCATCGAAAGTCACCAGCACTTCCCCTAGCCGTGTTTTCAGCCGTTCAATCGGAATAATAATAATCAGCACGGTTGGCAGCAGACTGACAGAGCGCCCTTTGTTCGGCGCGGACAGAACCGTGACCGAACCAGTATAGGCAACCGCATGGTCAGCTATTACGATGCCGAAATCCGCTTCCGCTGCACGCGCCCTCCAGTATTGCTCATCGTCCGTATTCCATACCGATACGCTGGACCCCGTAAGGGCTCCTTCCAGCCCGAGCGCATCCAGCTCAGGCTGGTTTTGGCGAATCACATATTTCGCGCTCATCTCCTCCGCCTTTTGAACGATGAATGACTTCACTTCATCCATGGAGCCAATTCGGGCAACATGCCCGCCTACGGATAAAAAATTGTCCGTAAAAGCTTGAATCCGTTCCTCTTCGCTCCATTCGAACGCGTTCCAGAAGTCCGGTGCCCCACGGAAAGGATGGTTCGGCTTATCAAACATCCTCGGATGCCTTAGCTTTGAGGCAATGTCGTTCATAAACTGCTCCTGCTTCACTTTCGATTCCGCTTCCAGCTTCTCCAGCCACTGCTTATGCGTATCAGCCATGCCCGTGTCCTCCTTTGCCTTGCTTCTCGTCAAGCTCGCGCTTACGTACCAGCTCCTCCATCCGGTTCTGCATGGACGGCTCCATCTGCTTAAGCCCTTGCTTCAGCTCCTGATCAAGCGTATCCCAGCGATCGCGGAAGGACTCCTTCGGCAAGCTAGGCGTGACGCGGTATGTGTTCCAGCCCTTGAGCGGTCCAAGCTTCGTCTTGATAACGCCGCTGCGCACGACCAGCTTTTGGCCAAGCTTCCCTAGTCGGAGCACGCCGCCAAGTCGTGATGAATTGCCCATGACCGTCGCAAAACCTTGCATGCCGATCGACTCCATTTTGCTGCCGTTCCCGCTTTCGACCTTGCGTCTGCGCAAGTAGACGAGCATGTCGTGCAGCGGGATTTTGACCGGACAAGCCTCGTAACAGGCGCCGCATAGGCTAGAAGCGTTGGCGATATCATCCCACTCTGCAATATTTTTGTTAAGCGAAGGTGTCAATACCGCTCCTATCGGGCCGCTGTACGTACTACCGTAGGCATGGCCGCCGATATGACGGTACACCGGGCAAGCATTGAGACATGCGCCGCAGCGAATGCAGTTCAGGAGCTCTTGAAACTCCGGATCGCCAAGCTGCAGGGACCGTCCGTTATCGATAATAATAATATGCATTTCATCCGGCCCATCCGCATCCGCTGAGCGGCGAGGACCTGTAATGCCTGACATATACATGGTCAGCTTCTGACCAGTAGCTGAACGAGGCAGCAGCGTCGCCATCACTTCAAGATCGGACCAGGATGGAATAATTCTCTCCATGCCCATTAGCGTAATTTGTGTTTTGGGAACCGTACTGACCATCCGTGCATTGCCTTCATTCTCAAAAAGCACCATCGATCCCGTCTCTGCAATCGCAAAGTTGCATCCGGTCATGCCGATCTCCGCATCGAGAAATTTCTCGCGCAGCTTTTTGCGGACAAAGCCTGCAAGCGCCGTCGTATCCGGCGGCAGCGTATATCCGGCCTCTTTGGAGAGAAGATCGGCGATTTGATAACGGTTTTTGTGGATGGCAGGAATGACGATATGCGACGGCATTTCGCCAGCGAGCTGAATGATATATTCGCCAAGATCGGTTTCAACCGCCTCCACGCCGATGGATTCAAGCGCATGATTGAGATGCAGCTCCTCCGACACCATCGATTTGGATTTCACGACTGACTTGGCACCCGCGTGCTCGGCGATATCAAGCGTAAGCTTGACCGCTTCCTCTGTGTTGGTTGCAAAATGCACATGGACGCCGTTGGCACGCGCATTGTTTACGAACAAATTCAAATAATAATCAAGATGCGCAATGGTATGCAGGCGGATCTGCTTGCCGCGTTCCCGCCAATTCTCCCAGTTTCCATGCTCGTCTGTCGCTTTTTTCTTGCCGTTGCGCAGCCTCTCCGTCGTGAATCGTACCGCCTTGCGCAGAAACTCATCATTAAGCGCTAGATCTGCCCGTGCTTTGACGGTTGCTTCCGTTTTCGCTCCAGCCATGCTTATTTCACCCCTTCATAAAGAAGCTCTGCCAAATGCATGACGCGGACAGGCTCGTTGCGGTAACGCAGATTTCCTGCAATATTGAGCAAGCAGGCCATATCGAGCCCGACCAGCACTTCGGCTTCCGTCTCCAGCACATGATCCACCTTCTCCGTTACCATCGCGCCCGAGATGTCCGCCATTTTGACCGCGAACGTACCGCCGAAGCCGCAGCAATCCTCAGCGAACGGCAGCGGAACCAGCTCAAGCCCCTTCACCTTTTGGATAAGCGCTAGCGGCTCCGCCTTTACGCCCAAAATGCGGGAGCCATGACAGGATGGATGATAGGTCACCTTATGCGGGAATGAAGCGCCAACATCCGTCACGCCTAACACCTGCACCATAAATTGCGTAAATTCGAATGATTTGCTTTGCAGCCTATTCGCTCGCTCCAGCATAACCGGATCATCCTCAAACAGCTTCGGATAATGATGGATCATGCCCGTGCATGAGCCTGAAGGCGAAATAACAAAATCACTGTCCTCAAAAGCATCCAATATCGTTTTCGCTGATTCCCTTGCTTCCTTCCAATAGCCGCTATTGAAAGCGGGCTGCCCGCAGCAGGTTTGCACCGTGGGAAATTGCAAGGTAACTCCGTATTTGGCCAGCAAGCGCACCATCGCTTCGCCGACTTTTGGGTATAGCGCATCGCTTAAGCAAGTAATAAACAATGAGACCTTCATACTCGCGCCCCTTCCGACTTTTCTATCTTTTATTTTATCAGGTTGTCAGACATGTTTGTTAAAAAATATTTTCCGCTAGTTGTTGCTGGCGTATTAGAAATACGTACATGCTTGCAGCTTCATTCAAGTCTCTTGCTTACTGCATCAGTCATGCCGCTCGCACACGCCGATTTCAATCTGTAAGCACACATCCGTGCTTACGGTACAAACCAACTGGTTACTTGGGTGCTGTAGGAACACATACATGCTTACAGTTTCATTCAAGTCTCTTGCTTACGGCATCAGTCATGCCGCTGGCACACGCCAATTTCACTCCGTAAGCACGCATGCGTGCTTACGGCCAAAACCTACTGGTTACTTGGGCGCTGTTGGAACACATACGTGCTTACAGCTTCATTCCTGCCGCTAACACACGCCGATTTCACTCCATAAGCACGCATGCGTGCTTACGGCACAAACTTACTGGTTACTTGGGTGCTGTAGGAACACATACGTGCTTACAACTTCATTCTTGCCGCTCGCATACGTCGATTTCACTCTGTAAGCACGCATGCGTGCTTACGGCCTAAACCAACTGGTTACTTGGGTGCTGTTGGAACACATACGGGCTTACAGCTTCATTCCTGCCGCTCGCACACGCCGATTTTACTCTGTAAGCACACATGTGTGCTTACGGTACACACCAACTGGTTACTTTGGTACTGTAGGAACACATACGTGCTTACAGCTCCACTCACGTCTCTTACTTACTGCATCAGTCATGCCGCTCGCATACGCCGATTTCACTCTGTAAGCACACATGCGTGCTTATGGCACGAACTAACTAGTTACTTGGGTGCTGTTGGAGCAGATACGTGCTTACAGCTTCATTCACGTCTCTTACTTACTGCATCAGTCATGCCGCTCGCATACGTCGATTTCACTCCGTAAGCACACATGCGTGCTTACGGCACAAACTTACTGGTTACTTGGGTGCTGTAGGAACACATACGTGCTTACAGCTTCATTCCTGCCGCTCACACACGCCGATTTCACACCATAAGCACGCATGCGTGCTTACGGCACAAACTTACTGGTTACTTGGGCGCTGTAGGAACACATATGTGCTTACAGCTTCATTCTTTCCGCACACACACGCCGATTTCACTCTGTAAGCACACATGCGTGCTTATGGCACAAACTAACTAGTTACTTGGGTGCTGTTGGAGCAGATACGTGCTTACAGCTTCATTCAAATCTCTTGCTTACTGCATCAGTCATGCCGCACGCACACGCCGATTTCACTCTGTAAGCACGCATGCGTGCTTACGGCCTAAACCAACTGGTTACTTAGGTGCTGTAGGAACACATACGTGCTTACGGCATCAGTCATGCCGCTCGCACACGCCAATTTCACTCCGTAAGCACGCATCCGTGCTTACGGCACAAACTTACTGGTTACTTGGGTGCTGTAGGAACACATACGTGCTTACAGCTTCATTCTTGCCGCTCACACACGTCGATTTCACTCCATAAGCACGCATGCGTGCTTGCAGCTTAAAACCAACTGGTTACTTGGGTGCTGTAGAAACACATACGTGCTTACGGCACAAACCGCCGGTTCAACCAGATCAATATGAAACGGCACGGCGCATCTGCTGAAGCAGGCGCCGCGCCAGTATGCTAAACCGTTGTAACCGTAATTTGCTTATCCTTCAGCTGCATAAGCAGCTCTTGCGATAAGCGTCTGTCTGTAATAATCGCATCGACATCGCTTAGGTCGGCCACATGCGTGAACGCTTGAACACCGAACTTGCTCGAATCCGCAAGCAAAATCACCTGATCGGCCATGCCGACCATTTTATGCTTAATCCGTGCCTGCAGCTCATTCGACTCGCTCACTCCTCGTTCTAGATGAACGCCTTTGCACGAGAAGAACGCTTTATCGACATGATAAGCATCAAGGGAACGCTCGGCTAGCGGACCGACATAAGACAGCGAACGCGATGCCAATATCCCGCCAGTCGAGATTACCTCGATTTTCTCCTTGCCGCTCAGCTCCATCGCTACTTTAATAGAGTTCGTAAGCACCGTAAGCGGAATATCGGGCATGCTTGCCGCCATATACCAAGCTGTCGAGCTCGCGTCAAGCAGAATACGGTCCTTCGGAAGAATAAGCTTGATCGCTTCCTCCGCAATTCTCTTCTTCTCCTCCGCTTGCGCAATCTCGCGCTCAAAATACGGAATTTCCGGCTGCTGGTCCTTTACGCTAACCGCACCGCCATGGGATCGGCGCAAACGTCCGGCTTGCTCCAAGCGGTCCAGATCGCGACGAATCGTTTCCTCGGTCACCTGACATAGCTCGCTCAGCTCCGTTACACGGATGCTGCCTCTCTCATTTACCAGCAGTACAATTTTATCGTATCGTTCATGGACCAGCATAGCGTACCTCTTTCTTGCTTATATTTGAATTCGCCGATTAAGCGATTCCCGTCTTTTCTCTAAATGTCACGTATGCTTTCTCCCACGCTTCAGGCTGCTCCGGTTCAAAGGTGTCGACCGGGAACGAATCCCGAATCACTCTGCGTGCTTCCCAAATGTCCGCCAGCTCGCCGCTCGCAATCCACTGAACAACCAGATTGCCGATGGCACTGCCCTCGACAGGCCCTGCCCAAACCAGCTTCCCGATCGCATTCGCTGTCCACTGGCACAGGAGCGTGTTCTGAATTCCGCCGCCAACCATATGAAGCCCTCCAAAAGCTTGACCGGACAATTGCTCGGTAAGCTCAAGCACGTAGCGATATTTCAGCGCCAAGCTCTCTAGGACGCAGCGCACGATCGCTCCATTGCTTTCCGGCGGCTTTTGGCCCGTACGCAGACAATATTCGGCAATGCGAGCCGGCATATCGCCCGGATGGAGAAATAATGGATCATCGGGATCAATGCATGCACCGAATGGCTCTGCCTCATCGGCCAGCTTAACTAATTCGGGGAAGGTGTAGGAAATTCCTGCCCGCTCCCATGCTCGCCTGCATTCCTGCAATACCCAAAGTCCCATAATGTTTTTAAGCAGGCGGTAGGTTCCATAGGCACCGCCTTCATTGGTGAAATTCAATTGCTGTGCGAGCTCATTAATGACAGGCGCATTAACTTCCGTTCCCATCAAAGACCAAGTGCCGCAGCTTAAATAAGCGAACGAACGATCCAGCGCAGGCACCGCCGCTACTGCAGAGCCCGTATCATGCTCCGCCGCCGCATAGACCGGAACGGATTCGATGCCAAGCTCCTCGCAAAGGGAGGTTCGCAGACTGCCCACTTGAGCTCCGGGCTGCACGACGCTTCCGAATAAATCAGGCGAGAGGCCAATCGCTTGGATCAACTCCGCATCCCAGCTTTCCGTTAGCGGATTGTATAGCTGGGTCGTCGACGCATTAGAAAACTCATTATACATTTCGCCAGTCAAAAAGTAACGAAGCAGATCCGGAATCATTAAGAAATGCTTCGCGTCCCTCAGCAGCGGCGAATTTGCTTTTTTCAAAGCAGCCAGCTGGTAAATCGTGTTAAACGGGAGAAATTGAATGCCGGTTTTCTCAAAAATAGCAGATGCGGTCAGCTCGCCGGCAACCTGTTCCATAACGCCGTCCGTATGATGGTCCCGGTAATGGTAAGGGTTGCCGAGCAGCTCGCCATTGCTTCCGATTAAGCCAAAATCAACCGCCCACGAATCGATTGCTAGACTTTGAAGCCTAATTTCCCGATGCTTTACCTTCAGCAAGCTTTGTTTCAATTCATGAAGCAGCCGCAAAATATCCCATTGCAGCCGGTCGCCGACCTGCACCGGATCATTCGGGAACCGGTGCAGCTCTTCAACCTCGATCTTGCCGTTATTCAACCGGCCGAGCAGCGCTCTACCGCTGCTCGCCCCGAGATCAAAGGCGAGGATGGTCACCAGCTGGCACCGCCCTTGCCTCTCACCAAAATATCCTTGCCGTAGCTGCTGCTAAGATATGCTTTCATCGGATCATTCGGCAGACCCTGCTCTTCGCGAATCGCGTGCAGCAATGGCGTAACGTCGAACTCGAAAGCGCGGCGAACGGCATCTTCGGCACCAAGAACGTCATGGCGCTCAGCAGCTTCGTTTACTTCGTCATGGTTGATGAGCAGCGCTTTTGCAAGCTGAGTCTGCACGTTAAGAACCGAACGCAGCATGGCAGGAATCTTTTGCTCGATATTGTGAGATTGGTCGATCATGTAAGTGATGCTCTCCGCATTTTGGCGAACGCCTGCGTCGGAATCGCCTGCAGCGCTAAGAATTTGATAAAAAATAAGGAACAGCTCATATGGATTCACAGTACCTACGATAAGATCATCATCCGCGTATTTGCGGCTGTTGAAGTGGAAGCCGCCTAGGCGCTTCTCGTCAAGCAGGTAAGCAACGATATGCTCGATATTCGCTCCCGGCAAGTGGTGGCCCGTATCAACAAGCACTTCCGCCTGTGGTCCAAGCTTC
Source organism: Paenibacillus sp. 2TAB23 (assembly GCF_052115165.1). Classification (NCBI taxonomy): domain Bacteria; kingdom Bacillati; phylum Bacillota; class Bacilli; order Caryophanales; family Paenibacillaceae; genus Paenibacillus; species Paenibacillus sp. 2TAB23. Next base: position 406,390 of record NZ_JBFRGD010000003.1, read on the forward strand.
TGCGCAAGGTTGTAGGCCATGCCCCAATCGGCAAGATCCGTATGGTAGAATGCCGGCTCGAAGCATTTGTATTCAATAAGCAGGCGCATGTCTGGAGACAAAGCGCTGTACATTTCCGCCAGTGCTTCCTGCATCCAAGCCTTGCGCTTGCGAATATGCCCTTGACCCGGGTAGTTCGTACCGTCGGCAAACCACAAGCTGAACTCTTTGGAGCCGGTTTCCTTCGCAATGTCTACGCATTCCAGCAAATGATTCGTTGCTTTGCGGCGGATTGCCGCGTCGGAATTGGTGACGCTGCCCAGCATGTAATCCTCGTCCTGAAAAAGATTCGGATTCACTGCGCCAATGGAGAGACCTAGGCTCTCTGCATGGTTTCTAAGCTTGCCATAGTCATCAACCTTATCCCATGGAATATGAATAGCAACTGATGGCGCGATTCCGGTAAGCTTATGCACCTGAGCCGCGTCATCGAATTTCTCGAACGGGTTGCGGGGCACGCCTTCCTTCTGGAATACTTTGAAGCGAGTACCGGAATCGCCATACCCCCATGATGGCGTTTCGATTTTGAGCGCTTTCAATCTTGCTTTTACTTCATCTATGTTAATGCCTCTAGCCTTCTGCTGCTCCTCAAAAAACGCGTATGCGCGATCGGACATATTGAACACCCTTTCAAGTATGTGGTTGGTTATTTCATTTCAAGTATGGTTAATTATTTCATTGGAAAAGCCATTGTAGACATAAGCGTGTTCTCTGCTTGTGTCGAATCCAGACGGCTGTACTGCACTATAATCGGAATATCGCTCAGTACCTCGATGGCGTAAGGAACGCCAATTGGAATAGGCGTCCCTTCCTTCATCAGAGAGCTCGTACGTATATGTTTCGTGCGCCTGCCTTGCACAACAACCAATATATCTTCAAGCGGCTCCCGATCCTCGAAATAAATCGTAAAACGGATAAGTGCTTCTTCGGACGAACAGTTCAGCACGCAAACCGATTCATGGCTGACAAGCGCTCCCGTGCTGTCCGGCGGAATAAAGCCGTCCGGGATATACCATTGCTTTTCTCCTCGCGCTTGAAACATATCGCTCTCTTCCTCCTATCGTGTAAATGCCGCGGGTACGCCGCCATCAATGGTCAGCATGCAGCCCGTTGTTTTATCCGCTTTCGAGGAAGCGAAGAACGCGATGCCTTCTGCGATGTCGCGCGGGTAGATGTTTACGAGCAGCGTCGTGCGCTTGCGGTAGTATTCTTCCAATTGGTCCGGCTCAATGCCGTAAGCCGCAGCGCGCTCATTGCGCCAGCTGCCGTTCCAGATCGCCGAGCCCTGTAGAATCGCATCCGGCAGAATCGTGTTCACGCGAATGCCGAACTCGCCTCCCTCAGCTGCGATACAGCGGGCAAGATGAGCTTCAAGCGCTTTGGCCGCGCTGTATGCGGAAGCATTTTTGCCTGCGTACACGGAGTTTTTGGAGCCGATGAATACCATGTTCCCGCCAATGCTCTGCTGCTTCATCATTTTGAACGCTTCGCGCGCTACAAGGAAATAACCTGTGCCGAGCACGTTCATGTTCAGGTTCCACTCTTTCAGCGAGGTTTCGTCGAATGGGCTCGAGGTTGCTAGTCCCGCATTATTGACGATAATATCCACGCCGCCATAAGCAAGTGCCGTTTCCGCATAAGCAGCCGTTACCTGCTCCTCGCTTGTTACGTCCATTTTGACAGCCGTAGCGCGGTGATCGCCGTACTTTTCATTGATTTCTGCGGCGACCTTCTGTGCGCCTTCCAAATTAAGATCGGCAAGCACAACATGCGCGCCTTCGGATACAAGGCGGCGAGCCGTTTCGCTTCCGATACCGCCAGCGCCGCCAGTGATGAAAGCAACCTTGCGTGAAAATTCCGTTTCTGCGGGAGCCAGTGACAATTTGTAAAGCTCAAGCGGCCAATATTCCACGTTGTATGACTCATTCTCGCTAAGCGATACGAAATCGCCAAGCGCCGTTGCGCCGCGCATGACCGCAATCGCACGGTGGTATAGCGCGCCGCTAACCTGAGCCATTGCCCAGCTCTTGCCTGTATTGATCATCCCGATACCAGGAATAAGAATGACGCGTGGCGCTGCTTCGAACATCACGTCGCCTTCATTTTTGTTGCGCTCGAAGTATGCTTCATATTGCTCTTTGTATGCTGCGATACCTTGAGACAATTTCGCCTTCAAGCCATCGATATCCTCTGCATTTGGCGTCCAGTCAATAAATAGCGGAACGACCTTCGTGTGTACGAGATGATCCGGGCAAGCCGCGCCGACTTGTGACAATTGCGGTGAATCTTGGCCGCTTACGAATGACAGCACATCCGCTTCGTCGTCGAACGTTAGGATCATTTTTTTCGTATCGCTTACAGCACCGCGAATCGTTGGCATCACTTGTGCGGCTACGTTTCTGCGCACTTCGGATTCAAGCACTTCGTATTTCACGCCGCCGAACAGCGACGCTTCGTCAAAGCGTGATTCAATGAAAGCTTCTGCTTCAGAAATAATTTTGATCGTCTGCGCGTAGCATTCCTCACTTGTTTCGCCCCAAGTAACAAGACCGTGCTTCTCCATAAGCACAAGCTCGGCATTCGGATTGGCAAGAACGCCTTCAGCGATCATTTTGGAAAGATTAAAGCCGGGACGCACATAAGGCACCCATACGAAACGGTCGCCGAAAATTTCTTTCGCTAGCGCTTTGCCGTTGTCAGCGCAGCAAAGGCTAATTATGGAATCGGGATGTGTATGATCCACATGTTTGAATGGAAGGAACGCATGCAGCAGCGTTTCGATGGATGCGCGCGGATGCTTGGAATCGATCATGCAATTGACGAGGTAAGCGACCATTTCCTCATCCGGCATTTCAGAACGCTCGAATAACGGACGGATATCATCCATGCGAAGACCTGTAAAGTTGCCAGCTTTCATTGAAGCAAGATCGGAGCCGCTGCCCTTTACATACATCACTTCAACATCACGACCGCGAAAATCTTTAACTGTTGTTTTGGTAGATGTATTGCCGCCGCCGAAATTACATACGCGGCGATCCGCGCCGATAATGTTGGAACGGTAGACTAGCTCGGCAAGTCCGCCTTCAAGCTGTGCTGCTTTTTCGTTTTCCCATAAACTTTGTACCATGGATATACCTCCGAATGTTGTTTTGTATTTGTTTGATTGGATCATATCATATTTGTTTGTTTTTGAATATACATATTTCAAACATAAACGGAAATATAAAAGTGGATTTATGTCTTATCCATACAAATATAAAGAAAAATTCGATTTTTCAATTTTCAGCCAGCTATCTGCATGTTCTATTATTTGCTGAGCGCTGGAGCGCCGGTTTGTACCGTACATACTGAAACCGAAGAAGGAGACTGCTCCTTCTACTCCCATCTTTGTCACTTTTAGTCCAAATAGCAAAAAAGCCAACCTCTGCTTATAGGCTGACCTTACACTAACTATAGCTCGCCTGCCGAACAACCACTACCTGACACCTACCTGAACTCACATCAGTTACAGAGAAAAGTGCTGCTTGCTGCTTGCTGCTTGCTATTTCACTGACACCGCAGAATGACCTCAATATCCTGGTTGTAATTGCCAAAGCCTTTGCCGAACAAGGTGACGCCGCCGCAGTTTTTGGCAGTCGCGCTGCAAGAAATGCGGAATAAAATTTGTTTGTCGTAAGCCAGCATCAGCTGGTCGATTGTCACATTCGATACTTGAATGCCATCAATGAACGATCCCAGCTGGTTTACGCGAATCGTCTTAATTAAGCCATGCTGGATGTTTTTGTGCCACCACTCAGGCGTGTACAGGCCCCTCGTGCTGCCAAAGTCACCTGGATAGGTCCATATCCCAATGCCTACTCCATTAATCGTAAATGCGATATCCGATGGCAAATGATTGACGCTGCATGGCGTCTCTGAGCATATTTCCATCGAGATTTCCAATGATTCCGGCGTTTCGTTATTCACCATATAATTAGGAATCCGATATTGCACGAAACCTGAGCCAAACCATAGCACCTTGGCCTGCACATGCTCCGGATCGGCAAAATACCGCGGATCGTCGCACATCCCGATCATTTGCGTGTCGGAAGCCAGCCCGCAGGTTGGTTTGATTTGATAAGAGGAATAATGTCCTACGGGCAGCGAGACCTCATAACGCTTCGCTTCATCAACAGTAGGCGAGCTTTTGAAAAGGAGCATCGTTTGGGTGAGCTGAAGATGGCAAATTTTTTGCATGCCTCGCTTGCCAGCTACGCTCTCGCATCGAACAATGCCAGCTTCCTCCAGCATATGTATATGCCTCGTTACAATAGGAGACTTTATGTCTAGCGCTTCGGACAGGCTTTTTATATTCATCGGCTGAACACCGAGCAATTCGATCATTTTGACCCTCGTTAATGATGAAAGGCACTCAAGAAATTTGATATTGCGGCTGCTTACTTCAACTTGCATGCTTGTACCCCTTTGCTTCTGTCTAATTGCCAACCATTATATAACTAAAAAGTTATCCTTTCAACGCTTAATATCGGGTAAACTTGACATTGGAAACGGATTTCAATAAAATAAACCGCGTATACATAACCAAAAGGATGTTTAGTTACCTAATTAGTTACCCAAACAAACCTAGGAGGTACGGCATGAACTCATTTCAATTTGTTAACCCGACTCATATTGTTTTCGGTGAAGGCACTGCCAGTCAAGTAGGCCAACTCACGGCAAAGCATGGCAAAACAGTCCTGCTTGTATATGGATCAGGAAGCGTGAAAAAAACAGGCTTGTATGATAAAACGGTTAGTCTGCTGCAAGATGCGGGCGTTTCCGTGCATGAGCTTCCTAATATTGAACCGAACCCTCGCCTAAGCACGGTAAACAAGGGAATTGCAATTTGCCGTAAACAAGGCGTTGATTTCATTCTAGCAGTAGGCGGAGGAAGCGTCATAGATGCAGCCAAAGCGATTGCCGCAGGTGTCCCTTATGACGGAGACGTATGGGACTTCTTCACGGGTAAGGCCGTAATCGAGAAAGCTCTTCCGATCGGTACGATTCTCACGCTAGCTGCAACGGGATCGGAAATGAACGGTTCATCCGTCGTAACCAACTGGGAAGAAAATTTAAAGCGTGCTTTTGGCAGCTCCCACACCTATCCTAAATTTTCGATTCTTGACCCAACACTCACCTATACGGTTCCGCGCAACCACACCGTCAACGGCGCCGTTGATATTATGTCGCATGTGTTCGAGCAATATTTCAGCTTAACAGAAAATACGCCGCTGCAGGAGCGCTTCTGCGAATCCATTCTGCAGACGGTTATCGAGAATGTCGAGCTTGCCCTTGAGAACCCAGAGCATGCCGCGGCTCGCGCCAATTTGATGTGGAGCGGTACGATGGCATTGAACGGCGGCATGATCAGCGTCGGAATGGCGAATGATTGGGCATCCCACGGCATTGAGCATGAAGTCAGTGCGATTTATGATATTCCGCACGGCGCAGGGCTGGCCGTTATTTTCCCGAACTGGATGAAATATGTCCATGAAGAACGGATCGACCGCTTTGTGCAATACGCAACACGGGTATGGGGAGTGAATCCCGCAGGCAAATCAGATCAAGAAATTGCGCTGGAAGGCATTCAAGCGACACGCGATTTCTTCACGCGAATCGGAGCAGAATCACGTCTAGCCGACTTCGAGATTGGAAGCGAGAAGCTTGACCGTATGGCTGAGGAAGCCGTTCGTTACGGTGCAATCGGGTCATTCAAGCGCTTAGAAAAGCAAGATGTCAAAGCAATTTTAGAATTGTCACTATAAAGGAGGCTGCTTCAGCATGTCACAAGCACGTACCGAATCGACGATACTTAGCAACGGCGTAAAGATGCCATGGCTTGGACTTGGCGTTTGGAAGGTAAAGGATGACGGAGAAGCAGAACGCTCGGTTGCCTCGGCAATTGAAGCCGGCTACAGAAGCATAGACACGGCTGCGGCCTACAACAATGAAACAGGCGTAGGCGCCGGCATCCGAAACAGCGGAATCGCTAGAGATGATATTTTCGTTACGACAAAAATATGGAATGCTCATCAAGGCTACGAGTCCACGCTGACCGCATTCGAGGACAGCAGACGCAAGCTCGACCTCGATGTCGTGGACTTGCTGCTCATTCATTGGCCTGTCAAGGACAAATACACGGAAACCTGGCGCGCGCTTGAGAAGCTCTACAGAGACGGCTTCGTCCGTGCAATTGGTGTGAGCAACTTCCAAATACATCACCTGCGGGACGTTATCTCAACCGGTGAATTCGTGCCAATGGTTAACCAAGTCGAGTACCACCCGCTTCTCACGCAAACGGAGCTTCACACCTTTGCAAAAAGCAGCAATATCCAGCTCATGGCATGGAGCCCGCTCATGCAAGGAAATCTCGATCAAAGCGTCCTCGCTGAGATTGGCGCCAAATACGGCAAATCCCCCGCTCAAGTTGTACTCAGGTGGGATCTTCAGAACGAGGTCGTTACGATCCCGAAATCGGTTAATCCCGTTCGCCAGCAAGAGAATGCGGATATTTTCGACTTTACATTAACCGATGAGGAAGTTGCCCTCATTAGCGGGCTTAACCGCAATCAGCGTTTTGGGCCTGATCCGGATAACTTTAACTTCTAATTCGACGGATCCTCGATTCGGAAACGATTTAGACGAGGGCTGGCCCCGAAAGGGCAACATAAGCCTGCTAAACCCATGACATACACAAAAGAACCTTCAACGCCACTAAATGATATGCTCCCATCAAGGCAGAAGTAGAATTTTTGTTTTTTCTACTGTCTACTATGATGGGAGCATATCAAAAAGTGGAGCTTGAAGGTTCTTTTCAATTTGATTGGATGGAACAAGCTGAAATTTCCAAACCCGACTAAAGAAACAGCCTTGCTTCAGCTCCTATACTATAGTCCGTTCAAAACGCGCAGCAATGTATACCGATTCGGACGAACCTGATCGGCTTCCTGCAGGCTACGCATCAGAAGCTCGGAGTCTATGCCAAGCTCTTCTGTTGTTGCCGGTCCGCCTACCTGCGTAAGCCACGCTCTAATTTGCGTCTCATCCGGCAAGGCAGCAATCGATTCGCGCACTTGCTCGGGATGCGCAGTAAAGGCAAGTCCACCCTCCTCAGCCGCCAGACGGTGATACAGCTTGGAAATCTCCGCACAGGCGACGCCAACCTTTGCTCCATGCAGAAGCTGCCTTTTGCCTAAGCGGATGTATTCCATCTCCCAATAGTGTGATAGATGGTGCTCGGCGCCGGAAGCGGAATGCGATTGGCCGAACAGCAGCATCGCCAGCCCTGATTCAATCAATGTTTCTATTAATATGCGAATGCCTGCCTGATCACGGCTGGCAATCTGCTCCACATGCATGGTGCAATTCTGAAGCGCAATACGCGTAATTTCAGCTACCTCCACGGAATATGGCTCACCGCCCTCCGATGCGCCAAAATGCCAATCAAACAATGACGTATATTTGCCCAGCATGTCGCCAAAGCCAGCAGCTACCATAGCGGATGGCGCTTTTGCCAAAATGTCCAAATCCGCAAATATAGCGTCCGGTCCAATCGCCGCAATCGTCTTCTTCTCACCGCGGATGATGATGGGAGCACCCTTTGAATTAAAACCGTCGACCGAAGGCGCGGTTGGTACCGATAGGAAAGGAATGCCTGCCGTATACGCCGCATAACGGGAAATATCATGAAGCGTTCCCGAGCCGGCCGCAATGACAACCTGTGCTTTCTTTAGCTGAATGTCGAGCAGCAGCTGTACGATCGAAGCTTCGTCGGCAATGACATCTCCCTGCGGATTTGGCTTAATAAGCGTTACCTGAACCGAAATGCCAAGCGCCGCAATCGCTTCCTCCAGCGTTCTGCCTGCAATCTCATATGTGATGGCGTCTGCTGCTATGATAACCTGAGCATAGTTTTTCTCCTTCAGATAAGGAGCAACCTCATTGATGGCGCCTGCTTCAATCCGTAATGGTTCTATTTCAATGGATCGCAGCGTATCTGCATCAAATCCTGCAGCAATCTGTTTGATTCTCTGGATCAAGGTTGACATAAATATCGCCTCTTCTCATTTGGATATTATTTCTTTATTGTCCCTCTGTGAAGAGCAGCTTGTCAACCCGCCTGAGTCCAGCTCAGCCTAGCATCCCGTTCATTAGTATTCCCTTCTTGCCAACGCGCGCTTCGCCGTATCCTGAGTGAATACCCCCTCCGAGGTAATGATCTTCATCGGGAGCTCTTTCCCGGCCATATAATCTTTCACGGCTTTCATGAGCTGCGGGCCAAGCAGCGGATTGCACTCGACGACAAAATTTAATTTGCCGGTACCCAGCGCCTTTAATGCAGCCCTAGTCGCATCTACCGAAATGATCTTGATATCCTTGCCCGGCTTCAGTCCATATTGCTCAATCGCCTGTATCGCTCCGAGAGCCATATCATCATTATGGGAGTATACGACATCGATGTCTTTGCCATGTTGAGCAAGCGCTTCAAGCATGAGCTGTTTTCCATTTTCCAACGTAAAGTCGCCCTGCAAAGATTGCACGATCCGGTAACCAAGCTCATCTTGAATAATTTCTTCAAATCCAAGCTTCCGTCCCACGGCGGGATCGGAATCCTTTGTGCCTTGAAGCTCAATGATATTCACCTGCTCGGAGTTTCCTTCTATTTCTTGTATGAGCCAGCGAGCCGCCCGCCTGCCTTCCTCTACGAAATCCGAGCCGATGTAGGCGGTCCATAAAGAATCATCGCTTACTTTCACTTCGCGGTCTGAGAGAATAACAGGGATTCCTGCTTGCTTGGCCTCCCGCAGTACAACGTCCCAGCCCGTCTTGACTAAAGGTGAAAACACGATAAAATCCACTTTCATCGCGATGAATCTTCTAATCGATTCGACTTGCTTATCCTGCTGCTGCAGCGCATTTTCGTAAAGCAGCTCGATTCCTTCCTCTTTGGCTGCATGGATAACGGAATTGGTATGCGCCAGCCGCCAGCCGCTCTCCAAACCGACCTGCGCGAAACCAATCTTTATAGGCGCGGCTTCGGTTATTTGCCTAACTGGCTTATTCTGTGTGGTTGTTTCCCGCTCATCGAATACATGCACGTTGTCCTTAGTGATCGGATGGCTTCTCAGAATAATTTTCTTGGGAATACCTTTTTCTTTATTTAGAATGTCAACTGCATACCGAATAGCCTCTCCACCGCCCGTCGGACTGGTAAAGGTACCGGTGAGCGTACCGTCCTTAACGAGATTCAATCCGCCATTATCTCCCTTAACACCGTCTACGCCAATAATCTTGACATCCGTTAACCCTTTTTTCTTCAATGCAATCGATGCACCCAATGCCATCGCGTCATTATGGGCAAAGATGAGATCGATGTCCGTGTCCTTTTCGAGTGTATTTAAAAGCAGATCTTCTGATTTATCGCGCTCCCAATCCGCATACAGCGATTCCGCAATCACGATATCTTTGCGGTCAGTTAGCGCTTCGCGGAAGCCTTCACTGCGTTCATCTACCGTCGGCGAGCCCTTGAGCCCTAGAATCTCGACGATCCGATTATCCCCTGCTTCAAGCAGCTGCTTCGCGTATCCCGCCGCCTTGCTGCCAATGAGACGATTATCTGTTCCAATATACAACGTATAATCATAACCCGTTACGCCGCGGCCTAGCACGATAACCGGAATTTTCTCATAGATTTCGGTTATCGTAGGCGTTAGTAGAATCGGATCATCGAGCGAAATAATGAGCAAATCAATGCCATACCCCATCAGCTTATGTAAATCTTCTTCCTGCTGCTTGCTATCATTACCCCCGTCGGTAAAAATGACGCGCAGATCTGGATATGCGCTTGCATCGCGCTTGATCTCGTCATTAAGCAACACACGCCAAGGCTCGTTTAAATTGGGCTGCGAGACCCCTATGAGATATTTGACCGCTTCGCCTTGTATGGTCGCTGTCTGATTGCTGCAGGAATACAAGCTTAACAGAGCCATAAACGCGACGAAAAAAAATAAAAGTTTGTACCTTGCTTCTTTCATGTCCAGCTTCCTTTGCGATAGGAGTTGGGAGAAACGCCTGTTTTTTTCTTGAAAGCGTTGCTGAAGTAGTGCTGGCTGTTATAACCGACCTTTTCCGCAATTTCATAAACCTTATAACTGGTATCGTTCATAAGCAGAACCGCATGCTTGATTCGTACGTCTGTCAAATAATCAATGAACGAAGCACCAATCTCCTTCTTGAGCAGCTTGCTTAAATAGGTTGGACTTACTCTCACCTGATCCGCAACCTCCTGCAAGGAAAGGTTCGGCATCGCATAGGCTTGCTCAACGAACTTCTTCGCAAGCAGAACGACGGGCGACAAGCTGCCCTTTGCATTAATGTCTTTCACAAGCTCGTTATAGACACGGTCAGCGTGCAGAAAGCCATCGCTAAGCACTTTGTCCGAATAAATAACCATCCGCGCCAATATTTCTTCGAATTTCGTTTGAATAGCCATACACTGCGTGATCCACTCACTCTCATCCGGTATCGGCGAGAAGATGACAATATAACCCCGTTCATCCTCCAATACGACATGCTGGCCGCTGGCTGCTAGTATATCCTCTATGATATTTCTGGAAGCAAATTCGAGTAAATCCTTGCCCCATTCCTTCTTAACTGTACCGACGTTTGTGCTTTGAACAACCTTGAACACAGCGAGCCGGGTTGAAGCGCTAATGGGAAGCTTCAGATACTCAATATTTTCCACAACCTCGTCGGGCTCCCATAATCCACTTATCCACCTGCGCAGAAAGTTGTCCCGTATAAGCAAGGAATTATTGTGAAGCTGCTTGCTCGTAAACGCTTGGAATTCCTCTTTTATTTTGTTTTTCTCCAGTTCAATAACAGCGCGATCTATCAGTTCCTTCAGCTGAGACTTGACTACCGGCTTTAGAATATAATCAAACACGCTCAGCTTCACTGCTTTCTGTGCATAAGTAAACTCGTCATAGCCGGTAATGACGACGACCAAGCACTTATACTCAAGCTGCAGCTGCTCGACAAAAGCTAGTCCATCCAGAAACGGCATGTTAATATCGACAAATATGAGATCCGGTTTGGTGGACCTTGCAACCTCAAGCGCCTCAATCCCGTCCTCTGCTTCTCCTACTACCTCAATGCCCAGCTCTTCCCAGGGCAGCACCTGCATCAGACCTCTTCTTATTCTTGGCTCATCATCAGCGATGACTAATTTCCACATGCTGCTCTCCTCCTTCTATGAGTAAGAAGCTCTTTCAGCCTCAATTATTATTTAAAGGCAAATACACATTGACCCTCGTCCCTTTGCCATATTCGCTTTGCACCTCGATGCCGTAGGAGGCGCCGTACGTCAAACGAATGCGCTCATTGACATTGAACAGCCCAAAGCCGTTTTTATGCTCTGGATTGACTGAATCCTTCAAGCCCTGTTCAAGAAGCTCCAACTGCTCCGGCTTTATGCCTTGCCCGCTATCAATAACAGACAATACGAGATGCTGGTCAATTTTTGCTGTTTCAATACGGATATGCCCCTTACCCTTTTTCATTTTGATGCCATGGTAGATGGCATTCTCGACAAGTGGTTGAAGGATCAGCTTCAATAAGCGATTGTATTTCAAATGCTCGGGTATTTCTTGAATCTCGTAGCTGATCTTACTCTCGTAGCGCATCATTTGAATAATTAGATAGCTGTTCACATGCTTGATTTCATCCTCAAGAGATATCATTTCATTGCCCTTACTTAAGCCGATTCGAAACAGATTGGTGAGCGCGATAATAATTTCAACGATATCATCCGCTCCTCTATCCTGTGCCATCCACTGGATCGTATCGAGCGTATTGTATAGAAAATGCGGCTTAATCTGCTCTTGCAGCACCTTGAGCTCCGCCTCCCGTTTCTCTTTCTGCTCGGTATAAACCATATGGATTAATTGCTCAATTTCCTGAACCATCTTGTTGAAGCTGTCGCCAAGTTGGCCGATTTCATCCTTTGATCCGCCTTTGAACCTAAGATGCAGCTCCCCTTCCTCTACTCGCTGCATAATTCGCCTAAGCTTGCGGACAGGTTTGATAATCGAATTGGTGAAAAACCACGAGACGATTATAGCCAGGATGATCGTGAGCAGCACGACGATAACGGTGTAGAGCTGCCACTTGATAACGACCGACTTGGACTCATCCAGCGGAAACACGCTGACGATTTTCCAATTTGTACGCTCGAAGCGATCCTGCATAATTTGAAAGGTTCGATTGTTTATTTTCTTTTCCATACGGGTGTAACCGCTTTCCAACCAATTATTATCGATCCTGTAAACAATCAAATTGACCGGAGAATACACGATCCCTCCATGTGAATCGGTAATATAGACGAATCCGCTTTTCCCTAAAGACACCGACTCAATCGTCGTTTGAAAAATGCTTAACTCCATGTCTAGCAAAACGACGCCTAAAACCTCATTTGTGCGCGGATTCTTAATCGCCTTTACGAAAGACAGCACTTGATCGGCACTGTAATTGTATTCCGATTTAATATTTCTGCCGATTGGCTTGCTGATCAGCAGCAGCTCATCTGGATTGCTTACCGCTTCCTTGTACCAGCTCTCCGAGGTTAACGGATTACGAATGACTCTCTCCAGTCTATTGCTTACGTATTGATCAGTTCTATTAACGATTAGAAGGCCCGCAATTTCCGAATGCCTGCTCTCGTACATCGCGATCACTTTTTCAATATCTGCCTTGTTCGCACCTATGCCGTCAATACCGGTACTCAGTCCTTCATTGAAAAAAGTCATCACGTTATTGTCGTTTGCAACATAAGCCAAAATATTTTCCATTTCGTCGAAATAATAAACGATGTTTTTCTTAACCTGCTTCATCATTTGAATCGTATGTTCATTCGACGTATCTTCGATTGAGCGCTTATAAACTCCGGTGCCTACCGCGCTTAACGTGACGATCGACAATAATATAATAATGACAAAATAAATGAGAAGCTTGAACCGAATACTTCGATTTTGAAATCGTTGGATAATCTCCAAGCGGTTGTTTCCTGCAAACACATTCTCACCTATTTCTTTTTCATCTCAGTATATCTCGACTTCTCGGGGTGGGAAACAACAAATTGCAAAGGGGCAAAAGCCCCTTTGCAATTTGCTGCATTCGAGTTTAATAGAGTCGGTTTGGCAATGCATCGATTGCTTTTTGACCGAAGAATACATCCTCGTCCGATTTGATCCATTTTTCCAACGTTTTGCCTTCTTTAAAGTCTAGGATTGCTTGTTTCAGCTGTGGTCCCAGCAATGGATTACACTCTACGGTCACATTCAGTTTGCCGTCGCGGATTGCTTCAAAAGCTGGTTTGATGCCGTCTACCGATACGACGAAAATGTCAGTTCCCGGCTTTAAGCCGTATTCTTCAATCGCTTGAATCGCACCAAGCGCCATGTCATCGTTATGCGCGTAAACCGCTTGAATGTTTTTGCCGTCTGATTTCAGGAATGCTTCCATTACCTCTTTGCCCTTTGCACGAGTAAAGTCACCGGTCTGAGATTTGATGATTTTGTAGTTAGGGTTGCCGTCAACGATTTCTTGGAAGCCCTTTTGGCGATCATTGGCAGCGCTCGCGCCAACCGTTCCCTGAAGCTCAACGATGTTTACTTTCTTGTCTGCGCCAAGCAGCTCCATCATCGTTTTTGCTGCGTTTTGGCCTTCAAGCACGAAGTCGGAACCGATAAAGGAAGTGTATAGCGACTCATCGCTCACTTTTACAGTACGGTCAAGCAGGAACACCGGAATGTTTGCTGCTTTTGCTTCTTCAAGCACTGTTTCCCAGCCGGATTCAACGACTGGCGCAAGAGCGATCGCATCTACTTTTTGGGAGATGAATGTACGAATGGCTTTGATTTGGTTCTCTTGCTTTTGCTGAGCATCGGAGAACTTCAGCTCGAACTGCGCGTCACTGCCGAATGTGTCCTTAATCGATTGTGTTTCAGCATCCCGCCAGCCGCTCTCCGCACCGATTTGCGAGAAGCCCAGCACGATCTTTTTGTCTGAGCCTTTGTCTTCTGCTGCCGGAGCTGTAGTCTCCGCCGGTGCATTGGTTGCAGCGTTTCCTCCATTATTGTTAGCTGCATTGCCGCTGCATGCCGATAGCAGAAGGCCTACCGCTAACACCGTTGTCATTACAAAAGAGCTCTTTTTAAACTTAAACATTTTTTTGTTCCTCCCTTTATATGCTATGTGTTGATCACATTATCAATATAATCCGTTTGAAGTTTATTGTATTTACATAAAAACGTTATATTTTGCTAAATTCGGCACTATTTAGATTCTATTATTCTATTATTTACTTTACACAGAAGCTGGCGTTCGTCTGTCCCCGCCGCTAGCGGCCGGCTTCTCCGCAGCATGGCTGATCACGCGCCGTCTTTGGCGGCGGATAACGATTACCCTCTGCAGGAGAATAAAGAGGAACAATAGGAATCCAACAGCAATCTTTGTCCACCAAGAGCTAAGCGTACCCTGATACATGACGATCGTTTGAATAATGCCAGAACAAATGACGCCTAACAATGGACCAACCAAGTAACCGAAGCCTCCGGTCAGTAGAATGCCTCCGATTACGCAAGCCGCAATCGCATCCATCTCCATCCCCATTAAATGGAGGTTATAGCCAGACAACATATAGAAGGTAAATACAATGCCGCCTAGCGCGGAACAGAAACCGCTAATCGTATAAACCAATACCGTAATGCGAGGAACCGGGAGGCCCATCAGCACCGCAGAACGCTCGCTGCCCCCAATTGCAAATACGGATCTGCCAAACTCCGTATACTTGGCAACATAGATGGCGACCGCGACGACAGCCAAAGCAATCACGACGCTCACCGAAATGAAATTGGATCCGACCAGGTTGATTTTGAATTTTGAAATGGCTGTATACGTTGCATTCTCGATGACGATGCTTTGCGTCGTTATGAAATAGCTCGCTCCTCTCGCAAGAAACATGCCTGCGAGGGTAACAATCCAAGGATGCAGGTCGAAGCGTTGGATGAGATAGCCTTGGGCCGCTCCGAACACAATGCCAATGATCAAACAAATGGCCATTACGACGTAGGCGTTCATGCCCTCCTGCAGCAGCGCAGCCGAAACGACGCTGATGAAAGCAACGACAGAGGCAACCGACAAGTCGATACCACCCGTAATAATAACGAAAGCAAGCCCAGTCGCTACGATAATCAAATAGGCGTTATCGATGAAAAGATTGAAAAACACTTGCCAGGTGAAAAATCCGGTATAGAGGACAGAACCCGCGCCGTATAGCAAAACAATGAGCAGCAAGGTCGAGAAGATTATAATATTGTTCTGGTTAATTCGAAGATTCAGCTTCATCCGATCACCGCCTGTTTATTCTTCTGTTGGAACATTCGCCTGAAGCGGTCCGATTGCATTAAGCTGACAACGATGACTACGATCGCCTTCACGACCATAATACGCTCAGGCGGCACACCCATGGAGTAGATCGTCGTCGTAAGCGATTGAATGAACAAAGCGCCGATGACCGTTCCAGCAAGAAAGAAACGACCGCCTCGCATAGAAGTCCCGCCGATGACGACCGCCAAGATCGCATCCAGCTCGATCCATAAGCCAGCATTGTTCGCATCCGCGCTGCTGATGTTCGAGCTCACAAGCAGCCCTGCAATTGCTGCACACAGACCGCAAACGATATACACGAATAAATAAATTTTCCGTGGTTCAAGACCTGCATACTCGCTTGATATTTTATTGGAGCCCGTTGCCTCCAGGAAAAGCCCAAGAGCCGTACGCTTTTTCAAATAAAGCACAAACAGGAAAACAAATGCTGCGATAAATATGGAGAAGGGCAGTCCCAGGAAAAAACCTTTGCCGATAAAGCCAAAAGCCTCATTGTCGGTAGTGAGAACCTTTCCTTCCGTAATCAATTGCGCGATTCCCCGGCCAACCGTCATCAAGATTAGCGTCCCAACCATAGGCTGTATGCCCAGATAAGCGATTAGCACGCCATTCCATAGGCCGCACAACACCCCGACGACCATCGCAGCGACAATCGCTATCCAGAGCGGCACCACGCCTAGCAACGAAATGGCAACCGCTCCGGAGATGGCAAGCACGGAACCGACAGAGATATCAATGCCTTCCTTCGCAATTACAAGCGTCATGCCGATGGCAATAACCATGATCGGAGCAGCACGATTCAATATATCGATCAAACTGCCGAAGAGATGGCCATTTTTAATTTCGATATTAAAAAAACCAGGAACAAAAAATAAATTAAACAATAGGATAGCGGCTAACGCGGTTATTGGCCAAATGATTTTGGTATGCATGACGTTAGCTGCCAGTTTGCGAATACTGCTCATGAGAACCGCCTCCTTCTGCAATCATCCTCATAATATTAGTTTCAGTCATATGGTCGCCGCTAATTTCTCCAACCTGCATCCGGTCGCGAAGCACGACGATTCGATCGGCGCACTCAATCATTTCTTGAAGCTCCGAGGAAATAATCAGTATGGAAAGCCCCGACTTCGCCAAATCCAAAATCAGTTTCCGAATTTCGCCTTTGGAGCCGACGTCGATCCCCCTAGTCGGTTCGTCCAGAATGAGCAGACTAGGATCTGTAGCCAGCCACCGCGCCAATATAACCTTTTGCTGATTGCCCCCGCTCAAATTATCGATTCGCTGTTCCATGCTAGGCGTCTTGATTCGAAGCAGGTCAATAAATTTCCTAGCAATCTCCTGCTGCTTCTTCAAAGGAATATAATTGAATATGCCTTTCTTCGCCTGAAGCGCGAGCACGATATTTTCACGGATCGTAAGCTCCCCGACTATGCCTGCTACTTTCCGATCCTCCGGGCAGAAGCCCACGCCTTTCCGGATCGCTTTCTTCGGATTCATCGATTGGAACGTCTCCGAGCCAAGCGTCAGAATGCCGCTGTCAGATTGGTCAATTCCAAAGATGAGGTTCGCAAACTCCGAGCGCCCTGAGCCGAGCAGGCCCGCTAGCCCAACAACCTCACCTTTCCTGATGGACAGGCTGACCGGCTTCACGGAGCCGACTCTCGTCAAAGCATCGGTAGACATCGTGACTTCAGAGGTATAGCTCTTTTCCTTTTTGCGATGCTCGTCCTCTTCTCTCCATTCACGGCCGATCATATTCGAGACCAGGCTGCTTTTGGACAGCTTGCTTGTCTCATATTCACCAACTAAAGCACCGTTGCGAAGAATCGTAATCCGATCGGTAATGTCATAGACCTGATCAAGGAAGTGAGTGACAAACACAATGCCCATGCCCTCGTCCCGAAGCTTGCGCATCACGTCGAACAATTGCTGCACCTCTTGATTGTCCAGGCTTGAGGTTGGTTCATCCAGAATAAGAACACCGCTGGACATGTCGACTGCTCTTGCTATTGCGACCATCTGTTGGATGGCGACTGAAAAGTCAGACAGCGGCTGTTTGACATCCAGATTTAAGTTCAGACGCTTCAACAAACGTTCGCTATCCTCATTCATTCGTTTCCAGTCAATCGACCCTCTGCGCTTAGGAACACGGCCAATGTACAAATTTTCTGCCACTGACAAGTTAGGGCATAAATTAATTTCCTGATACACCGTACTGATCCCAAGCGTCTGCGCCTCCTGCGGCGATCTAGCCGTTATGGGTCTGCCATTCAATTGCACTTCGCCTTTATCCATTGGGTGCACGCCAGTCAGCACTTTTATTAAGGTTGATTTCCCCGCGCCATTCTCGCCCATTAATGCATGAACCTCACCTTTTCGCAGGGTGAAGCTTACGTCGCTAAGCGCCTTAACGCCAGGAAAAGTTTTGCTCACATTATCCATCCTCAGTAGAACGTTTCCGCTCATTAAGCCACTCCTTCCTCTATGAACACTCTATTTTTATGATCAATTATCATTTTACGGATTCGGGCTGCCGTTGTATTTACACGCAAAAGCTATTTTATACATTATTCGGTCCTTTTCCGTCATCCGTGATTTGCTAAAACACAAAAATAAACGCCGCCTCCCGTATGGAATACAGGGGGCGGCGCCTATGGTTGTAGAGGACTTCTTACATTAAGGAATCAGCATAAACCGTGCAAAAATGATCTTGGCTGCTTCTGCTCTCGAAGCATGCTCCTTTGGAGCAAAGCGGCTTGCTAGCGAACTGCGCTCTCATCACCTTGCTGCTCGGAGCGATTTGATGCCTATTTCACTGCAGCTTTCATGAAGTCAGCAATGTTGACTTTTTGTCCAATTCTCGCACTCTCTACCGCAGCCAGTACCATAGCCATGCTGTATATGTTGTCTCTGCTGCTTGTTTCCGGCTGGCGATTCTCCTCTAGGGAAGCAAACATATCGTCCAGACAGCCTTGATGGCCCGTGTTCGCCATCTCTGGAAGCTGCGTTTCCACCCGCTCGTATTCGCGAATAAACTTGCCGGATTGGTCTCCTGCAGCGACGATTTCGGCGTATGGATGGCCATGCCCGTCCCATATCGCCGTCCCATGCTCGCCTGTGACCCGCCATGATGCTTCCCATGAGGTGGTAACCCCCTCTGCGCACCATGATCCGCGGTAATCGAATACGGAGCCGTCACTCATTTCAAAAATACAAATCGCCATCGCGTTGCCAGCATACCATGACCCGGGAGGGTTAAATTCCTGGCAATACACGGATACCGGATCTGCTCCGATCAGAAATCTGGCTTGGTCAAACGTATGAATCGACATATCAAGCAGCAGCGGGCTGTCCATCGCATCACGGAAGCCGCCGAAATGGGCGCCGATAAAAAAGTCCGCTCCTATGAAGCCCGGCTTGCCGATCGTCCCATCGGCCAGAAGCTGACGGAATGCACGGATACGCGGATCGAACCTGCGGTTCTGCATGACCGCATGCGTACGTCCAGACTCGCCTGCCAGCCGCACGATATCGCTGCAATCGCTCATCGATTCTGCAAGCGGCTTCTCGCCGAATACGTCGCAGCCCGCTTCCAGCGCTGTAGTGCCAACCGAGTAATGACTTGCCGGAATGGTGATATCGAATACGATCGTAGCGCCTGTTTGGGCGATCGCCTCTTTCAAATCAGTAAAAACCGGACAGGTTAACGCCTGACGGTCTGCCATCGCCTGAGCGAATTCGACCTTAATGTCGACAAGACCAACAATCTCCGTATCTTCTCTATTCTTCGCATACTCCACCCATGTATTCGCCATGCCGCCGCAACCAACGACAACTACCTTATGCTTAATAGACATATTCTTCTCCTCTCTTTCCCTTGCCTAGATTGGGTTTGGAACAAAATCGCCGCCGCGGCAGCGTTTCAGATAATGAAGCGCATGCACCTGTCCGGTCATTTCCAGCTCGTCCTTGTACACAGGATCATGCCAGCCCTCAATGTCTATCGTGCCTTTGTAGCCGTTTTGTCTTAGAATCGTAATGATATCCGTCCAATTCGTATCGCCAAATCCAGGCGTACGGTGCCATACAAACGGCTGTTTCCCGTGCACGCCATGCTCCTTCACGATATCCCATGCAATCGTGGCATCCTTGCCATGCACATGGAACACTTTGTTCACCCATTTGCGAAGCTGAGGAATCGGATTAATTAAGCTCACCATCTGGTGACATGGCTCCCATTCCAGACCGATGTTGTCCTCCGGTACGGCATTGAACATCATCTCCCAAGCTGTCGGGTTATGTGCGATGTTCCAGTCGCCTGTTTGCCAGGTTCCGCCCATATCGCAGTTCTCGAATGCAATGCGAACGCCTTTATCCGCCGCTCTTCTTGTCAGCTCTCCGAACACCTTCTTGAATGCAGGAATGGATTCGTCAATCGGTTGATTCGTGATGCGGCCGGTGAAACCGGATACGATATCTGCACCGAACAAATGAGCGTGGTCGATCAGCCGCTCCCAGCTTGCAAGCGTATCTGCATTGTCGCCTTCCCCTGTCAATGGATTACCGAAAACGCTTACAGCTGGCACAATAAAATCATGCTCGTCCGCCAATGCACGTACTCGTTTGGCCATTTCGACTAAATCTGTCTTCCCCGTTGTTTGCCAAAAGGTTAAATTAAACGATTCAAAGCCATGCTTCACGATTTGCGGGATGACGTGATCCGCATTGCCTCCGCCTACCAGCGTTCCGATTCTTAATTTGTTCTCCATGGTTGTATATCACTCCAATATTGGCTTATAGTATTCTTATCAAATTCATTATAGCTAGGATTATTACAGATTACTCTAAACAATCTTGCGCAATACTAGTCTAATCTTGTGGTGGTGAGCAAAAAAATGTCCTATCCGAAGGAACTGCGGGAAAATACCCGGCTCGAGCATAAAACATATCCGATTCAGCTGTTTCAAAATCACTGTCCTGAAGTAAAGCCCAATGACTGCATTCTTTATTTGCACTGGCATGAGCATTTCGAAATCATCGTCATGCGGGAAGGCAGCGCGGTGTTCCATATCGACAGCCGTCCATATATTGTAAATGAAGGCGATGTCATTATTATACCAGGCGGCGGTCTGCATGTTGGATATTCCCTAGGCTACAAGCCCATTTATTACGATTGCGTGGTGCTGAATGCCTCTCTCTTCAATGATTGGGTCCATGATCCCGTTCATGCGAAGTTTGTTGCTCCCTACTTGGAAGGAAGGCTTCATTATCCCGTCAAGCCAGTCGAGCAAGATGAAGCATGCCTCTCCTTTTATGGCTTGCTTGATGAAGCCATTGGCGAGCTTGCTACGAAGCCTCCCGCTTACCAGCTTGTCGTAAAGTCGAAGCTGCACGCTTTATTTACGCTGCTGGCGCGCACTTTCCTCGAACGACAGCTTGCCGGCAAGGCAGTAGAACCATACTCTGCGAATCGTGACCGCTTTAAGCTGCTGATTCAGCAGATCGAGTCTAACTTCTGCGAGAGGCTGTCTATCGAACAAGCTGCAAAGCAGGTTAGCCTTAATCCCTATCATTTCTGCAAGCTGTTCAAAAAGCTGACGGGGCGCACGTTCGTTGAGTATGTCAACGTAAGCCGGATGAATGAAGCAGAGCGGCTGCTTCGAAGCAGCAATGACACCGTCACCGAAATTGCGGCCAAGGTAGGGTGCGATAACCCGAATTATTTCACCAAGCTGTATAAGCAATATAAAGGAATGACACCTTCCGAGGCGCGAAGATAGTCGATTAATAATTTTAAAAATGGTAGAATAGCAACTTTTTATTTCTATTAGTCGTCTATAACTAATAACTATGTTTAAAGGGGCTACTCGAATGATTAGGTTTAACGCCAAATATATTACGATTGCATTGCTGGCAGCTGCTACCGCACTCCTTGCAGCAAGCTGCAGCAGTACAAGCCAAAAACCAATCGATACGGAAAGCTCTACGAATATAACAAGCGGTACGACGGAAAATACGAGCCCTACGGATGCAATAGCTGCAACGGAGGATCCCTCGTCTATCCTGCTGCCTTCGCCGGGCGAGCAGCCGGTTGCGTCTCCGGCGCCTACAGCAACTGCAGAAGCAGCTGCGCCAACCGAAACAAACGCGCCTTCAAAGGATTCGGAAGAGAAAATAACGCCGATGCCTACGAAAAAGCCTGAGCCAACCGAAATAGCGACAGTGACGCCTAAGCCTCAGCAAACCCAGAAACCGGCAGCTACTGCTCCGGTCACGAAACCAAGCGCGAAGCCGACAGCTACTTCGCCAGTCACGAAACCAAGCGCAAAGCCGACAGCTGCTTCGCCAGCCACGAAACCAAGCGCGAAGCCGACAGCTACTTCGCCAGCCACGAAACCAAGCGATAGGCCTACAGCCTCGGCAACTGCAAAGCCATCGCCGCTGCCAATCGCGACTCCATCACCTACGCCAAAGCCAACCACGAAGCCGGATCCTGACAATCCGAATGCTGAGGTTACAGTGGCAGATATTGCTGCTAAGCTTAAAGCAGATTCAGGCTTAGGGCCGCTAACGGCTGTTGAAGGCGAGAAAATCAAAGATACCTATGGTATCGATCCAGATAAACAATTAGTAGACGGCAGCTTCAATCAAGCGATGATGATGATTCAAGCTGGTGAATTTTCGGTCGTTCAGCTGAAATCGGACGCAGATTATGACAGTGTGAAAGCCGGCTTCGAGGCACGTGCCCAAAAGCTGCAAACCGCTTTCGAGTCCTATTTGCAGGATCAATATGAGCAGGCCAAAAACTATCAAATTATTCGCAATGGAAATTTCGTCTTATTCTCGATTACGCCTGATCAGAAAAAAACAGCCGAACTTTTTCATGAGTTTTTCAAGAAATAGATACGAAGCTCGATCAGCGTTCATCTAGTGCAAAAGACCCTTGCAGCTTAATTTAGCTAACAAGGGTCTTTTATTTGTTTTCTATGTGATTACTCGGCAATAACACCTTTTTTCAAAATAAGGTTTGCGTACAGCGCGCTCTCACCAGTCGCAATAACCGCGTACGCTTGCTTGGCCCTTTCATAGAAAGCAAAGCGCTCAACCTGCTCGAACGGCTCTGTCAAGCCGGTACGCTGCTCGATAATTTTGCCGTACTCGCCCCAAATCGGAGTTTGCGCCGTATCGCCAGGCACGACCTGCATCAGCGCTGCCGGCTTCTCTACGTATTGATCAAGCGGGAACAGCTGCAATATAGCGTCCAGAAGCTCGGGAATTGGATGGCCGTCTGCACGAATTAATCGCTGAGCATGGCTTGCGCCGGGGAAATTTCCGTCAGCCAGTACGATCTCATCGCTATGGCCCATCTCGCTTAGTACCTTAAGAAGCTCAGGCGATAGAAGCTTTGGTATACCAATAAGCATGCTTGTTACTTCCTCTCTGCGGCATATGCATTCCTAATGTTCTCATTTCTCTCCGCACAAACGCTCAAACCGCTCAATAGCTGCAGCCCAGCCATCCGTTGGTATGGGAGCATATTGCTCCATCGGGAACGAAGCTTCAACTAGCGATCGCGACTCTGCCAAGCTTTCGCATAGCCCAAGCGCGACGAGCTGCATCTGCATGTTGCCGATTGCACTCGCTTCCACTGGCCCTGTCCATACGGGTTTGCCAATGGCGCTAGCGGTTAAACGGCAAAGGAGCTCATTCTGAATGCCCCCGCCAACCATATGCAGGCCGCCGAACAACTGCCCCGTTAATGCTTCCATCTGACCAAGCGCTTGACGATACCGCAGTGCAAGACTCTCGATGATACAGCGCGCGATTTCGCCAACCGACTGCGGTACTAGCTGCCCCGTTTCCTTGCAATAGGCTTGGAGCCGCTTTATCATGCCTGCTGGCGCATAGAAGGAAGCGTCATCCGGGTTAATGAGACTGCGGAAAGGCTCCGCCTGTTCCGCAAGCTTGGTAATTTCGCTGAAGGAAAGCTCGTTTCCTTGCTCATCCCACTCTCGCTTGCATTCCTGCAGGATCCATAGCCCCATTATGTTTTTGAGCAGCTGGTAGGTTCCGCAGACTCCTCCCTCGTTGGAGAAATCAAGCGACTGCGCTTCCGGCGTAACTAACGGACTCGCGAGCTCTGTCCCGAGCAGCGACCAGGTTCCGCAAACGACGTAAGCAAACGACTGCCCCGCTTCCGCCGGGACAGCTGCTGCCGCTGACTCCGTATCATGAGATCCGACAGCCACTGCGCGAATCGGTGGAACGCCAAGCTCCTCGCATACTTCGTCCGTTAACTGACCGAAAATCGTACCAGGATGTGTTGGCTCTAGGAACAGCTTGCTTGGAATGCCCAGCTTCTCCATTAACGGTTTATTCCATAGCTGCTCCTTTGGTTGAAACAGCTGCGTTGTCGTTGCCATTGTAAACTCGCATATTTTCTCGCCAGTCAAAAAATAGGCGAGAAGATCCGGCGTAAGCAGCAAGGTGCTGGCTGCAGCAAGCTTGGGTGAACCAGCCTTGCTCATCGCATACAGCTGATTAATCGTGTTGAAAGGCATAAATTGCAAGCCGCCTTCCTCATATAAACGCTCCTTGCCGATTAGCTCGTTCAGTTCTTCTAAGATGCCATCCGTCTGGGAATCACGGTAATGGTACGGATTTCCGAGCAGCTCCCCATTCGCGTCGAGCAGTCCAAAATCCACTCCCCAAGTGTCAATGCCAAACGTTTGCGGTTCATATCCGAGCTGAAACGCTTTGCGGATGCCTGTTTTCAGCTCCTGCAGCAGACGTAGGATATCCCAGTGCAAATGTCCATTCAAGGCGACTGGTTGATTTGGAAAACGATGGATCTCGGTCACTTGCAGCTTGTTCGAATCCGCTGCTTCATCCCGCACCAGCTCGCCGATAAGTGCTCTGCCGCTGCTGGCTCCAAGGTCAAACGCAAGCACCGTCGCAAGTTTTGTCATGCGCAGCACCTCCTTTCCTGTTGATTCATTCGGTGAACGGGCTGCGCCGATTATTTCATCTTCTGCAGCAATTCGATGCGATACGCTTCGCTTTCCAGCGAGGCAATTTCTTCGAATTCTTCCGTCGTAAGCACTTTAGGCTCGCGAATCGCTTTGGCAATCAGATAGATTTTAGTGCTTTCCTCTACAACCTCTGTTCGGTAATAGGCTTCGCGCAGATTGCGGCCAGACGTAACAAGTCCGTGATTGCCAAGTAGCACCGAGCTCGCTTCGTTCACTTTCGCCACATAGGCATCGGCAAGCTTATCCGTCGTTGGAAGCACATAGGGTACATAAACGGTTTTGCCGACTAAAGCCGCTTGGTCCGGGAACATAATGGGCAGCTCCTGCTCCACCAGTGTAAAGGCGATGCAATATGGAGGGTGCGTGTGCACAATCGCACCGATATCCGGATTAGCCCGATAAGCATAAAGATGCATCAACACCTCGGAGGACGGACGCAGGCCGATATCCGTAATTTCGCCCGTTTCGATATCAACCTCTACCCATTGATGCGGCTCTACCTCATCCAGCGCGAAACCGCTTGGTGAGAGGTACATTTTGCCTTCGAACTTGGCGCTTATGTTTCCTCCAGGGCCGACGACTAATTTGTTCGTTACCGTTTTGCGTGCATATTTGCAAAGCTCATTGCGAATATCTGTGCTGCTCATTGTAAAACCTCCATTTTATTTATAAATAGGCCCGAAATTTTGACAAGCACGGTAATCCGCGCTCTCCGCGTTAGCCGTACCGAACAAGCCCCATGCTCTCGGACGGAAGACGCGCTCTTCCGGAACGTTATGCATATTAACCGGAATCCGAAGCATCGAAGCGAGCGTGATCAAGTCTGCACCAATATGCCCGTAGCTGATGGAGCCGTGATTCGCGCCCCAGTTGTCCATCACCTCATACACGGAGTGGAAGGAGCCTTCGCCGGTAAGCGTCGGAGCGAACCAAGTCGTTGGCCAAGTCGGATCTGTCCGATTATCCAGCGTATCGTGGACATGCTGCGGCAATTCAACCGAATAGCCCTCTGCGATTTGCAGAACGGGTCCGATCCCTTTCACTAGGTTAATTCGGGACATCGTCATCGGCATACCGCCTCGTGTTAAATAATCTGACGAATAGCCGCCGCCGCGGAAATATTCGACGGACGCCGGGCGCCACGAAGTCGCATCCAGACATTTCTGTGCCTCTTCGTCGGATATTTCCCAGAATGGCTTCATCGCAGGCTGGCCGTCTCTTGTTTGCTCACCCGTTCCATCCATCGTTGCCGATCCCGAGTTAATCAAGTGGAGGAGGCCATTCGCAGCCGCGCCTTCCAGCTTATGGCCCGTAACGCGTTCCACCGATTCCGGACTCCAATACGTGCGGACATCCGCGAAGATTTGGGCCGTGTTCGATAGCAAATAGCCGAATAGCATAACGACGCCGTTCAAGCTGTCATTTTCTGTCGCAACCATATAAGGTGCACGCTTGCCGTTCCAGTCGTAGGAAGAGTTCAGCACCGTTTCCATAAAATCGCCATTCGGGAAGTGATCCGTCCACTGACGTTGGCCCTGGAATCCGGCTACGATTGCATTGTGTCCGCCTGCTTCCTCGCCGAAGCCAAGCTCAGCCAGCCTTGGATTGCCTACCATTAGATCACGGGCAATTTGCGTCATTTTGACAACGGTTTCCCAGTCCGCATCCTTCTGCTCTCTCGAGGTTTGCAGATGGGCAGGATTGTTATCCGGGCCTTCGTTGCAGTTCTCCTTCACCCACGTAAGCGCTTTCTCGAATTCCGCGCCATCGTAAATGCCTTCTTCCATGCGGCGTACGAATTCACTCATGTCAATGTACTCCGTGCGCATGCCAAGATACTCTTGGAAAAATGCGTCATTCACAATCGATCCAGCGATCCCCATGGAGACCGATCCCATGGACAAGTAGGATTTGCCACGCATATAAGCTACGGCAAGACCTGCTTTGGCGAAGCCAATCAGCTTGTCTTTCACGTCAAACGGGATGGATGTATCGCCTGAATCCTGAACATGCTCGCCGTAAATGCCGAACGCAGGAAGACCTTTTTGAGCATAACCTGACAGCACTGCAGCCAAATATACGGCACCTGGACGTTCTGTACCGTTAAAGCCCCACACCGCCTTTGGTATGGATGGATCCATATCCATCGTTTCCGTACCGTAGCACCAGCAAGGCGTTACCGTTATCGATACCCCTACGCCGGATTTGGCAAATTTATCAGCGCAAGCTGCAGCCTCGGATACGCCGCCAATGCATGTATCCGCAATTACGCACTCGACAGGCTCGCCGTTTGGATAGCGCAAATGCTCCGACAACAGCTTGGCTGTTGCGATTGCCATGTTCATCGTTTGCTCTTCTAATGATTCGCGAACGCCTTTTCTTCTGCCGTCAATCGTGGGACGAATTCCGATTTTTGGAAACCCGCTTTGGAAACGAACATTTGTATCCGTCATGAATAAAACCTCCAATAGGTTATAATAATGTTACCGATAACCTCAAAATAACAAGAATAAGTCTTGCTGTCAATGAAGACTTTTTTGTATGATAGAAACTAGGATTTATTCATGAGGGGACAATGCTATGGTAACGATTTATGATGTAGCGGCGAAAGCAAGCGTATCCGCTATGACCGTCTCCAGAGTTATCAATAACACTGGCAAAATAAGCGATAAGACAAGAGCGAAGGTGAAGCGTGTCATGGAGGAGCTTGGCTATGTGCCCAATCAGACGGCGCGCAGTCTCGTCCTCCAGCAGACAAAGCTGCTCTTTTTGCTCATCACTGATATTATGAACCCGTTTTATACGACCCTTGCGCGAGGTGCGGAAGACGCGGCCAAGCGCTCCGGCTACCGTCTCCTTTTCGGCAACAGTGACGAGAGCATCGAGAAGGAAGCCGACTATGTGACGACCATCTTGACCACACGCGTCGATGGAGTGCTGGTCGCTCCGGCAGGCGATCCATCTCTCCCGCATTTGGAGTCGCTTCGCAAGCATAAAGTTCCGTTTGTTCTGCTAGACCGCGAGGTTCCCGGCATCGAATGCGATATTGTGCTTGGTGACAGCAAAGACGGAGCAAGAAGACTCGTAGAGCATCTGGTTGCACAAGGTCACCGAAATATTGCGTTCGTGAACGGCTCGCCTTCCGTGTCCAGCGCAAGGCTGCGGCTCCAAGGCTATCAGGATGGAATGAAGCTTAGTGACCTTGCTTATAATGAGAATTTTGTCTTCGAAACAAGCTTTGGTCCTTTAAGCGACTTGACCGAAATGGGACGATGGCTCGATCAGCTGGACCCCGCGCCAACCGCTATCGTCGCTGGCAATAACGTGCTCGCTGTCGAAGTTTTGCGCCTGCTTCGTGAACGAAGAATCAGCGTTCCCGAAGACATCTCGATCGTATGCTTCGACGATTTGGGTCCCTATTCGGAAGTAGAGCCGTTTCTTACCGTTGCTGCCCAGCAGGCTTATCAATTCGGCTATATGGGCATGCAAATGCTCGTTGAACGTATTCAGGAGCGAGAAACCGCCTTGCCTTGGAAAAAAATTGTCTTGCCTGCCGATTTGGTCATCCGCAGATCGGTGAAAACCTTGTCGTAGTTGGTATTCTAAGCAGCTATCTAAAAACGGTTGAAGCAGCCTTTTCTGACTGCTTCAACCGTTTTTGAGGTTGTTTAGCATTGAGATGACTAGTCTGGAATGTCCAGGATATAACCAGCCTGATGTGTTTTATAGCGTTTGGAGAATAAATGGTTGGTTGGTTGGTTGGTTGGTTGGTTGGTTGGTTGGTTGGTTGGTTGGTTGGTTGGTTGGTTGGTTGGTTGGTTGGTTGGTTGGTTGGTTGGTTGGTTGGTTGGTTGGTTGGTTGGTTGGTTGGTTGGTTGGTTACTAATACTCCCCATAATACTCCCTCCCTCCACCCACCGCCCCCTTGCTACGTTGCACTTTATACACTCTAATCGTCGTTTAACTAACCAATTTTTTGCTACGTTGCAGTTTCTGCAACGGTTTGGCTGTAATGCAGCCTACTAGACATGTAAATGGGTGATTCTGCTGCACTTTCTGCAACGTAGCCCCTTAGATTGACCCTCATGTGAGGTTTCTATTGCATAAAGTGCAGCGTACTCGAGACTAATTAGTTTGTTACTTACTTGCTCAAATGGTTGGTTTATTCGTTCTTCGTCGTTAATTGGTTGGTTGGTTTATTCGTTCTTCGTTGTTAATTGGTTGGTTGGTTTATTCGTTCTTCGTTGTTAATTGGTTGGTTTATTCGTAGTGAGATTGTGTTGTCTAATACTTTGCTCCTCTATTCGCTCGCATTTTCTACAACCATTACCTGATCTACATTGCACTTCATACACTCTAATCGTCGTTTGAGTAACCATTTTTTTGCTACGTTGCAGTTTCTGCAACGGTTTGGCTGTAATGCAGCCTACTAGACACGTAAATGGGTGATTCTGCTGCACTTTCTGCAACGTAGCCCCTTAGATTGACCCTCATGTGAGGTTTCTATTGCATAAAGTGCAGCGTACTCTAGACTAATTAGTTTGTTACTTACTTGCTCGAATGGTTGGTTTGTTCACTCTTCGTTGTTAAATGGTTGGTTTCTTGGTTTTTACTTGCTCGTATGTTTGGTTTCTTGGCTTTTACTTGCTCGTATGGTTGGTTTCTTGGTTTTTACTTGCTCGTATGGTTGGTTTCTTCGTTCATGGTTGTTAATTAGTTGATTCCTTCATCCATAGGTGTTAATTAGTCCATATCTCCGTCTTTAGTTAATAACATGTTGCTTTCTACGTTGTGTGATTGGCTGCTTCCCCCACTATCGACTTGCGGAAGCTCGAAGGCGATTGACCGCTCCACTTGCGGAATTGCTTCGTAAAAAACAACGGATCATTGTAGCCGACAGATGTCGCGATTTGGGCGACGGTCAGCTCGCTCCCCAACAGCTCCTCGGCTTTCTTCATGCGCACTTTTAGCAAATATTGCATGGGAGACAAGCCCGTCGCCTCCTTGAACAGCCGCGTCAAATGGGCGCGATGGTAGCCGAGTGTGCGGGCAATGCCTTCGATTGACAGCTGCTGTCCGTATTGCAGCGACATAAGGCGGATCGCCTGGTCAATTTGGCGGAAGGAGTGGGAATCGGGAATGGAAGACTCTTCCGTATCGCCGATATGCTTACTGCCAAGCTCATGCAGCAGCAGTCTTAACCAGCCTGAGGCTTCCATATTGCCAAGCGCAGCAGAATTCTTTTTATCCATACTTTTTCGTATTGTTCTAAGCATCTTCTGTGCAGCGGACAAGGAGAAATCTCGAATGACCGCATAGTCAGGTGTAATACCGATAGAGCTGAGCGACGTCTCCACGATATCGCCCGAGAAGCTGACCCAAGCATAGCTCCATGGATTGCTCATGCTGGCTTGGTATTTAACCAATATGTCCGGAAAAATGACGAATGCATCTCCCGCCTTGCATGTATACGCTTTCCCAAGCGTCTCAAATACACCTTCTCCATCTAATACGACATGGATCAAAAAATAATCATGAACGGCCGGACCGATATTATGGCCGGCAACCGGCTGCCCCTTACCAGCAAACAAGACAGACATTTCACCTTTAAGCGGAGCTCTATTCAGGTTAATCGAGAACGTATGATGCGTTGCCATTGCAGCACCCCCTTGAGGTCATCTCCGCTCATCATACTAAATGATGCGACATTTATCCATATAAACCTTCTTTCCTTCCATATCCATTTCCCATTGTCCTCTTTATACTAAAGGAGTCAGCAATCAATTAATGGGAGGCCAATGTCTAATGTCCAAAATCACTTTCATCGGAGCAGGCAGCACCGTCTTTGCCAAAAACATTCTAGGCGATGTCATGCAGACACCTGCGCTGCAAGGCTTTGAAATCGCTCTATTCGATATCGATGCACAACGACTGAGCGAATCGGAGCAAATCCTGCTTAATCTCAAAAAAACGAGTAACAGCACCTGCCAAATTAAATCGTATTCGGACCGTAAAGAAGCGCTTCGCGGCGCCAAATACGTTGTTAATGCCATTCAAGTAGGCGGCTACGATCCTTGTACGATTACAGACTTTGAAATACCGAAGAAGTACGGACTGCGCCAAACGATAGCGGATACGGTAGGCATTGGCGGCCTTTTCCGCAATCTGCGCACCATTCCGGTTATGCTGGATTTCGCCCGCGACATCAATGAAGTGTGTCCGGATGCTTTATTCTTGAACTATACGAATCCGATGGCCGTCCTCACCAATGTGATGAATACGTACGGCGGCGTGAAAACGGTAGGTCTCTGCCATAGCGTACAAGTATGCTTGCCGCATTTGTTCGAGCATTTGGATCTAGACCCGACCGGCGTCAAATACAAAATTGCAGGTATCAACCATATGGCTTGGCTGCTCGAAGCAAGCAAGGATGGCGTTGATCTTTATCCTGAGATTAAACGCCGCGCAGCCGAAAAACAAACGGAAAAACATCATGATATGGTCCGTTATGAGCTGATGCTGAAATTCGGCTATTACATTACGGAATCATCCGAGCACAATGCGGAATACCATCCCTACTTCATTAAGCGCAATTATCCCGAGCTCATTGAACGCTTCAATATACCGCTTGATGAATATCCGCGCCGCTGCGTGAACCAAATCGAAGGTTGGAAAACGATGCGTGAATCGCTAGTGGGCGACAGCAATCTCGAGCACTGCCGCAGTCATGAATACGCTTCCTACATCTTAGAGGCAATTGAAACCAACAATCCATTCCAAATCGGCGGCAATGTGATGAATACTGGTTTGATTACTAACCTGCCTAAGGAAGCCTGCGTTGAGGTGCCTTGCCTCGTTGATGCAAACGGAGTTACCCCTACGTATGTAGGTGACCTTCCGCCGCAGCTGGCCGCATTGAACCGCACGAACATCAATACGCAGCTGCTTACCATCGAGGCTGCCATCACTGGCAAGCGTGATCATATTTACCACGCAGCCTTGCTTGATCCGCATACCTCTGCCGAGCTTTCCATGGACGATATCGTATCGCTATGCGATGATCTGATTGAGGCGCATGGCAGCTGGCTTCCAACCTATAAATAAAGAATCAGCCCTTCAAAAGCCCAATCCGGCTCTTGGAGGGCTTCATTTATTTTCAAAATAAAATATTCACAACTATCTAGGCTAACACATACCCTACCTCATAAGATTCATTAGCTTAATGAAAAGGGGCTTTATATTCGAATGAGCACAAAGATCGACTACACGTCTCCCGGAGCGCAATTTGCTTTCGATGTCAACACGAATCCAGCATTCAAAAAGGATGCAAATAACTACTTTAATCTCTTATCCGTCAATCAATTAAATACGCTGCAAAACATATCCCTGCTTGATATTTTCCTCAGCAAAGGAAATGTCATCGAACCGCATTACCACCAGAATGCTTCCGAGTTGGTATACTGTATTTCTGGTGCAGCAGAGGTCTCTCTCTTGAACCCCTTCACGATGCAGTATCTCCGATATCTTGTTACGCCTGGGCAAGTAGTCAACATTCCTCAGGGCTGGTGGCATTATGAGATTGCAACGCAAGACAATACACATTTACTCGCTATTTTCGATGCCAACGTGCCGGACGTCATATATGGATCCGACATCCTGCGTTTAACGCCAACCAACGTATTTGCCTATACCTATTGCCTCGATGAAGCAGCGCTCAAAACGACACTTGCACCGATAAAAAACACAGTTGTGCTAGGTCCTCCGCGCGATTGCAGCTATAATCCCGTTCAAGGTGCTTCCGCAGCCAATCCTTCTGCCAATCAAGGATTTGTCCAGCAGCAAGCCGTAAATCCGAACCAAGTCATGCCGCAGCAAAAATACGGCCATCACCATCGTGCCCCGCAATTTTAGAGCAATGGCGAGCTAAACAAAAAGACGACTGGCTGCGATAAGCTGCCAGTCGTCTTTTTCGTTTTTATTTACGTCTTTAAAAGCTATACGTTAACCTAAAATCCATCTTGCTAGCATAGCAATGTCTTCAATGTCGATTTTTCCATCAGCATTAAGATCCGATTTCTTGAATTGCTGCCAGTTTGGATCAGCGTTTGTTTTCCCATAGGCTGCCGCAAGGATGCCCAGATCGCCTATCGTAATCTTCTGATCATTGTTGATATCACCAGATAATACCGATGCTTGGAAGGCAGATACGGCTGCTCCGAGCTCCGTTATCGCCGCAGCTACCTGTAGTTCAGTTGCGTTCGGATTAACCGCTACCGCTTTTGCTTTCGCGATAGCTGCTCCCAAGGCCGCTTTAGCCGCTTGCGGATATTGTCCAGGCTGTGTACCAACTTGTGCACCTTCGTATATCGTTTCAGCTGCAGTAATCGATTGGTTTAAGCCTGAAAGGTCCACCTGAGCGCTTATTTGAATTGCGTGCGACGCTCCCTCTAATATAAGCTCGTCACCTTCGCCGTTTGACGCTTCTACCCCGCTTACCGTAATTTGCGCAGAACCAGACGCGCCTGAAGCGGCTACTAGAAAGCTGAGCTTCAGCCATTGCGAGTTAGCTGCAAGCCCTTTCCCTTGACCGGCTGCAATGATTCTCACTTTACCCGGCTCGACTGTTTTCTGTTCAAGGATGCCAAAGCCTGCTTGTAAAGACGCTGCCTCAACAAACGCAACCTTCGCTGGATCAAAGCTGACAGTGAGCATTTGCGCATACAAAGTCTGAGCGTTCTCAGCTGTAATGCCTGTATTGCCAATCGAAAGGTCAAAGGTTTGGCCAGCCCTTACCTGTGAAACACCCGAAATCGTTGCGGCAGCGTTAGCTGTTACCGGAATGACTGACGCAGTGAATATAGCCTGTGCTTGCACCAGTGCACCGGCAGCTGCATCCACTTCTGCTTGGTCAGCCCCCTGATTGGCCATTGTATCTTTGGCCGCTGCCACCGCTGCTGCAAAAACATCCTTAGCCGACTGCGGATATTGGCCCGGCTCTGTACCGACAACCGCAGAAACGAGCTTTGCTTCGGCGGCAGACACGGCAGCTTGCAGCGCGGTTTTATCTGCATTCGTTACTGGACCTACAGAGAAATAATCGAAGTTAGCCTGCACAGAGGTTTGATCGCCCGCGGACAAGCCATAGAATCCGATTTTCAAATTGCTCAAGCTGACCGTTACCGGATCGGCAGCCGGTTTCCAAGCAGTCCCGTCCCAGTAGAAAGTAGAGACGATGTTCCCGATCTTTCTCAACTGCAAATACGAAGTGTCATAACCTGGATGCTTCGCCATATTCCCCGCTTTGGAGTAGACGGCATTTTTCTCATATGCGGTCTCTATGCTTTTTCCCGTTGCACCCTCCGTATCCCACACATGGCCTAATTTGACGTAATTGTCATCATTCTGCCAGAGTAATAACCCCGCCTGCTGAAAGTTTTTCCGAACTGCCGCATCGATCTTCGTCGTGATTGTGAAATCTCCAGCTGGAGCAGTTTTTAGAAAGATGTTCGGCAGTGTATTCGTATTCTGGAACGTTTCGCCGGTTGACGTAGCCAAACTGAGGAATCCCGGCTTGCTCGTCAATGACCATTTGGTGTTATCTGCTCTTAGAATCGTCCATGCGGAGTCCAACGCAGCGTCATCGAACCCATCCACTGCCGAGCCAGCAGGAATTGGGGCGTTAACCTCGGTAAAAAACTGTGCACGGCCCGTTTGAAGAGCCTTTAGGCTCTGCTGAATTGCCGATTGAGCCGCTTGATCGTCCTGTGCCGTATCCTTAGCTGCTTCAACTAACGCATCGAATGCATCGATGGAAGCTTGCTTGTACTCTCCAGCTCCTGTTCCCTGCTTCGCCTTGTTAAGGAATGTTTCCGAAATCTCGATCTCAGCCAGCAAATCCGCTTTGGTAGCCGTACCAATCAACTCACGGTGGGCAGTCGCAATGCGGTTGAAATCCATTTTTTCCACCTTGCGGTCATAAGATAGAAGCCCATTAATCTCGTACTCTACATCTGTAATTTGCGTGTAAATGGCTGCGCTTAAGCCCGTTTCCTTCAACGCTTTCAGCCTGTTCACATAATTCACATAGGTAGAGGTCAGCTGCTCTTTGCTGTTCATTAATTGGTAAGAGAATACGAGCGGGCTCCATTCATGCCCCGGAACATGCAAGCCTAAGCCGCCATACTCTCCCAGCACCGCTGCTCTTGTATCGCTAGGGTTCGGCGCGCCTGGATCAGGGTATCGATGCACATCCAGCAAATCGCCGGCCCCTGCATCCCACCAGCCGCTCGTGCTGTTCACAAGCCGCGTAGAGTCGAGGCTCTTTACGTATGCAGTCGCATCCCGCGTCTGCTGGCCGCCTTGGTCAAATTGCCCCCAGCCTTCGTTGAATACGGTCCATATGATAATCGACGTTACGCTGCGCAGCTGATCGACCATTTCCTTGTATTCCTTGAACCATTGCGTCTTGGTAGCTTGCGTAATATCCGAGCCTTTATTGCCCTGCCGATCTTCTAGGCTCGGCATATCCTGCCATACGAGCACGCCTAGCTTATCCGCCCAGTAGTACCATCTTGCCGGCTCCACTTTAATATGCTTGCGGATCGTGTTCATTCCTACGCGCTTCACCGCTTCAATATCGAACTTTAGCGCTTCGTCAGTAGGTGCAGTATAGATGCCGTCCGGCCAGAAGCCTTGGTCAAGCGGTCCCATTTGGAAGACGAACTCACCGTTCAGCAGCGGACGCGTTATCCCGTTTACCTTCCCAAGCTTAATCTCCCGCATGCCGAAATAGCTCGCAACCTCGTCGACCGTCTGGCCGCCGTCCTTCAAATACACCTTTAAGTCGTAGAGGAACGGGTCATCCGGCGACCATAGTCGAGCGTTCGGTACATCCACCTTGATCTCCGAACCGACTTTTCCCGTTGCGGAGCCTACGACTTCACCGCTTGCGAGAACGATGGCCTCAACCGTTTCACCTTGTATGCCGCTGCCTGCTGCTGTTAATTTCAGTAAACCGTCATGGATGTCCGTTGCTATATCCAGCTTGTCGATATGTGCTTCAGCTACCGGCTCCAGCCATACGGTCTGCCAGATCCCCGATACGGACGTGTACCAAATACCGCCGAGCTTTTTGACGGTTTGCTTGCCAACGGCTTGATCGGCCCCCATATCCGTCTCATCCAGCACGTTTACGATCAGTTCATTATCGCCGGGCGCCAGATAATCCGTAATATCGAAGCTGAACGATGTGAAGCCGCCTTTATGGCTGCCTGCAAGCTGTCCATTCACGTATACGGTAGCCAAATAATCCACCGCGCCAAAATTAAGCTTTACGCGCTGGCCATCCCAATGGTCTGGAATCGTGAAGCTGCGTTTGTACCACATCAGATCTTCTACCCGATTAATGCCCGATAACTTCGCTTCCGCTGCGAATGGCACGAGGATTTTCTCTTTCAGCGTTTTGCCTGAAGGGATGGCTTCTCCCTTTTTCGCGGCCTCGAACTCCCACTCTCCGTTCAAATTGATCCATTCGTCGCGTGCAAGCTGCGGTCTAGGGTATTCAGGCAGCACGTTTTCTCTGTCCACGTCATCTGCCCAAGGCGACATGATTTGGTATTTCGAGCCGTTCAGCATCGGTTTGTCAAAGCCAGGAATCGCTGTTCCAGCCTGTGTCGTCAGACCACCAAGTCCGTCGTAGCTTACTTTAACGTTGCCGACATCCTTTGAATAAAGCGGATCCTTGAACGTAACGGCGATGACTTTATCGTCACCTTCCTTCAGCGCTGCTGATGCAATCGCTATGTTGCCAGTCGAGATGCTAACCCGCAAATGGTTCAAAAACTCAGGCGTTAGCGGCTGCAATGCTTCCGAAAAAGGCAGCTCCGCGTGCAGGCCGTCCTCAAGCACCGTACCTCCCGGCACAAACCCATCAGGCAGATAGAACGCCTCCGTCGGCACGGGCTCCTTCGCAACGCTTGGACTCGACCAGCGCATATGCACGTTCGACCCGCCGTTGTCCTCGAACAGCTCAAGCTTAATGCTGTACTTCTGCCCGGCAGTCAAAGCGACTGGAAGCGAGGTTTGTTCTTTATCCCAATCTGCTACCCAATGGTCAATGGTCAGCTTGTTGTCAATCCATAAACGAAACCCATTATCTCCGGTAATGTAAAATGTATAATTTTCGGTAAATGCCGGCTCAATAAATCCCGTCCATCTGATACCGGCCCTATTTTCTTGGCCGGTGTACATTTTGATGGATGGCTCCAGATTGGAAATGTCCAAATTCGGATCATAGCCCGTTCCTTTGAAGGTGCCGAAGGTGAAATCAGGTGGGCCTCCTGCGAGGTAGTATTCGGCCTTCAAGCCGTGATACTCAGGAGCGGACGCTTCCTCCGCCGCAGCAGCGCGAGGCGTGAATGACAGGGCCGATGATAATAAAGTGAACAGCATGGATAAGGCGACAATGGTACTGATGGCTTTACTTCGTTTCAACATGCGCAGAACCTCCAAATATTCATATGGAAAAGAATAAATCAGGTGGAGGAAGTGATGCATCTTCCTCCTTGGTCCGTTTAGCCCGTTATCCACGCGGCAAGCATAGCCAAATCCTCGATATCTATTATTCCATCGCGGTTTAAATCTGCCTTCCGGTGTTTCTCCCAATTCGGATCGCTGGTCGTTTTGCCGTAGGCGGCAGCTACGATAGCAAGGTCGCCAATGCTGCGTTTATTATCATTGTTTACGTCTCCGTCAGTCGGCTTAATGACGCCTGCATGGAAGAGCACAAGCGCTTCGTTCAGCTCCAGAATGGCCGCGGCGATTTGAGCTCTTGTCGCTTGCCCGTCTTCCGCGGTCAGCTTCGCTTTGTTAATCGCGGCTTGCAGCTGCTGCTTGACTGCGGCAGGGTATTGCCCGACCAATGTGCCCGTAACCGCTTCATCATAGGCAGCCTGGGCGATCGATATGGCTTCATGCAATGCGGCTTTGTCCGCTGGTGCCGCTTGAATATGCACGGTATGCCGCGCACCTCCAATCGGCAGCTCATGGCCCTCGCTGTTAGCCAGACTCATGTCGACTACGGAGATGACCGTATCCGATGCTTCCTCCAGCATCGCGGCCTGGAAGGAAAGCTTCAGCCATGCTTCATTCGGCGTCAATGCAACTCCCTCTCCGAATGCTAAAATACGGATTTTACCCGGCTCCAGCTCGTTCGGTTCAAGCACCGCCAGACCCTCACGCACCGATGCGGCACCTGAGAAGCTAAGCTTGCTTGGATCAAACGTAACCGTCACGTCCTGCGCATAGATGCCCTGATACACGCTATCCGTAACGCCTTGAACGGCTAACGTATATGAGGCTTGTTCACCGCTCGCCAAGCTTGCCGTCCCGCTCCATACAGCCTTAGGATCTGCTGTCGGCTCTTCTGGTTCATCGCTGGCTGAAGACAACGCAATGTAATCAAGCTCATAGAAGCCTGGGCTCGATCCATTCCCCCGCATGAACGTAATGGTGTTCGCACCTTCCTTTAGCTCTACGTTTAGGCTCGTTGCCATGAATCTTCCCCAATTAATCGTACCTGCAAGCTCCACGGAATGCTCTTCACCTTCATTAACGGTTATTTTGGCTGTCGCAGGCTGGTAATTACCGGTATTTTGGCCGTACCAAATAAACATCTTATAGGTCCCAGCAGCCGGAGCCTCAACCTGATCGAAGCTGACATAGCT
The DNA here is from genome assembly GCF_052115165.1 of Paenibacillus sp. 2TAB23. Classification (NCBI taxonomy): domain Bacteria; kingdom Bacillati; phylum Bacillota; class Bacilli; order Caryophanales; family Paenibacillaceae; genus Paenibacillus; species Paenibacillus sp. 2TAB23. The sequence continues at coordinate 444,674 of NZ_JBFRGD010000003.1, forward strand.
GTCCGTGTAATCTATCCCTCCTACATAGCTGGAGCCGGATGCGTGCACGTTATTCGTGCGAGCCGTCGCTTTGAACAGCTTTGCCTGTTCCGCTTCATATTTAGCCGGAATGGCGCTAGCATCCTCCGTTACTTCCGGGAAATACGTCACTCGTAAATTTTCCGCTCCGAACGGAACTAGCGTAATTTGTTCTGTCGGCTCTGCGGAGTAGACCGGTCCGACAGGCGGCTCAGCTGCCGAGACTCCGTTAGGCGCTTTGCCCCATGCTGGAATTCGTTTGCCCTTGGCAATCAGCTTGATTGGCGTCGTCTCCTGCAGGAAAGGGTTTTCCGGCATTTCGGAGGTGACTACCTCGATAGAAGCTCCAGGGTTGTCACGGTCAATCAGCAGGCAGTAATTCCAAGGCGACTTGGCATCGATCGCGTACTCTTTGAAGCCAGGCGCTTTGATCTGAGGAGCTGGATTCGATTTTTCTACCCAGTTTTCCTCGATCTTGAGGGAAAAAACAAGCGGACCGCGTTCGATTCCTATGGAATTGTTAACCCAAGTCGAGGTTTTAATTTCCATTGGAAGCGTCAATGAAACGGTATCTCCTTCTTTCCATTGTCGTTCGATCGTATAATACTCACCGGATTTCGCAGCCGGCTGCAGCTGTCCATTTACGGTAATGACTGCATTTTTTGTCCATTCCGGTATGCGGAGCTTAAGCGGGAACGTTACGCTTTCGGAAGCCTCCTCGATCGTGAACGAAATCTCATCCTCGAACGGATAATTCGTCGTCTCCTTCACCGTTACGTTCGCGCCTTTGATGGCAGCCGAGACACGGCTAGGTCCGTATGCGATAACGCCAAGCCCTCCATCGGACGTGCCTGCCCACATATCCTTAACAAAATAAGGCCAGCCCATATGCATGTTGAAGCGGCAGCACGGAAATCCGGAATATGGCGATTGCACTGTTCCGTTGCCGTAGTTTTGCTTAAAGCCATGATCCGTCACGCCGCTCTGCACCTGATTCGGGAGCGAATAGTACTGGTGGGTCTTCAGATCCTTGCTCATGGAACCCGGAAGCGAATTAAATGTAATTTTCTCGAGTGCGTCTCCGATATGGGGATCGCCCGTTATCATTGCGGCGACAGCGTTGCTATGTATCCGCTCCACGATGGCGCATAATTCCACGCCCTGCGTCGATGAGAGGCCCGCAAGCATCTCCGTACCCGAGTTCATGCCGGTAATTTGATTATGCAATTGGTCGAGATGCTGATTCCCGGCCTGAAAAGCCCGTTTATCCGCTTCATTATTCGAAACTTGAGAATAAATGGCTGAGGTTTTAATCGATTGATTAACATTAACTGTATGCTGCGTGTAGAAGTTGTCGGGGTTGCTCTTAGCTGGCGTGAGGAAGTTGTTGTTCGTAAAAACATCTGTCGTATCGGTTCCTTGCGTATGCAGCTTCTTGGCTAGCTGAATCAGGAATGAATCTCCGGTCCGATTGTACAGCCATAGCACGACATTCAGATTGTCTCCGCTGCGGACTTGGCCCCAATCTCTGAGCGGCCTTCCGTCCAGGTTATTCAACTGATAATGGAAATAATTCGTAAGAAACGAGAGCACCCGCTCGTCTTCGGTCGCTTCGTAATAATCCTTGAGCACGTAGAGCGCTACCATGCGCGGCCACCAATCATTGTCGCTGGCAGGGCCGAAGAACCCGTCCTCACGCTGGCTTGCGAGAATCCAGCTTACCCATTTCTGCGACTTCGCGATTAGCTCCGGATCATCAAGCGTGTATGCGAGGGCTACCAAACCTTTCACATAATAAACAGGACGTTCCCAATTCGATTCTGGCGCAGTTCCCCCAAGCCATTCCGAATTCGTGTTTAGCTCGCCATATAAATCCTCCGCGTACCCGGTTGCTCCTTCCTTCATGAGCTCAAGCTGGGTGAGCAGCCAGCCATCCGCCTTCACCGAGCCTAATGGAAGCGGTACAAACGGCGTTTGCGCAAGCGGCTCCTTATTCGCAACCGGCTCCTTGAACGATTCGACCGGGACAGCATAATCAGTGGCGATAAAGTTATCAAATACGGAATCTGCTTCATCCGCCCATAATCCAATACCTCCCGAAGACCACTTCAGCTCGCTGTCATCACGGTAATCCATAACGGCATTATGCATATCGTCCAAAAATATTTTGATGCCGGAGCCGTAAGTGACGACCTTAAGCTGATAGAACGTTTGAAGGTTAACAGCAGCCAACGCTTTTACAGCTTTAAGCTCGGTCCATTCCTCGTGGAGCCGGCTCAGCACTAGACTGCCATCACCTCTCAAACTAACATAATAACCGTCTGCTAGACCGTCTTTGATAGTAGGCTGGCTCCGGAACACGAGTCCTGCCGAGCCCTCCGCGTCTTGCAGCGAGATGTCTGCTTCTAACGTGAAATCATGAAAGATCGTGTCCTTCACGAATAGTGCTTGCCGCTGGCCGGCATTCACCGTTAGGCCTCCTGATTGCAATTTCCAATCACCTTTCGCCGGCTGCCAGTTCGGCAGGGAGATCGATTCATCTTGCGACTCAAAAGCATCCACGAATCGTTCAGCTCCTTTATCGTCGGCTAAGCGAATATTATCGTAGGTGGGCTTGGACTGATACAGCCTTACGCCTGCCTGGCCCTTCGTATAGGTTGTGTCCGTTTGCTCCAGAACTAGAGAACCGTTCACATAGAACTTTATTTGCGAACCGATAGCGCTCACTTTAAAGGAATAAACCGTATTGGGATTGACGGGAATTGAGGCTCGCTTCAGCTCGGTCCATTTATTATCCATGCGTCCCAAGAATACACTGCCGGTTCCTTGAGCGGATATGCCTGCATAATAACCTTTCACATTGTCCGCTCCCGGTGCTGCGCTTATCGTCCGCAGAAGAAAGCCTGCGTCGCCTTTCCGATCCGGGAAGCTAATGTCTCCCTCCATGCTGCCATCCTGTAATTCATTTTCCTTAATTAACGCTTTCGAGCCTGAGCCGCTATCGGCAGTCATCATACTGTTCTGCACGGACCATACCCCGTCAACCACTTGCCATTTCTCATTAATGACCGAACGATTGAAATGATCCTCGAAAAATCCCGGTTCTGGCTCATTCGAAGCTTCCACATGCACGGCCGGCATAAATAGGCTTGCGTACATGGAGAAAACTAGCGGTATTGCAATCCATGTCTTCAGCTTTGCGCTGAACCTCATCCTGCTTCACTCCCTCAGTCTCTGGTCTTGCCGTCTTGCACTTCATTCCTTGCCTGCTCTTTTCATCCCGCATTGGCCTCTAGCGATGCTCACCTCCCTTCGGACAGCATGTTCAGCTTGCTCTCGAATTCCATAGGATCAATCAGATGGAAGGTGTCCAGCACCTTGCCGTCGGTATCGATAATAAATGTCGTAGGCAAGGCATGCAGCTCATACAAATACGAGGCTCGTTTGTTCGCATCGAGCAGATTCGTGAATTTCCACCCATTTTTTTGGATAAAATCACTAATCTGGTCTGCTTGCTTCTCTTCTGAGGATAAATTCACGCCGTAGAAATCGATTTTGTCTTGAAACCGTCCGTGAAGCTTCTGTAAGGTTGGCGCTTCGATGCTGCACGCCTCACACCAGCTGGCCCAAAATTGCAAAACAATCGGCTTTTCATTCGTCTCGCCAATTGTGTACGTATTCCCATCCATCGCCTTCAAGGTAAAGGATGGAGCCCTTACCTCTGACGTTGACTTACGGTGCAGCGCCGCTTCCTGACTCACGCTAAGCACGCTCTCGAGGGAAGAAGCATTCAGCTTCTTGCCCTCAGCTTCGCTGGATTCGTCCGATTGGAAAATTAGCAGCATGCCAAAGAGCGTTGCGGCAATAAAAACAACAATGATTACGACTGAGCTTTTCACTGCATCAACTCCATTGCTTCTTGATCACATGCGGTTCTTCAACGCGTATTCATTTCAAATCGATGATCGCCAGCAGCAGCGTTACCGCTTCTGCCCTTGTCGCATTTGCAGCCGGCGCAAAAAGATTGTCTCCTCTGCCTTTGATCACACCTGCTTGCGCAGCCATCGCGACAGAAGGTTCAGCCCATGCCGGAATTTGCTCGCGATCGGCAAAGACCGTTTTTTGTGTCGTATCCACTTGCCATTTGAGCGCCCTTGTCACCATGACCGCAATTTCACTCCGGTTGATCGGCCGGCTTGGGCGGAACGTCTGATCCTCGTAACCTGTAAGTATACCTGCCGCAACCGCAGCTGCAACCTCCTCTGCCGCCCAGCTAGGAATGCCGTCAGCATCCTTGAATGCCAGATTCTCGGCGCTGCCTGCCTTCAAGTCAAGGGCCCGAACGAGCATAGCAGCGAACTCTGCACGGGATACCTGCGCGTTAGGACGGAAGGTTCCGTCGCTATAACCGTTAATAAATCCAAGTGCAACTCCACGTTCGATGGCTGCTTTGGCCCAGTGCCCATTGATATCCTTTAAGAGCGTTCCCATGCTGTTAAGTACGGCGGCCAGCTTGACCTCTGGTTTTAGCGTTTGCGGCTGAAGTTTGCTATCCACGAGCTTCACATCGGTAAGCTTAATGTCTGCGGAGCCAGTACCTAATTGCTCAAACAATAGAGTAGAGAGAACCACCTTCCCGTTTTCACCTGCTTTTTGGCCGATCTTTGTCGTTGCGCATACCAGTTGGCTCCCTTCCACAAGCGGCGTAATGGAATAACCCGTCATCCCGCTTACCGCACTTTTGAATCGCAGCTTTGACTTATCGAAGGAGAGCTTCACTTCAAAGGCATACATGTCGGATAATTGATCTGCCGTCAAAACAACTCGTATTTCACGATCCGATTTTTCTTGCTGCAGCGTAAAAACAGGAGACTCCGCTGCAAAAACGAAATTCGGCATTGCCATCGCAAACAGCATAATCATGATTCCAAACGATATAAAACGCTTACAATTCAACATAACAATCGACCCTTTCGATGCATAATGTGTGGTTGACTCAACGGAAAATACATAGAACCTGCTCATGCTCGGTCGTGATACATTTTGTATCACAGTTTATATGAGAAAATACGCTGTCGACTTTGCATACGATTGCCGCGTAACCGCAACTGAAGCTAAGCATGCTGCCGATACCTTTATTTTACAAACTTGAATTCCAATTGTATTTGCAATATCAGGCTAAAAGTTATGAATTTCCGCCGTTCATTTGACTTCACCTCCCTCCAATCACAAAAAGACCGCCCACCATTAACACGGTGGGCGGTCTTTAGATTATTTAATACCTCTTATTAGGCATGCTTCAGCCAGCGGCTGTCTCCTGGATTCGGGCATGCGCGGTCTTTATATTTGGCAGCGATACGGACGAAGCAACCGCATACCGTGCATGTGGTGCCATACTGAAACTTCGGACATGCCCGGCATGCCTGCAAGCGCTCCTCGTATATGTCATCGGGCACGCTGATCTCAGATTGAAACATCGGCGCTGCCAAGATGCGATCGATTTGCGCATCCGTCACACGGTAATCATCCCGGCATCCCTTGCATTCATTCCGGCTGCTCATAGCTGCATGATTCCTATTCGGAAATGAGCTCAAGCACCGTGACTGACATTGGCGAGAGCTTCGCGCTTATTGTGGAGCCATTTACCGTGAAAGCTTGATAAGCAGATGGTTTTACCGCTTCTGGCTGATCGAACGTATTGTGCGCGTCTTTAATCGAAGCAGTCAGCTCCGTTCCCGATACAGCGATACCTAGCCCAGTTAAGCCGCGCAAATCGATCTCTACATCGGCAGCAGCATCGTTATCCAAATTGCATAGGCTGATGTGAATGCGGCCTTCGGCATCCTTAGAGGCCGATACCGAAACCTGAGGGATTTTCTCGTTGTTATGCGCGTAATCTTGGCTTTCGATAGCGGTAGTCAGCAAATCAGCGCCTTGATGCACCTTATACATATCAAAAACATGGTACGTCGGCGTAAGCAGCATCTTCTCGCCCTCGGTCAAAATAACCGATTGAAGAACGTTAATCACCTGAGCGATATTCGCCATTTGCACCCGATCGCAATGATCATGGAAAATATGAAGGGTCACGCCTGCAACGAGCGCATCCCGAATCGTATTTTGCTGGTAAAGAAAGCCTGGGTTCGTTCCCGGCTCAACGTCAAACCAAGTGCCCCATTCATCGACAATCAGGCCAATGCGCTTAGACGGATCATATTTATCCATGATCGTAGAATGGCGCGTAATCAGCTCGTCCATCCAAAGCGCCTTCTTCAGCGTGCTGTACCACTCATCCTCTGAAAAGCCTGTAGCTGCACCCTTCTCTGACCAGCTAGCACCCGGAACTGTGTAATAGTGCAAAGAGATAGAATCCATCAAGCCATGTGCTTCACGCATGACCACTTCCATCCAACGGTAATCGTCGACGTTAGGGCCGCAAGCGATTTTGTGAATTTTATTCTCTCCGTAATTGCGCACATACGTCTGATACCGACGGTATAGATCCGCATAATACTCAGGGCGCATATTGCCGCCGCAGCCCCAGTTCTCATTGCCGACGCCGAAATATTTGACATTCCAAGGCTCTTCACGACCGTTCTCGCGACGCAGCTCAGCCATCGGCGAAACGCCATCAAAGGTCATATATTCCACCCATTCAGACATCTCCTGAACCGTGCCGCTTCCCACATTTCCCGAAATGTAAGGCTCGCATTCCAGCATTTCACATAACATCAAAAACTCATGCGTGCCGAAATGATTGTTTTCCACCACTCCGCCCCAGTGCGTGTTGATCATCCGTTTGCGTGACTCACGCGGGCCGATGCCGTCCTTCCAATGATATTCATCCGCAAAGCAGCCGCCCGGCCAACGCAGTACGGGTATGTTAAGCTTCTTAAGCGCTGCTACAACATCGTTCCGGATTCCGTTCGTGTTTGGGATCGGTGAGTCTTCCCCCACCCAAATGCCCTCATATATGCAACGTCCCAAATGCTCAGAGAAATGTCCATAAATATTGCGGTTAATCGTACCCGCCGTTAGGTCGGTATTGATCGTTATCCGATTTGCCAAAGAAATCAACCTCGCTTTTTATGTGGATGGATAAATCGTCTATATATGAATTAATATGTTTATTTATTCAATCATAAAAATATTAATCCTAAACAAATCATAATGGGAGCGGATACAATTTGCAACCCTTATTTCGGAAAATATTGCAATACGCTTCGAATCATGTTGCTGTACGCAAAAAACACACCGAATATGTCCTATTCGGTGTGTTTTATCCTATGATCTATATGCTTATTCGGAGATCGGAAGCCATTTCAAAAACTGTTGGATATGCGTATCCCAATAGCCCCATTCGTGAGTGCCTGGCCCTTCGACGTAAGTCAAAGGATAATCAGCTTGCTTCGCAGCGTCTAGGAAAGCCAAATTATCCTTATACAAGAAATCCTCCGTGCCGCAGCATTGGAAGAGCAGCGGCTTCTGAGCGGAATCCCGCTGATTCAAAACGAGATGCAGCAAATCTTCATTTGATCCTGTAATATCCTTCTCGCCGTAGATGAGACGGAAATAGGTGTTCATATGCGGCATAGTGGCATCTTTAATATGATTTGCCATATCTAGCGCACCGGACAAGCTGCCCGCGGCAGCAATTCGATCCGGGTGCCGCAGCGCCCATTTGAACGCGCCATAACCTCCCATGGATAAGCCTGCAACATAATTGTCCTCCCTTGCGTCTGAAAGGGGGAAGAAGGAACGGGCGATGACCGGCAGCTCCTCTGTGAGGAAGGTCCAATATTTATTGCCGTATTCCATATCCGTGTAAAAGCTTTGATGCACATTGGGCATGACGACTGCAAGGCCAAGCTCGGCTACATAGCGTTCAATCGAAGTTCTCCGTGCCCATATGGTATCGTCATCGGAGAGTCCGTGAAGCAAATACAAGGTTTTATGCAGCTTTTGACTGCTGCGATTGGTAAGGCCGATCTGGGAAGTCGTTTGCTGAGGCAGAATAACCGTCATTGAGGTGCTAAGGCCTAGTGCTTCGGAATAAAAGTTGCAGGTTATGAACGCCATTCGGAAAGCCTCCTGAAATATAGTAAAAGTATGCAGTCCTTAATAATAGTAATGTAGCACCATTATGAAGCGCTTGCAAATAAAACCGCTGTTATCGGCTTAGTGCTCGCCTTATGCGCCACAAAGTTAGTTAGTGAACTTTTTTTCAGTGCTTATATCAAAAGAAATTGCAAGGTATAATAGAAACCGTCTAAGCATAATCCAAATATTCGGAGGTTGATGAACAATGAAATTGATGCCCTTAGAGCGTCGAGGAATATCGGACAGCCGTTTAGCACTAGGATGTATGGGACTTGGCGGAAGCTGGGATCTTGCAGACCCGATTACAACTGATCATGTACGTCAGGCCGAAGCTGCCGTTGATGCCGCTCTTTCCATCGGCATAACGATGTATGACCACGCCGATATTTATACGAGAGGCAAAGCAGAATCTATCTTCGGACAAGTTCTGAAGCAGCAGCCTAAGCTGCGTGAGCAGATCGTCATCCAGTCGAAGGTAGGCATTCAGCTGTCAGACGGTGTATTGCCTGGTCGTTTCAACTTCTCGAAGGAGCATATCCTGCCATCGGTAGACGGAATTCTAGAGCGGCTTGGAACGGAATACCTTGACGTCCTGCTGCTGCACCGTCCTGATCCGCTAATGGAGCCGGACGAAATTGCCGAAGCCTTCACTAAGCTGAAGCTGACAGGCAAAGTACGCAACTTCGGCGTTTCCAATATGAGCCCTGGCCAAATTCGCTTCCTCCAGCGCGCACTCCCTGATCCAATCGTTGTGAATCAGTTGGAACTTAGCTTGCTGCGTCATGACTGGGTTGATCAAGGCATTCATGTGAACCAGAAAGCTGGGTTAAAAGACAATTTTTCTGAAGGCTTGATGGAATTCATGCAGATGGAGGACATACAAATTCAAGCATGGGGACCGCTCGCCCAAGGCAGATTCTCGGGTAGAGTTTCGGAGAATGCAAGCGAAGCAGAAATTCAAACGGCAGCTATGGTGAAGCAAATCGCGGATGAGAATGGCACAACGCCAGAATCCATCGTTCTCGCTTGGCTGATGAAGCATCCCGCTCGTATTCAGCCGGTAATCGGCACGATAAATCCACAGCGCATTATCGCATGTAAAGATGCCGTTCAACAAGCAGAAATTATGACACGAGAGCAATGGTACAGCTTGCTAGTAAGCGCTAGGGGCGTAAACATGCCTTAATTTCTGCTGTCCATCTTTAATTATGAGTATTTTTTCATTTAATTCTCATAAACTCTCAGAATCCCTATAATAGCTAACCGTTCGCTCTCATCTGCGAATTTCGCCGTTTTTTTATGTGTTATAGTCATTACACATAAAACGAAACGCGGAGGGACATCCTGACAGCATGAGAACATCACACTTACTGAAATCGATTGCCAAAGCAGGCATTTGCAGCGCGATCGTCATGTCGGCAATCACATTAGGCTCTTTTGCGCCAAAGGCGCATGCAGCAACACCTGAAACATTAGATCTTATTTCGACTGGGAAAGAATATATCGGCACACCTTATAAATTCGGCGCACCAGCTGGCGTTACATACGCTTTTGACTGCTCGTCATTTACCCAGTTTTTGTACAAAGGCCTGGATGTTAAACTTCCACGCTCTTCTTCTGCGCAAGCAGGAGTTGGCGAGAAAGTTGCCAAAGGTTCTTTAAGCGTGGGCGATCTTGTATTTTTCAATACGAATGGCAAGTCCATTAGCCATGTCGCTATTTATGCCGGCAATAACAAAATGATTCACAGCTCCACTAGCCAAGGCGTTACGGTTACAAGCCTCGGAAGCAGCTATTGGGCAAAGAAATACGTAACGGCAAGACGCGTTCTTAGCTAGGTAAGTCGCATATGATGAATAAATATTATGGGCTGCAGCCGCTTTTTTTAGGGATTGCAGTCTTTTGTTTACTATCTACTTAACCATATGGAAAACAAATGAAACAATACGATTCATAAAAAAGGATACTGCTAGCTCATGCTAAGCGTATCCTTTTTCGTTTACTCATTCACTTGCATATAGCTGACTTCCCATTCACTCACGCTCACATCGCTAAATGTTTATATTCGCCATTGAGCACCTGCACCCAATCACCCTGCTTGCCCTCCATATAGATGCTATCCTTGCGTTTGCAGGCAACGCCCTCCAATTCAGAGCTTTTGACAAGATCGAACAGCGCTGAGCCTTCCCGTTCGACGTATAGCATTTTTTTGAAATAGGCATTATCCTCCAAGATGAAGTTAAGCAGCTTCTTCCGCTCCAGCAGCGGCTGTTTTCTCATATCAAGCCCGTTATAATACAGCAGATCGAATACGAAAAATATAATGGGATTTGTCCGTTTTGCTTCTCGGATCATCGGCTCTTTTTTGATGCGATACCTTTCCTGAAGGACGCGGTAATCGAAAACGCCCGAATCCGGGTTCACATATGCAACCTCGCCGTCCAATAATACGTCAGCCGGCACTCGCAATGGAACATTATGTAGTTCGGGATACTGCCTAGTCACGTCGTTACAATGCTTTGTATATAAGTTCGGCTTGCTATGAATGAACGATAGCTGCAGCCGGTGTCCGTCAATAAGCGGCTCAAATATATAATTATCATCATCAAAAGGCTGAGCATGCTCTGTCATAAGCATCGGTTTTACAAACATAACGGCGCCTCCTTCCGTCTAACCATTCTAGCATGAAATTACTCTAAAAATCGGCGGTAATTTTAGGTGGAATTCACGAATAATCTCCTTTGTGCTTTCGCATAATAGTAGCAAGAAGGAGGCTGAGAAAAGATGGCAAACCGCACAAATCAACTTCTTGTACCGCAAGCGCGCGCAGCGCTGGAGCAATTGAAATTCGAAGTAGCTCAAGAGCTTGGCATACAACTTCCGCAAGACGGCTATTATGGCCATATGACAACGCGCGATATGGGCTCCATCGGCGGATTGATTACTCGCCGGCTCGTTCAAATCGCAGAGCAGCAGCTCGCAGGCCGCCGTTAATTTCTACATAAATAAGCGCCAAGGCAGCACATATGCTGCCTTGGCGCTTATTTGTTCTTGTCTTCCCTCTATTTTCACACAAAAACTGCTCAGTCTGCCTCCTTAGAACTTCCCTTCTGTCCTAAAAATCTGTAAAATGGGATAGAGTTGTCCCACTACATAACGCTTACTCACAAAATTTCATAATAGAGAGGAATATTCCAATATGATTATCCAACCGAAAACACGCGGATTTATTTGTACGACTGCACATCCCGAGGGCTGTGCCCAGCAGGTACAGCGCCAAATTGACTATGTAAGCGCTCAGCCTGCCATAACCGGTCCTAAGAACGTATTGGTCATTGGAGCTTCCACTGGCTACGGTCTCGCTTCACGCATCGTATCCTCCTTTGCAGCAGGCGCGAACACCATCGGCGTATATTTCGACAAAGCTGCTGAAGGCGCTCGCACAGCATCTGCAGGCTGGTACAATTCAGCTGCTTTCGAGGACGCTGCCGCAGCTGCAGGCCGCAAATCGTACAGCATCGTGGGAGACGCCTTCTCCGATGAAATCAAAGCGAAAACGATTGACTTAATTCGCACGGAGCTTGGTCAAATCGACCTTGTCGTATACAGCGTTGCATCACCGCGCCGTACACATCCCAAAACAGGCGAAACTTTCTCCTCCGTCATTAAGCCGTTAGGCGGCACGTATACGAACAAAACAGTCAATTTCCATAGCGGTGAGGTGTCACAAGCTACGATTGAGCCGGCTACCGAGGATGAGCTTCGCCAAACGATTGCCGTAATGGGCGGCGAGGACTGGCAAATGTGGATCGATGAGCTTTCAGCAGCAGGTGCGCTTGCAGATGGCGCGACAACTGTCGCTTATTCCTATATCGGTCCAGAAATCACGCATGCTGTTTACCGCGAAGGTACAATCGGAGCTGCCAAAAACGATTTGGAAGCTACAGCTAAGCGATTGAATGATCAGCTCGGCGCAGCTGGCGGACGCGCGTTCGTCTCCGTCAACAAAGCGCTAGTCACACAATCCAGCTCGGCTATTCCGGTTGTTCCGCTTTATATTTCCGCACTGTATAAAGTCATGAAGGAAAAAGGCATTCACGAGGGCTGTATTGAGCAAATGTACCGGTTGTTCTCTGACCGACTTTACGGCAGCAGCGAAACGGCTGTTGATGAAAAAGGTCTGATTCGTGTCGACGATTGGGAGATGAGACCAGAGATTCAAGCCGAGGTTGCGGATGTATGGGCGAAGCTTTCCACCGAAAACGTGTACGAGCTATCCGATCTGGAAGGCTATCGTCGTGAGTTTTTCCAGCTGTTCGGCTTCGAGACGGACGGTATCGATTATGAAGCAGACGTGAATCCAGAAATTAATATTCAAAACTTGCGATAAGCATTAAAAAAGGACGTTGAGTCGGATAACCGATTCAACGTCTTTTTTTGAGCGATATTCAAACTAAGAAATTAATTTACCGGGTTTTAATGATTTGATATCTTTGTTTGAGTTGTTTAACGTAATGAGCATCTTTTCGCTTCTTACCATAACCGAGTGACAAAGAAAGCAAGCTGGCACATGTTCGAATGCAAAATCATCACGAATCCAGCCTTTGCAGGTATCGTTCTCACAGGTCCAAATAACGGTGCTCTCCTGAGGGTGATCTTCTAACGATTTTCTACGAAAATACATTGTACAATCCTCCTTTGGCCTATAAAAAAAGAGCCCTTAACAAATGTTAAGGGCTCTTTATGTGTAAAACCTACAGTTTTACAACGTTTTCTGCTTGTGGTCCACGGTTGCCTTGAGTTACGTTGAACTCAACGCGTTGGCCTTCGTCAAGGGATTTGAAACCTTCGCCTTGAATTGCGGAGAAATGTACGAATACGTCATTTCCACCTTCAACTTCGATAAAACCAAAACCTTTTTCTGCGTTAAACCATTTTACTGTACCTTGTTCCATTATAAAAACCTCCAATAAGTTTTTTAACATGTTTTTTCCAGAAAAACTAAAAATCACACATTGAGAAAAGTATCATTGTACAAATGACAACCCTTTTCAATATGTGAATTCAAGGATTAAATTTGTTATTTGTATTAACAATATACCATAGGCGTTTTCATTACGCAAGTCCTTCCTTCAAAAAAACCAAAATCTTTTATGAAGGCTTGGGATAGCCGCAGTCCTCCGGGGAAAATATAAAGGCGTGACAAGCATTCTATTCTAATCATACGAGGTGTACTTACATGAAGAAGTTCGTTGCGATTGCTGCATTATTAGTCGTTACCGGCTGTTCGTCGGGCTCTAACATGATGCACAAACAGTCTGCCCACGAGTATGCCAAAGACAATGCGCCTTTGATTACCGCAGCACCGCATGTTACCCGAGCCTCGTCGGTCGCCACAACGTCGCCGGGAAAACCTTCAGGCACGCTCAGAGGCTCGCAGTTTACGTTCCCGGATTGGCTATTCGGCGATGGAACGGGATTCCAAAATCCAGCAAATCCAACCAATCCGACCACTCAATACCCTGTAACCAAGCAGCCTACGACCCAATATCCGCCAACTCAAAAACCGAGCACTCAAGCTCCCGCAACTCAAAATCCTAGCGGTGAAAAAGCAGCTACAGGACAATTTGAGCAGCAGGTGCTGCAAATCGTGAATGCCGAACGCTCCAAAGCAGGCTTAGGCGCATTATCGATGGACAGCAAGCTTGCCAACATGGCCATGGTCAAAGCAAAGGACATGTCCGACAACAACTATTTCGATCATAATTCTCCTACGTACGGATCGCCCTTTGACATGATGAGACAATTCCAAATCACGTACAGCTCAGCCGGCGAGAACATTGCCAAAGGTCAACCGACCGCTGAACGCGTAATGAATGACTGGATGAACAGTCCCGGGCATAGAGCAAACATTCTAAACGGCAGCTTCTCGAAGATCGGTGTAGCTTACTACAATGGATCTTGGGTACAAGAATTTATCGGATAGACCTTATGCAGCAGAGACCTGTTCCGGAGCTTTCTCCAGAGCAGGTCTCTTTCTCATGCAGAAAGCATGAACATCATAGCTCTTGCTTCCACAATTCCTTCAGCGCAGCAATCAGGCATTCGTTTTCTGTCCTCGTACCGATCGATATTCGCACATGCAGCGGCAGATTCCACATTTTTCCGTGTCGCACGATTATTCCTCTTGCCATAAGCTGCTCATAAATGCGCTCTGCGTGCTCACCAAGCTCGACAAGCACAAAGTTGCTCATGCTCTTAGTATAGCCGCAGCCCAGCTCATTAAGCTCTTGGTAGAGGTATTCCCGCTCTTCCCATACGAGCTGCTGTGATCTCTTCACATGATCGGTATCGCCTAATGCTGCTGCAGCGGCAGCTTGTGCTAGTGCGTTTACATTAAAAGGCTCCTTAACCTTCAAGATGCTTCGTACAATCGGTTCCGGTGCTATGCCATAGCCAGCTCGTATGCCTGCCAGCCCATAAATTTTGGAGAACGTGTTCAAGACAAGCAGCGGATATCCCTTTCTTACCAAGGAAACGCCATCCGAATATGATTCATCCGACGCGAAATGGCTGTATGCGGCATCCACAACAACCAGCACCCTTTTCGGCAGCGAATCGAGAATAATCTTCAAGTCCTTTTCCGCCAAAAAAGTTCCAGTTGGATTGTTCGGCGAACATAGGTAAATGATTTTGGTGCGATCCGTGACAGCTGCTAGAATCGACTGCACATCGTACTGGAAATCGGACTTCAAAGGAACCGTGATGGTCCGAGCATCCAACAGCTGTGCTCCAAATGCATATTCGCTAAAGGTCGGGCTAGGCACAACAATTTCGTCTTCCGCATCCAGAAATGCTTCCGATATTAATGTGATGAGCTCGTCTCCTCCATTTGTTACGATAACCTGCTCAGGCGCGAGGTCATAATGGATTGCTATGGTTTGCTTCAAACGAAGAGCTTGGGCATCCGGATATCTATGCAGCTCGGATAAAGCATCCTTCATGGCCTCCAGCGCCAAAGGCGACGGTCCAAGCGGATTTTCATTGGATGCGAGCTTAATGACCCGCTCCAAGCCATGCTCCTGCTGAACTTCCCAAACCGGCTTGCCTGGGGAATAAGGCTTCATTTGGTCCAGCGCCTTGCGCGCGCGAACCTCGATATTTTGCTTCATAAGTATGATCACCTTCACGAATATAATAGAAAACTTTATCACTATAATACATTAATCCTTTTAAGCGGTAAAGTAAATATGCAAAAAGAAGAGCCCTTTCAGGCTCCTCTTCTCAATCGCGTTTCTTTTTCGTGCTTATTCAGCTGATGGCGCTGGATGCGCATCAATATAGGCGAGTGCATTGAATATGAGAACTGCTGCATCCGCACGTGTAATTTCATCGGTAGGATTAAAGTTTCCTTCCGCATCAAGCTCAGCGATTTTTAGTACAAGCGCTCTTTGGACAGATCCATCATACGAGACGGATAGCTCAGCCTGGTCGTTAAACTCCATTGGAATGATCTTAATCATCGGCAGGTTGCTGTGCTTCTCAATAGCAAGGATAAGCTGATGCGTGAACTCTTCCTTTGTCCATGTTTTGCTAGGGTCCAGATCCGTTGGCAAGCCAATGTCATTATTCGCCGCGATGATAAGCGCATCCGCATACCATGCGTCATCGTTCGCTTTCGGGAAATAATCAGTGGCATGAGGCTCTTTAATAAAGCGAAGCGTATCGATATTCAGTTCAAGCGCGTTCACGATGAGTTGAATACCTTGCGCTGCCGTTAGCGTTGCGTCTGGAAAAAAGCGGTCCGCGCTAACACCTTTCACTAAACCTTTATTTTGCAAAGAGGTAATTTTATCCTTAGCTATTACATTCGCGATATCCGAGAACGAAGTATTCGCCGCAAAGCTTTGTCCGGCTATGGATAGGGTAAGCACTGCTGTTGCTGCTAATGTAACGAGTTTGAATTTGTTTGTCATGGTAATCACCTCATCATGTATTTGGAACGTTCCTCCCTCATAGACGGGCTTTACAAAAAAAGGTTGCAACAACACTTACTTTTATTTATAAACTAAATAATTCATTAACAATTTCCGTTTATCACATGAAAAAAAAGCGCGAAATGACCATAACGAGTATCATTCCGCGCTTTTATAGGTGAAGCTTTATCATTAATTCTCTGCTAAGAAATCGATCATGGAGCGAACCTGAACCGTCCCTGCAGCCGCAGGCTTGCTTGCCTGTTCATCCTGAGCTCGGTACGAGAATGTAATTACTTTGTCTACGCCTGGGATAAGATCAAAGAAATTATCATTGAACATGCCCTCATGCTCCGCTTTTACCCAAACTTGCTTGGCGAGGACATCGCTGCTCAGCCTAAAGGCGGTGCCTTCGCTGCCTTCTACCTCCGATATGCGTATGGAACCCGCGGATAGCTTCTGATCCTTCGCTTTGGTGAAATAATACGTCTTGCTGTCCAGCTGGATGCCATTTTGCAGCAGCTCGCCGTACAATACGACGCTTCCAGCTTCGAAGCCCGCTAACCATTCCTGCTCATGAATGGAAGCGACGACTGCAGAGCTGTTGCCGTCCAATGAGACCTCAGTTGTAAGCTGCTTCACGATTGTTCCAGCGAAATCGTAAAGCGTCAGCCGCAGCTCACCGGCTATTGGCGAAAGCAGATCCGTTATGGCGTATGCGCGCACGACGCCTTCATCTGTCCGATCGAAAGAAAGCATCGTGTCGGCAAAGCTTCTTTTGGCGTAATATTGCATAGCTTTCCATTTGCCGTAATAATCCATGCCTGCCCAAGAAGCTACCGGCCAGCAATCATTCATTTGCCAATAAAGAGTTCCCATGCAGTAAGGCATATTGCGACGATGCGCTTCAATCGCCATTTTCATCGCTTCGGCTTGCAGCACTTGGCTCATGTATAGAAATGCCGGAAAATCCTTTGGCTGCTTCATATAAATATCCATGTACTCTTTAATCAGACGATTTCCGTCTCCGTTCTTCTGATGGGCCCGCATTACTTTTGAATCCAGTGCCAAATCCGCTTCGGTAGCGAAGGTCATGACTGTATCGTATTCCGGGAAGGATTGGAAGCCGTATTCGCTCATAAAGCGTCCAACCTTTACGTTATAATTCTCGAAAGGCTCGACAGCGTGCCAAACTCCCCAGTAGTGGATATCACCCTCCGTAGAGAGTGGATGCGCATGCTGGTTTATATCACCTGTCAAATCGATCATCGGCGAAGATGGCCAGTATGGCGTATTTGGCGCGAACGCCGTAACAGCTTCCGGCAGAATCTCATGGAAGATTGACTCGTAATCCGCCCATATGACGGCCCGTTGGTTAAGCGTATATTCCTTTTTCCAGCCCCAGCCGCCGTTCTCATCGTATTGTGCCCAAGCAGAGTCGATTTCGTTGTTGCCGCACCAAAGCACGACCGAAGGATGGTTGCGCAGGCGTTTTACGTTTTCAATGGCTTCCTGACGCACATTATCCAGAAAAGCCTGGTCACCTGGGTACATGCTGCAAGCGAACATAAAGTCCTGCCATACCATAATGCCATACTCATCGCACAGCTCATAGAAAACCGACTGCTCATATATTCCGCCGCCCCAAACGCGCAGCATGTTCATGTTGGATTCAACTGCCGCCACGATTTCATGACGGTAGCGTTCGTCGGTCACGTTTGTGATGAAGCTGTCATTCGGAATATGATTGGCGCCTTTGGCAAAGACAGGTACACCATTCAGTTCAAAATAAAAGCTGGCTCCCTTATCATCTTTGTCGCGCACTAGGCGGACAGAACGCAAGCCAGTTCGTGCAGAGCGTTCCGAGATCAAGTCCTTGCCGTTAAGAAGCTCAGCCGTGAAGGTATAAAGGTTAGCTTCTCCAAGCCCTCTACTCCACCATAGCTTGGGGTCAGGGATAACCGCCTTGATTTCTATGGTCTGGACTCCCTGTTCAATGCTCGCTTCCTGTTCCCAAGTAAAGTTTTCCGTGCTTATTCTAACCGTACCGTGCCAAGCAGACTCAGCTTCTATTTCCACAAAAACCGTCAAATCGGCTTGTGAGGCCGTTACTTCATCCTGCTGGATATGCACGTCAGCAATTTTGCTGTTCGACCATCCTTCAAGCCTCGCTTCCCGCCATATCCCGCTCGTTACGAATCGAGGACCCCAGTCCCATCCATAATGATAAGGCGCTTTTCGTGCAAAAATACTAACTTTCTGAGCACCAAGCCCGCCAAGCTCGGATTGGTCATTCGAAGCCGGTAGGTTGTAGCCTAGCTTATCGATTTTCGGCAGGTCCTCCTGAACCGGAGAACGGAATTTAATAAGCAATTGATTTTGTTGAGGCTTCACGATTGCCTTCACGTCAGCCTTCCACGCTCGGAACATATTATCTGCGGATAGGACATGCTGTCCATTCAAGTATACATCCGCATAAGTATCCAGACCGTCAAAAACGAGCTCCAGCACAGACGACTGCAACAGCTCCGAAGGCACGTCGAACTGCGATTCATATTCCCAATCTATTTTATCAATCCATTGCAGGTCATGCTCATTCGTCGCATAAAACGGATTCTCGATCTTCCCATTGCGAAGCAGATCGGTATGCACACAGCCCGGAACGACTGCTTGCAGCCATTCCTTTTCCTCGCAAGCTTTAAATTTCCAATTATTTAGTACTTGTTGTGTCGCTCTCATTGTGTCCTCCCGAATGTCAGGCTCGTTTTTTGTTTTCATCACACCAACTTCACCTAACATATTCTAACACATTCTGCCTAACGGTCAACGATTTTTGTTATTTTATTAGCGTTTGTTATTTGTGACCTAATTGCTACGAAACTATAAAATTTGAGTGAGACTCGTTCCATTTCCTCAGCTTATCGACAACCGATTACAAAATAACAAAAATAACATTTATGAAAAATAAACTAACAATTAAACAATTCTCAAAAATAACGTTTACTGCACATTCGTTTCCTGTAAAATAGGTATCAAATGATTATCGTACAGAGCATTAAACCGATAGGCTTATCATCTCAATACTCCAAACAAAGTAGGCTGAATCCATGCGTAAAAAAGTAACGATACAATCCATCGCCGACCTTACGGGCCTTTCCAAATTCGCCGTATCACGCGCCCTTTCTGGCAAATCCGGCGTAAGCCCGCAAACGAGAGAGTTTATTTATAAAGCTGCGGGGCAGCTTGGCTACTTCAAGGATGCTCCTGCCGGACAGTTGTCCAATGAGCTTCGCACAATGGAACCGCGACAATGGACGGGAACGGTTCTTGTGCTATTTCCGAACGTTCGCTATCAGAATACGGATTCCGTTTATTGGGGTCCCGTATTTAACGGCATTTCCTCTCGTCTGAATCAACAAGGAATCAATATACTGACCTTGACCGAGCCCTCGGATGATTCCATGTTTTCCTTGCTGAAGCCGGAAGCAATCATGGGCGTCATTACCGTCGGTACGATTTCTACGCAAATTTTGCAAGAAATCAAACGAATCGGTATCCCTATCGTTATGGTTGATCATGTGGAGCCAAGCTTCCATTGTGATTCTGTCTTTACGGACAACCTATCGAGCATGCGGGAAATCATGGAGTATGTCATACGGAAAGGATATCGCAACTTTCAGTTTCTGGGGAATATACGCGATGCGCACAGCTTCTATGAACGATTCCTTGGCTTTCGTTCCGCTCTTGACGACCACGGCATTGAACTGAATCAGATTCCATCCTTGAACGGTCCAGAGATTGAGCAGATTCAAGACACGCTACAAGCTGCCGTTATAGAGCATGGATTGCCTGAGGTATTCGTTTGCGCGAATGATATTTTTGCTAAGGTAGCGCTGGACATCCTGCGTCAAATGGACATAAGCATACCTGAAAGCCTTGTTTTTACCGGCTTCGATAATACGTATCCCGAGGTGCCATTTCTTGCTACCGTTAACGTAGACAAAGAGCTGCTTGGCAAAAGAGCCGTAGATAAAATGCTATGGCGGATCCTAAATCCGAATACCCGATATGAGAAGGTGCTTATTCAAGCGGAAGTCATTCTCCATTAATCAGACTGACCATGCCATGAAAAGTAGACAGCAAGAAACCCTCAGTTACAACTGGTTGTCTAACTATCTATACCGCCCTACGTTGCAGTTTCTGCAGTAGAATGACCAGTTAGCACGCCAACAACCACTCTACATTGCATTTTCTGCAATGAAATCAGCAGATTCAAGTTTGTTTCAACGGAATTTCCGGTTTTCGTTGTACTTTGTACAACGCAGCCTCTCAGGTGGCAGCAGATGTGAGGTTTCTATTGCACTTTCTGCAGCATAACTTCCACGATAGCTCAGACTATACTAGGTTACTCCAAAACCCTAGTAACGTCTGAGCTATGTTGCGTTTCTGCAGCGTGGTTCCAATTTAGCGCGAACAACACTAAGTAAATCCCCCTCCCCCAAGTAACATCCGCCCTACGTTGCAGTTTCTGCAGCGTGGTTCCACTTTAGCGCGAACAACACTAAGTAACTCCCCCTCCCCCAAGTAACATCCGCCCTACGTTGCAGTTTCTGCAGTAGAATGACCAGTTAGCACGCCATCACACCTCTACATTGCAGTTTCTGCAATGAAATCAGCAGATTCTAGTTTGTTTCAACGGAATTTCCGGTTTTCGTTGTACTTTGTACAGGTCTGTTGATTAACCAAAAAATGGAATGAAAAAAGGCCGCCTATTCGGTAAACTGTTTGTACCCCTACAAACATCCGAAACGAGGCGACCTCATGAAAAAGTCTACTAGGTTATCGAATATTCTGCAAACTATTTTACCGAAAGCA